>CAVTDX010000025.1:0-16064 GCA_963733345.1 uncultured delta proteobacterium
ATATGTCCTGTTGCCTTTGGTTCAGTCTCCTACTTGTCTCCCATCCCGAAAGTCCCATGAATGTGGTCTCTTTCGCCCCCCAGCTTCTTTCCGAGCCTCTTGATCTCGGCAAGGGCCCGGGTGATGTAGGCGGCGAGCGTATTGTGCCCGAGGCCGAGTCCCTGGATAATCCCTGCCCCGATAGCCATCACGTTTTTCAGGGACCCGCCTAACTCTACCCCCGCCACGTCTCGGCTCGTGTAGACGCGAAACTGCTCGCTGTGGCTCATTTTCTGGAAGTAGCGGGCCAGGCTTTCGGCTGAAGCCGCAATCACGACTGAGGTGAACTGCCTGGCTGCCGCTTCGGCGGCGAAAGAAGGTCCCGACAGGACCGCGCAGGAGGGCCTCGGCGCCGGCGAGGTCGTCAACGACCTGACTCATGCGCAGGAGCGTTTCCGTCTCAAGGCCTTTGGTAAGGACTAGTATGCGCTTGCCGGCGAGGCTGGACGCTACGGTCCCGAGAGTAGGTCTAAGGGCAAAGGACGGCGTGGCGATCACGATGTCGGAGGAGGAATCGACGGCTTCCTGCAGATTGTCCGTGAACTCGACGCCTTCCGGCAGGCGGAAGCCGGGGAGGTAGCAGCCATTTTCCCCGGTCTCCCTGAGCAGGCGCACAAGCTCGGGTTCATAGACCCAGAGGACAACCTTGTGGCCGGCTGCCGCAAGGTGAAGGGAGAAGGCGGTCCCCCATGCGCCCGCGCCGACGACGGCTATGTTCATGCTGATTTTCCCTTCGCGCAGAACAGTTTTTTTAATGGGTCCCGTCGCTCGTAGAGGTCTTATGCGTCCTATAAAGACTCTTGGTTTTCAGTGAAGTCTTTATTCCTCGCTTATCACGCCTACGCCGCTGATCTTTTCCTCTTCGTCCTTAAGTCCCATCAGCTTCACGCCCAGGCCGCCGCGGAGGTGTACGGGGATGCCCGTCGCGTTGAACCTGATCGTCCTGCCCGTGTTCGTCACGATGATGATCTCGTCATTCCCGCCGATTCGCTTGACCCCGACAACTTCGCCGTTTTTCTTCTCGCACTTGACGTTTATTACACCCATGCCGCCGCGTGCCTGGACCTTATACTCCGCGCAACCGACGCGCTTGCCGAAGCCCTTTTCGGTGACCGTGAAGAGCGAGCAGTCGGCGCTCACTACGTCTACGGAGGCAAGCTCATCGCCCTTTCTGAGGCGTATGCCCCTCATGCCGTAAGCCGTCCTACCCATGGGTCGTATATCTTCTTCCCTGAACCTGATGGCCATGCCCTTCTTAGTTGCGAGCAGCACCTCGGCCCCCGCATCGAGGGGGAGCACGTCCATCAGGCTGTCGTCCTCGGGCAGCTCGATCGCCTTTATGCCCATCGACCTCACGTTTTTCAAGAGGTCGAGGCTCATCTTCTTCACCTGCCCCTTCCGCGTCGCGAGGAAGAGGAACTTCTCCTCGCTGAAATCTCTGACGTGGGTCACCGCCGTGATCTTCTCGTTCTTCTCCGCCTTGATCAGGTTGATCACCGGCCTGCCCCTGGAAGAGAGCTGCGCCTCCGGGATTGTGTGGACCTTCCTGATGTGCGCCCTGCCCGCGGTCGTAAAGAGAATGATGAACGAGTGGGTCGAGGCGATGTAGAGTTGGTTGACGAAGTCGTCTTCCCTGACGGAAATTCCGATCTTCCCTTTGCCCCCGCGAAGCTGCTGCTTGTACTGGTCGAGAGGGGTCCTCTTTATGTAGCCGCCGTAGGTGATCGTCACCACCACTTCCTCTTCTTTGATCATGTCTTCGATGGTGATCTCCGGCAGCTCGTCGACGATCTCCGTAAGCCTGTCGTCGCCGTATTTCTCACGGATTTCTTCAAGCTCTTTCTTGATGACTCCCATGAGGAGCGACTCGTCCTGCAGGATGGCCGTTAGGCGCTTGATCTCTTCCTGGACGGCCTTCAGCTCGTCCAGGATCTTTGAGCGCTCCAGGGAAGTGAGCCTGGCAAGGCGCATGTCGAGGATGCTCTGGGCCTGTTTTTCGGAAAGCTGGAAGACGCTCATGAGGCTGTTTCTCGCCTCTTCCGTGTTCTTCGATTGTCTTATGACGGCGACCACCCGATCGATGTTGTCCAGGGCGATTTTCAGGCCTTCGAGGATGTGGCGCCGGTCGGTCGCCTTGTTCAGTTCGAAGGCGGACCTCCTGGTCACCACTTCCTTCCGGAAGTTGACGAACTCGGCGATCATCTCCTTCAGGTTGAGATACCTTGGCTGATTATTGACAATGGTAAGGAAGATGATGCCGAAGGTAGTCTGGAGCTGCGTCTGCTTGTAAAGCTTATTGAGGATGGGCATGGCGATCTCATTCCTCTTCAGCTCGATCACGACCCTGATTCCTTCCCGGTTCGATTCGTCGCGAATATTCGCAATGCCCTCTATTTTCTTGTCGTTCACCAGCTCGACAATGCCCTCTATGAGGCGCGCCTTGTTGACCTGATAGGGGAGCTGGGTGATGATGATCGATTCCCGGCCGTCTTTCTTGTTTTTTTCTATGTTTGTCGTTGCCCGCAGCAGGATATGGCCTCTTCCGGTCTCATATGCGTCCCTGATGCCTTTCCTGCCGTAGATGAGCGCCCTGGTGGGGAAGTCGGGGCCTGGGATGCGCTCCATCAGCTCCCCGATGGAGATGGAGGGGTTGTCGATATAGGCAATGGCGCCGTTGACCACTTCGGTCATGTTGTGGGGCGGGATATTGGTAGCCATGCCGACCGCAATGCCGGACGAGCCGTTGACCAGCAGGTTCGGGATCCTGGAGGGCATGACGGCCGGCTCTTTCAGCGACTCGTCGTAGTTGAGCTTGAAAGCAACAGTATCCTTCTCTATATCCTCGAGGATCTCCTCCGCGATCCTGGAAAGCCTGACCTCCGTATATCTCATGGCAGCGGGCGCGTCCCCGTCTATGGAGCCGAAGTTGCCCTGTCCGTCGATGAGGGGATATCTCATCGAGAAATCCTGGACCATCCTTGTGATCGCGTCATAGACGGCCTGATCGCCGTGGGGATGGTATTTGCCTATCACGTCGCCGACGACCCGCGCGGACTTCTTGTAGGGCTTGTCGTGCGTGTTGTTCAGCTCGTACATGGCGAAGAGGATTCTCCGGTGAACCGGCTTCAGGCCGTCGCGGGCATCGGGCAGGGCCCTGCCGATGATTGTGCTCATGGCGTAGTCGAGGTAGGACCGCCTCATCTCGTCTTCAATAGGTATGATAGTGGCTGATGGCATCGATTCTCCTTGCTGAAAATGCGACCGGCCTCAAATCGCGCCCCGGCGCCCGCCTGGAGGTTAAGGCCGCCTTCGAGGGGCGGATGAACCGACGGGCGACTTAGATTCGTCCGAAAAGCGTGTAAAGCCGGGTAATACTCTACCATAGAGGGGGAGGGTAGGGCAAGCTTGCAGTAAGGAAAACGGATTTGCGAGATTTTTCGCCCGTTGACAACTTAATCCCTTTCTTCGTATGCTATGGGCGAACGCCGGATGCTCCCTAAAAAGCGCCGGCGGCAGCTATTGTCCCTATGAGCGTGAAGCTTATCATTTTCGACCTCGACGGCACCCTTGCCGACACTGCGGCCGACATGGCCGACGCCCTCAACGACGTCCTCCCCTGCAACGTCGCCCCTGTTTCGGTTGAGGAGGCGCGGATGGTGATGGGCGGAGGGGAAGATATGCTCGCGAAGAGGCTGGACCCCGAGAGATTTGCCGCCGACCGGGGGGAGTTCCGGAAAAGGTTTGCAGGCGCCTACGCCGCGCGTCTTTCCGTTCACACAAGGCTCTACCCCGGCGTTAGGGCTACGCTGGGGAAGATGTCCGCTTATGCCAAGGCGGTGCTTTCCAACAGAACGACCTCTCTGGTCCTGCCGGTGCTCGAGCGGTTCAAGCTGCTCCCTTATTTTTTGTATGTGGCCGGAAGAGACTCAGGCGCCGGGATGAAGCCGAGCCCGGCGCCGGTTTTCCACTTGCTTGACCGAGTCCCCGCAAAGCCGCATGAGACGGTTATCGTCGGCGATTGCTTTCATGACATAGATGCCGGGCGGGCCGCCGGCGTGCGCACTGTAGCGGCGACATACGGATACGGGGTCGATCGCAGTTTCGTGGAGCGCGCCGATTTCGTCATCGACAGGTTCCCCCAGCTCCTTCGGGTGATCGCTCGGCTCGATTCTACCGTCTCCTGCTGACCCTTCGGCCGCGCACGCTAATCTTTCTTGCCATGAACTCGCTGTTATGTTATAAAATTCACAAAGCAACCAATAGAATGGCTGGAGGGAGGAGGCATGAGCAATTTTTTAGACAAATTCCTCGTCAGGGTAATGGAGACGGACGACCTGGACGCTATCGTCGACATCGACACGAAGGTGTTAGGCGAGACCCGCCGGGACTATTGGACGACAAAGATCGTAAAGCAGGCGGAGTCGAGGCCTCGTGACGCCTCTCTCGTTGCCGAGATAGACGGAAGAGTGATAGGTTTTATCCTCGGGGAGGTGAGCGGCTGGGAATTCAAGGTCCCGAACAACATCGGCTGGATAGACACGATAGGCATCGACCCCGATTATCAGAACAGGGGCGTCGCCAAGGAGCTCGCGCACGCATGCGTGCAGAACCTAAGAAAATACAGCGTTGACACCATTTACACGCTTGTCAATTGGAACGATTGGGATCTTCTGCAATTCTTCCACGCCATGGGCTTTTCGCGGGGCGACATGATCAACCTCGTGCTGAAGGTTTAGCCTGCGCCCTAAGATGCCTTAAGCTTCTGCGACGCGGACGCGCTGCGTTTTGCGACATGCTTCTTCGCTTGCAGTGCTTTGAAGGTCCGCCTTTTCACGCTATGCCCACCCATCGAGACCATGCGGACGGGACGCTTTCTTACCACGCGATAGATTGCGGGTCGCGCGGGTTTCTCCTTCCCGGCCTGGCGGCTTGTCAGGCGCAGCCGCATGTTCGTATGAATCCGGTCCCTTTTCAGGTTGTTTAGCGTTCTCAGCGTCGCCATGCTGACGCCGTATTGCCCGGATATGCTGGCCAGGCACTCGCCTTTTTTCACGATGTGAAAACCGTCGCCTGTCTCCGTCCTTGACGGCGCACTCGCTTTTTGACGCAGGCTCCGATGATGTTTTCCTGTTTTCGCCGTGGCCGCGAGGGCGACCCTCACAGGCTCCTGAGCAAGAGGCGCCGATTCCGCCTTTGCAGGTGGATTGCTTTCCTCCGGCCGCTTCTCCTGCCCAACTTCCGTCTTTTCCGGCCCGCCGCAGAACGTCGGGATATAGACGACGGCGCCGGGCCGGGCCCTCAATTCCTGATCGCATGCATTGACAAGGAGCAAGTCTTTGTAGCCGACGTCATACGTTTTCATGACGGCGGCCAGGCTTTCGCGCCTTTTCATGGTGTGCGCCTTCGCGTCCCGAACCTTCTTTTCAGTTTGAAGGGCTATCGTCAACTCTTCGCGGAAGTTCTCCCTTTCGACCCATTCGGGGAGCTTCAGCGTGTAATCATCCTCATCGGGCGGCGTGATTCCGGTCAGGATCTCGGGGTTGAGGGCCCTTATAACGCTTACGTTCGTAGACGCAGCCTTTGCAATGACCTCCAGCGGCGTGCCCCCTGGCGCCTTTTCGCTGACGAACCCGACCGGCTGATCATAGTCGATGTCGGTAAAGCCGAACCTCTCCGGGTCTTTGGCGATAATGGCGGCAGCGAGCAATCTCGGGATATACTCCCTGGTCTCCCTCGGCAGAGTGTTATACCTCATGAGCTCCCAGAAATCGGCGGTTTCATACTTTTCTACGGACCTTTCGATCCTTTTCTCGCCGGCGTTGTAAGCCGCGGCAGCCAGGTACCAGCCGCCGAACTGGTTGAAAAGGTCCTTCAGGTAGAGGGTGGCCGCCACGGTCGATTTTTCCGGGTCCCTTCTTTCATCGACCCAATGATTCACCCGTAGGCCGTACCTGCCGCCCGTCTCGTAAATGAATTGCCACGGTCCGCATGCTTTCATGGAGGAATACGCTTGGGGGTTGAAGCCGCTTTCGATCATCGCCAGATAGATAAGGTCTTCCGGCAGTCCGTGAGATCGGAGTATCTCCTTGATCATGGGGACGTAACGCTTCGATCGCCGCAGCCAGTTGGCGAATATTTTCCGTTTTTGCGTGGTGAAATACTTGACGAAGTATTGAACCGCGTCGTTAAAGACAATGGGTATGTCAAACTGTTTCAGATAGTCATCGGTCAGCAAAGAGGCGATATTGTCGTTATTGGCCCCGTCCTGCCTGAGAAACAGGGACATATCCTCATCGGGGCTGCGGCGCCCGGCCCCCTGCTCGCGCAAGCTCCGTTTTGCCAGGATGTTGTCCGACGTCTTTGTATAGGGTCGCTTCTGAGGTGTTTTTTGCGGCTCGGCTTTCTGCGTCTCGCCATTATCCTGCGGGGGCGTGGCGCTGTGCGCCCCGGTCGCGAGTGCCGTCGCCGGGGGCCGTTGCTCGGCGGACGCCACAAGGGGAGGAGCAGAAGGATAGATGACGATCGGTCGGGCAACAGGCGTGCTCGACCCGCTGCCGCACGCGCTCAGCAGCAAAAAAACGAGGGCGGCGAAAAACAATGGTCGGCGCGTAATAATCCTCCCTGGGGAATGATAAGGGAGGAAACCGGTTCTGTCAACAAAAAAATGCTGTTTTGGGTCAAAATGCGTGAAATAATGGCGATCGGCAGGTGCGAAGGGCGGCGTCGAGCGTCCGCAAGGCTTTTTTGAGCGGGAAGGCTCCGGCGGCCTTGCCCGCTCAGGGGGGCGCTCAAGACCCGGTAATCGCCCGTCGCCCTTCACGGTCTGAAGCGTCAGGTGAACACGCTCGCGGAGAGTCGCCTGAAACCCTTGGCAAAGTCCACGGCCGCCATTCTCTTTCTGTTCTCCATCTGTATCTCCCGCAAGACGACCGAACCGGCGCCTGCGGAAACTTCTATCCCCTCCGGAGAAACAGCGATAACGCTGCCGGGGTCGGGCCTTTCGGGGGACGCCGCACGGGGCGGCCCCGCCTTGAAGACTTTTATCATCTTGCGGTCGAGAAATGCGTACGCGGTCGGCCAGAGCACGAGGGCCCTCACCTGCCTGACGATTTCGGCCGCGCTCATGTTCCAGTCTATGCGCCCCATCTCCTTCGTGATTATGGGCGTATAGGTCGCCTCCCGGTCGTTCTGGGGCGTCCCATGACCGATGCCCCTGACCGGCGCGTCCTCGACCAGGGGCGGAAGGACCTCCGCGACTCTCGACGCAAGACGGATCGAGAGCGTCGAGGCGTCCTCCTCGGGCGCGAGAGGGACCCTTTCCTGGTAGAGGATGTTGCCCGCGTCCATCCGCTCGCTCATTTTGATGACGGTGATGCCCGTAACGTCGTCCCCGTTCCGGATGGCCCACTGCATGGGGGAAGGACCGCGGTATTTTGGAAGAAGCGAGGGGTGGACGTTGACGGCGCCCATGGGGGCCAGATCGAGGAACCACCGCGGGATGATGAGGCCGAAAGAGACCACGACCAGAAGGTCCGGGCTCGGCTCGCCAAGTCCGGCCGCCTCCTCGTCTTTGAAGGAGCCTATCTCCCTGACGGGAAGGCCGTATGAGAGAGCGGTTCGTTTTACCTCGTTGTCTTCGAGCAGGTAACCCCTGCCCTTCGGCTTCGTCTTCTTTGTGACGACGCAGGTTATGTAGGACCGGAGCCCGACGAGAGCGGGGACGGAGAAGGCCGAGGAGCCGAAAAAGAGCAAGTTCATTTCTTTTCTTTTCCGTACTCCCGCTTAAAGAGCTGTTTTTTGACAGGGCTCAGGCGGTCGACGAAAAGGATGCCGTTGAGATGATCGACCTCGTGCTGCACTGCCCGCGCAAGTATGCCCTCGCATTCGAAGGTGAACTCCTTCTCGTCAGGATCTCTGCCCCTCACGACGGCTATTTTCGCCCTTTTCACCGTCTCGTAAAAACCGGGGATGCTCAGACACCCTTCTTCGGCCGCTTCATCCCCTTCCAGCCGTATTATGCTGGGATTAATGAAAACGAGCGGTCTGCTTTCCTTCTCCGAGCCTGTTTCGATGGCAATAACCCGCAAGAAGACGCCAATCTGGTTTGCGGCCAGCCCGAGCCCGCGGGCCGCGGTCATGGTCTCCACCATATCGTTGCACAGCCGGAGCGTCTCCTCCGTCATGCCCTTTACCTCGCCGGCAACCCGCCTCAGCACTTTATCAGGATGCGTTCTTATCTGATGAATCACGCCATTATTTTAAATTCTTACTCTCCCGTAGTCAATATGGGATTTGCAAGGGATGGGAGGAGATTTGGGAGTTCTTATGATATAATCCGAGTTGAAAGAACGTTTTCGGGCGAAAACGGGCTTCCGGGCCCGGGAAGGCGCATGAAGGCGCGAAGAACAAACGGAAATGGGGGAGGGGCCGGTAGATGAACATCATTGACGTGATCGCGAAGCATGCCCGTCTTATACCGGAGGCGCCTGCCTTTGTCGAGATCAGGCCGGCGTCTGGGCTGAAGCGGGAGATAACCTGGGGGCGGTTCGCGGACAGGACAAACAGGCTTGCCAACGGCCTTCTCGCCATGGGCGCCAAAAAGGGAGAAAAGGCGTTTATCCTTGGCAGGAATTCTCTGGGCTGGCTGGAGGCATATTTCGGGACGCTCGCGACGGGTGCATGGGCAACTCCCCTTAATTTCAGGTTTACAGATGACGATGTCCGCTTTTGCGCGAGAACGGCCGAACCGGCAATCTTCATTTTCGACGAGGAGTATGCGGACCGCATAGCCCTGCTCCGCAGCGATCTGCCCTCGGTGAGGTCATATGTCGTTATCGGCGGAAAAGGCGCCGCGCATATGACGAACATGGAGGATATCATCGAGAACGCCGCCGCCGCCGCACCGGATATCGCGCTGGAAGACGAAGCGGAGGCCGCCCTTTATTTCACCTCCGGGACGACCGGTGCGCCCAAGCCGGTGCTTATTCAACATAAGAGCATCATGTGCACGGCCCTGACCGAAGCGACCAACCACAGGCTGACGCAGTCCGATCGTTTTCTCATGATGCCGCCTATGTACCATGTGGCGATCGGCCATATGCTGGGCATCATGCTGGTCGGCGGATGCAGCGCGCTTCTTACCGAGCAGATAAGCCCCGGAATCATCATGGAAACGATTGCAAAGGAACGCATATCCGTTGTATTCTTACTTGTGCCGTGGGCTGCGGACATTATCGAGGCCTGCGATAAGCGGCAAATAAAGATAGAAGGGTACGACCTCGATAGTTGGCGCCTGACGCACATGGGCGCACAACCGGTCCCGGCGAACCTGGTGCGGCAGTTGAAAGCATATGTCCCTCGCATGGAGTACGATACCAACTACGGTCTCAGTGAAAGCATGGGGCCCGGTCCCGTTCACCTGGGCATGGAAAATGAGAGCAAAGTGGGGGCTATAGGGAAACCGGGCCTGATGTGGGACGCGAGGATAGTCGACGATGCGGGAGAAGATGTGGCGCGCGGCGAGGTGGGCGAGGTCATTTTGAAGGGCGCCGGCGTCATGAAGGGGTATTACAAGAACCCGGACCTGACGGCCTCGACGATCCGGAAAGGGTGGCTCCGTACGGGCGACCTGGGAAGGTTCGACGAAGAGGGTTTCATCTACCTTGTGGACAGGAAAAAAGATTTGGTCATCAGCGGCGGAGAGAACATCTATCCGGTCGAAGTGGAAGAGGTCATCTCGAGGCATCATAAGGTCCGCGACTGCGCGGTCATCGGCATTCCCCACGACCGCCTCGTCGAGGCCGCATGCGCGGTGGTCGAGCCTCTCGCGGGGGAGGCCCTGACAGAGGAGGAAATCCGTGCATACTGCGATCAAAACCTTCCTCGCTACAAGCGGCCTCATCGCATCATCTTCGACAAGGTGCCTAGAAACCCGACCGGCAAGATAGAAAAGACTAAGCTGCGGGAAAAATACGCCAAGAGCAGTTGACAGCGTCGATGCCGGGCAAAACTCGGATAAGGAAATAAAGAAGGGGGCGCAGATGAAGAAAGTACTTCAAGGAAACGAGGCGATAGCAAGGGGCGCTTATGAGGCGGGGGTCGCGGTGGCGGCCGCCTATCCGGGTACGCCTTCCAGCGAGATACTCGCCGAGATCGCCAAATATCCGCAAGTCTACGCCGAGTGGTCTCCAAACGAGAAGGTCGCGTTGGAAGTGGCGGCGGGCGCCGCCTACGCCGGCGCCAGGGCCATGGCGTGTATGAAGCACGTAGGGATGAACGTCGCCTCCGACCCTTTCATGACCCTATCCTACACGGGCGTCAAGGGTGGTCTCGTCGTTGTCGTTGCCGACGACCCTTACGCCCACAGCTCTCAGAACGAACAGGACAGCCGTAACTGGGCGCGATTCGCCAAGGTCCCCATGCTCGAGCCGGGAGACGCCCAGGAGTGCAAGGACTTCACCAAGATCGCCTTCGAGATGAGCGAGCGCTTCGAAACGCCCGTCCTCTTGAAGGGGACCACGAGGATCTCCCACGCCGACTCGCTCGTCGAGGAAGAAGAGAGGAAAGAAACGGGTGCGCCTTTGGGACTCGATCGGAAGGAGATCCCCAAACGCGCCATGGTCCCCGTTTTCGTCCGGGCGAGGCGGAAGTTCGTCGAGGAGCGGATGAGAAAACTGGAGGCGTACGCCGATGAGTTCCCCTACAACAGGATGGAGTTGAACGACCCCAGGATAGGCGTCATTGCAGCCGGCGCCGCCTACATGTTCACGAAAGAGGTCTTTCCCGAATATTCCTACCTGAAGCTCGGCATGGTCTGGCCGCTGCCGAAAAAGCTGATCGCCGAGTTCTTTAAAAAGGTGAAGAGAGTGATCGTCGTCGAAGAGCTCGATCCCTTCTTAGAGACGGAGATCAAGGCCCTCGGCTATAAGATATTCCACGGCAAGGACGTCGTTCCTTCAATGTACGAGCTGACCCCTGAGATCGTCGAGAGATCTCTGAAGGGGAAAGCGTACCGCGAGCCTAAGATGAGGGTCAACCCGGACGACATGCCGAAAAGGCCGCCGAACCTGTGCCCGGGGTGCTCTCACAGGGCCCTTTTTTACGCCCTGAAGAAAACCGGCGCCTACGTCTTCGGCGACATCGGCTGCTACAGCCTCGCCTATGCGCCTCCCCTGGAGTCGATGCACGCCAACGTCTGCATGGGCGCAGGCGTGAGCCTCGCCTACGGGGCGTCCAAGGCCTTAGGCAAAGAAGGGCTGGGGAAACTCTGCGCCGTCATCGGGGACTCTACGTTCCTCCACGCGGGCATCCCGGCCGTAGCCGATACGGTCTACAACAAGGGGTACGCGACTACGATCATCTGCGACAACAGGACGACCGGCATGACCGGGCTCCAGGAGCACCCCGGCTCAGGCTTCACGATCAAGGGAGAGCCGGCCAACATGATCGACTACGAGCAACTGGCGTCCGCCCTCGGGGTCAAGCGCATACGAAAGGTCGACCCCTACAACGTGAAAGAGACCCTGGAGGTCCTGAAGGAAGAGATGGCCGCAGACGAGGCTTCCGTGATCATCACCAAAAACGGGCCGTGCATGCTCCACAGGAGGGAGAAAAGGAAGTTCGAGCATCCCTTCTATGAGATCGACGCTTCGGTCTGTCGGGGGTGCAAGGGCTGCCTGGACCTGGGCTGTCCCGCGATAAGCTGGGTCGAGCATGCCGGCAAAACGCAAGACGGCAAGAAGAGAAAAGGCGTCGTCTCGATCAACAGGCTTCAGTGTCCCGGCTGCGGACTCTGTTCTCAAGTATGCAAGTTCGAAGCGATTCTTCCCGGAAAGGCGTGAGGTGGATGATGGAAAAAGTCACGAACATACTTCTCTCCGGCGTAGGCGGACAGGGCGCGATCCTCGCGAGCAACATCCTTGCCCATGTCTTTGTCGAGGCGGGCTGCGACGTGAAAAAGAGCGAGGTCCACGGCATGGCCCAGAGGGGCGGCGACGTAACCACCCATTTCAGGTACGGCAAAAAAGTCTATTCTCCCCTCATCAAGTACGGCGAAGTAGATTTCCTCCTCGCCTTCGAGCCTCTTAGAGGCGTATCGGTACATCAACCACTGCCGGGACGATGCGCAAATCGTCGTCAATGACCATAAGATACTGCCTCCTTCCGTCAATCTGGGCCAGATGAAGTACCCTGAGGACATACCGGGCGCATTCAGGAAGTATTTCGACGGCCGCGTACACGTCGTAAAAGGACAGGAGATCGCCCTCTCTCTCGGGAACGTCCAGGCGGCCAATGTCGTGCTCGTTGGCGCGTTTTCCAATTTCTTCCCCGAGATAAAGGGCGACATGTGGAAGAACGCCTTGACGGACCTTCTGCCCAAGAAGCTCCACGACTTGAACATAAAGGCGTTCGGGGAGGGGAAAAAGGCGCTTTAGCGCTTAAAAAAGCCAGCGCCGCCGGGAGCTATTGCAGGCCGGATTTTATGCCGGATCGGGTGGGCCGCCCGACAGAAGAAGGAAGGACCTACATCGCCGGCAATTCCCTGACGTCCCATCCGCCCCCCAATGCCTCGATCAGCAGCACCGCGGCGGACATCCGCCTCCCCAGGATATTGAGCGCCGCGATCTTGTTGCTCAACAGTATTGTCTGGGCCGTTATGACGTTGAGATACGCCACTGTCCCCGCCCGGTACTGATTGATCATTACTGCAAGCGACTGGTCCGCCAGCTCCACCGCCTGGGTCTGGGCGTCCGCCTCATGCTCCAGGATGCGCAGGGCCGCGAGGTTGTCTTCAACTTCTTGAAAACCGGTCAGCACCGTCTGGCGGTACGAGGCAACCGCGGCGTCATAGGCTGCCCTAGCCTGCTCCGTTTGCGCCTTGCGCAGACCCCCATTGAACACGGTCTCTGAAAGCCCGGCGCCGAACCCCCAATCCTGGCCGGCCACGTGAGCACCTTTGCCAGATCGAGGCTCTGAAAGCCCGCCTCGCCGCTTAATGTCAGGCTGGGATAATAGGCGGCTATCGCCACCCCTATCTGGGCGTTTGCCGAGGCCATGCTTCGCTCCGCGGCTGCTATGTCGGGCCTTCTCTCCAGAAGGACCGAGGGCACTCCTACGGGTATGGCGGGCGGGAGCGTGTCGAGCGCCATTGGCGGAAGCGAAAGATCGGACGGCGCCTTGCCGACTAACAGGGCGATGGCATGCTCGTACTGAGCCCGCTGTACGCCCACGTCGATCGCCTGGGCTTGGGTGGTTTTTAGCTGTGTATCGGCCTGGAGGACATCCCCCCTCGCCGCCACGCCGGAGTCATACCTGTTCTGCGTCAGTTCCAGGGTCTTCCGGTACGCCTCGACCGTTTGATCCAGGAGCACGCTCTGCGCGTCGAGGCTGCGAAGCTGAAAGTAGTCCTGGGCCAACTGCGCCTGGCTGCTGAGGCGCACGCTTTCTATGTCCGCGGCGGACGCCTGCGCGCTGGCGCTGCTTGCTTCGACCTGCCGGCGCACGCGGCCCCAGAGGTCAACCTCCCAGCTCGCGTTGACGGGGAGCGTAGTGAGAGTGACAGGCACGGAAGGGCCCCCGGCAGTTATCTGGAAAGAGCGGCTGATAGAAGGCCCGATCGTCGCGGTGGGGAAATAGGCTGACCTGGCGACCCGGACAAGGGCCTCCGCCTGGCGGAACTGCGCCTCCGCGGCGAGCACGTTCTGGTTCGAGATGCCGACCTGCTCTTCCAGCTTGTTCAGCGCAGGATCGTTGAATACCTCCCACCACTTGCCGCGCAGCAGCCGGTCCGCCGGCGCCGCCTGCGTCCAGCCGTCCATCTCCTTGAACGTCTCGGATGCCGGCGCGGGCGGTCTCACGTAGTTCGGCCCGACCGTACATCCGGCAAGGACGAGGGCAACAAAAAACACGACCGCAATTTTCTTCATCTTTATATGCCGGGGCCATAGTCTCATCCGACTCACCTCATTTCACCTGTAGATTCTCTGATCATATTGCTGCGCCTGCCCCATGCGCGCTTTATCCTCAGACGGAAGCGGTCGAGGAAGAGATACATGACCGGCGTCGTGTAGAGCGTGAGCAACTGACTGAAAACGAGGCCGCCCGCGATCGATATGCCGAGGGGCCTGCGGAGCTCCGATCCCACCCCCCTGCCCAGCGCGAGGGGCAGAGCGCCGAGGAGCGCGGCCATCGTCGTCATCATGATCGGCCTGAAGCGCAGCAGGCACGCCTGGTAGATGGCGTCCACCGGGGTCTTCCCTTCCTTCCGTTCCGTTTCGATGGCGAAATCGACCATCATGATCCCGTTTTTCTTGACGATGCCGATGAGGAGGAGGATGCCGATGATGGCAATTACGGTCAAATCGTTATGCGATATGATTAGGGCAAACATCGCGCCCACGCCTGCCGAAGGCAGGGTCGAAAGGATGGTGATGGGGTGTACGTAGCTCTCGTAGAGTATGCCCAGGACGATGTAAACCGCCAGGAGCGCCGTAAGGATGAGAACCGGCTCGTT
Source organism: uncultured delta proteobacterium (assembly GCA_963733345.1). Taxonomy (GTDB): domain Bacteria; phylum Desulfobacterota; class Syntrophorhabdia; order Syntrophorhabdales; family WCHB1-27; genus BOG-1155. The sequence continues at coordinate 14,552 of CAVTDX010000025.1, forward strand.
CGCCAACGATGCCTGGAAGGCCTGGGCCGTACCCGCGAAGTTGCTCCGGATGTCCGCCGGCAGGCCCATTTCGCGCGTCGCCTCCTCCACCTCGTTTACCGCGTCTCCCAGAGACTTTCCCGGCGCCAGGTTGAAAGAGATGGTGACTGCCGGGAACTGGCCGTGGTGGGCCACGGCGAGCGACGTCGGGGTCCGCTCGAAGTGCGTGAACGCGCTCAGGGGGACCATCGTTCCGCTTGTTTGGTTTCGCACGTAAATGTCGTTGAGCGTTTCCGGCCGCTGCCAGTAGTCCGGCGCAACCTCCATGATGACGTGGTACTGGTTCAGCTGCGTGTACCTGATGGCCACCTGGCTCTGGCCGAACGCGTCGTAAAGCGTATTGTCGATCGTGTGGGCGGTTATGCCGAGCCGGGAGGCGGTATTCCGGTCGATCGCGAGGTGGGCCTCCAGGCCCCTGTTCTGCTGGTCGCTGCTCACGTCGACGAGGCCGGGCAGCGTCCTGATCCGCCCAAGCACGCGGGGGGCCCACGCAACGAGGTCCGCCAGGCTGTCGCTCTCGAGCGTATATTGGTACATGGCATTGGCCGATCTTCCGCCGACGCGGATGTCCTGCACGGGCTGGAGGTACGTGGGCGCTCCCGGCACGCCGGCAAGCTTTCTGCGGAGCCTTGCCATAAATTCGGTCGAGCTTGCCTTGCGCTTGCTGAAGGGCTTGAGGGAGATGAACATGCGCCCGATATTGGCCGGCGTGCCGCCTCCCCCGCTGCCCCCGGTGAAGCCGCCGATGAACTGGACTTCGGGGTCGCCGGCGATAATGCCGAGGATTCGGGTCAGCTTCCCCTTCATCGACTGGAAGGAGACGTCCTGATCGGCCTGGATAGTGCCGCTGATCCGCCCTGTATCCTGCTCGGGAAAGAAGCCCTTGGGGATCACGGCGAACAGGTATACGTTCGTGGCCACCGTGACGAGGACTATAAGGAGCATGAGCCTTGGGCGGCGCAGGGCCCAGCGGAGCGTTATATCGTAGTAGCGGCGCATCCCTTCGAAGGCGTTCTCGCTTAAGCGGTAGATATGCCCGTGCTCGCGGCCCTTGCCGGGCCGAAGGAGTCTTGCGCACATCATGGGGGTAGTGGTGAGGGACAAGGCCAGGGATACGGCAATCGCCGTCGACAGGGTGACGGCAAACTCGCGGAAAAGGCGGCCTACCATGCCGCCCATGAGAAGGATCGGTATGAAGACGGCGACGAGGGACATGCTCATGGAAAGGACGGTGAAGCCGATCTCCCTGGCGCCCGTGATGGCCGCCTCCATCGCGGATGCCCCCATTTCCATATGGCGCGTGCTGTTCTCGAGCACCACGATTGCGTCGTCGACGACGAAGCCCGTGGCGATTGTGAGGGCCATGAGGGAAAGGTTGTCGAGGTTGTAGCCGCAAAGGTACATGACGCGGAAGGTGCCGGAGCTAGAGAGAGAGAGAGAGAGAGAGAGAGAGAGAGAGAGAGAGAGAGAGAGA
>CAVTDX010000026.1:0-27602 GCA_963733345.1 uncultured delta proteobacterium
TCACTCCACGACGGCGCCCGTACTGGCGGACTTCACGAGCTTGGCGTAACGGGCGAGATACCCTCGCTTCGCTTTGGGGGGCGGAAGCGTCAACGCGCTCATGCGCCTCGCGATCTCCCCATCGTCCAGTTGAACGTTCAGCTTGCGGTTCGGTATGTCGATCTCGATTACGTCGCCGTCCTGTACCATGGCGATGGGTCCCCCCTCGGCCGCTTCGGGAGAAACGTGGCCGATGCAGGCCCCGTGCGTGGCGCCTGAGAAACGGCCGTCCGTGACGAGCGCCACGTCCTTGCCGAGACCTACCCCCACGATGGCCGCCGTGGTTGCAAGCATCTCCCTCATGCCGGGCCCTCCCTTCGGCCCTTCATAGCGAATGACCACAATGTCGCCTTTGACGATCTTTCCCTTGAGCACGGCTTCCACGGCGTCCTCTTCTCGGTCGAAGACCCTTGCGGGTCCGGTATGGCGGAGCATCTCCGGCGCAACGGCCCCCTGTTTGACCACGGCGCTGCCCGGCGCCAGGTTGCCCCACAGCACGGCGATGCCGCCCTCCGAATAGCACGGATTTTCCACGGGATGAATAACCTCCCGGTCCTTCACCGCGGCCCCCGCGATGTTTTCGCCTATGGTTTTGCCGGTAACGGTCGGGCAGCTCAAGTCCAGCGCGTGAATCCTCGTAAGCTCCGTCATGACCGCGGATATGCCTCCGGCGCGATAGAGGTCCTGCATGTAGTAGGCGCCGCCGGGAGCTATGGGGCATAATTTCGGGGTGCGCTTGCTGATCTCGTCAAAGAGGTTGATGTCCAGCTTCACCTCCGCCTCATGGGCGATAGCGAGCAGGTGCAGCACCGTGTTGGTGAACCCGCCGATCGCCATGTCTACTGCAATGCCGTTCCTGAAAGCACGCTCGGTCAGGATGTCCCGGGGCAGGATGTTCCGGCGCACCAGCTCCATTATCTGCTCGCCCGATTTCCGCGCCAGGACCTTGCGCTTTGCCAGATAGGCGGGGACGGTCGCGTTCCATGGCAGGCTCATGCCTATTGCCTCGGACAGGCAGTTCATGCTGCTGGCCGTGCCCATGCCGCCGCAGGCGCCGCAGCCGGGCGCCCCCGCGTCTTCCAGCTCTTCCAATTCCTCCAGGGTCATCTCTCCGACGGCTACCCTGCCCAGGGCCTCGATGGTCTTAATGCTGTCGGCGCACTTTCCCTGGAACCAACCGGCGTACATGATCCCTCCGGAGACGATGATGGAGGGGATATTGAGCCTCGCCGCGGCCATTAACATGCCCGGGGTGATCTTGTCGCAGTTCGTGATCAGCACGAGGCCGTCGAGTGCGTGGCCCATTGCCATAGCTTCGATGGAATCGGCGATCAGCTCGCGGCTGGGCAGGGGATAACACATGCCGTGGTGGCCCATCGTAATGCCGTCGCACAGCGCAATCGCAGGAAATTCGAGCGGCGTGCCCCCTGCCGCAGTCACGCCCAGTTTCACCCGATAGGCTATATCGTTGAGATGTATGTGGCCGGGAACGATTTCGTTGAAGGAGTTCACGACGCCGATAAGCGGTTTCTTCAGATCTTCATTGCACAGACCCGTTCCCTTGAAGAGCCCTCTGGGGACGGCCTTCTCGAATCCCGTTTTGACTATGTCGCTGATCATGTCTTAACCTCCTGGGTTTTGTTTTGCGTGAAGTCTGCAACGAATGCGCCAAAGACCAAAAACAGTACGGATCGTTTCGTAAAAGCTCCTCCTTTGACGCTCTAGGAAAAGGCGTTCACTCCTCGCTAAGGCCTGACAGACGTCTCTTTCAAACTTACATCCGCTTTCATGAATGTTGCATATTCTTCCGGCTCACCGCGAACCCCGGAAGGAACCCCTGAAGTTGGCTATGGGGACTAAATTCATCGGGTCAAAAGGCGACCTTTGAATCTTTGTCGCGCTTGCGAAAAATATGTCCGCCAGTGCGGCGGCATCAGCCCTCCGTGCGCTCCGGATCAAAGTGGGAAACGGCGATCAAACTCCGAAGTGTTTTGTTAATCCTTCGGTCTCAAGAAGCATAACCGGCTTTCTTCTCTTTTCTTCTCTCTGTAGAGCGCAGCCTTATGAGCCGGGGCAGACCCGCCAAACCCTCCGGCGCTAAGTAGACGGCGAGCAACAATATGCCTGCTGAGATATAGGGCGTATACATTTTCAAATCGCGGAGGAAGAGTTCAGGGATCAGGAAGAGGACAACGGTCCCGATTATAGGTCCGGCAAAGCTGTTTATCCCTCCGATAAGCACATACATGACGAACCAAAGGGCCGCCGTCAAATTGAAGCTGTCGGGTCCCACGACCAGGTTGGCCCGCCGATTACTTCTTTTCTGCCATTTTTCGTTACCTCCTCCGTTGTTGGTTGTGTGCGACAGTTTCTCTCAATAGCATGGATATGCCCCTAATTTCAGTTGTCCCGCCTTTGTCCAGACCTTCTTTCTTGTTTCGATCTCCCGATGCGTCACCATTGAATCTGCATGCTCTCCGGTATTATGGGCAGGACGACCCCTCCCGACGGGAGGATGTTGACCGTTGCCTTGGGGAAATCCTTTGCGACCCTGTCGACGGCGTCCTGGACGGAAGCGGCGTAGTCGAAGCCCATCCGGGCGGCCTGTGCCTCGTCGGCGTCTCCCGAAATAAGGATTACTCGGGCGCGGTTTACCTGGAGCAATGTCATGTTGAGGGCGCAATTGAAATCCATTGCCAGGCCGGGGATGAGCGGTTTACGCTCACGGGTGAGGTCCGTGACAAGGCGCCTCGCGTCGCCTCCTGCTTTTGCAAAGCCGGTGTCGAATGCCTCGAGAAGCGGCGCCGGGAACCTGCCGCCCTTGATGTAGCCCGCGTAGAGTATTACCACGCCGCCTTCTTTTGTCAGCATGTTCAAGCTGCCAAGGGGCTTCAGGACCTGAGCAACCTCGTCATAAGGGAAAGACGACATCAATGTCACATCGGCCGGCTGATCGAAACGCACGCCCATCTCTTTCACGCACATCTCGATGCCTGCCCGGTGAGCTTTTTCAAAATGGCCGGCCACGATGGCTTTCACGTCGTCGTCGGCGTCATAAACCGCGTTGATGATGAAATCGAGTTTCGCCAGCCTGCCGGCTTCGAGGATTTCACTTCGAAAGGGGTTGTTTTCGCCATTTCCCGCGAACGCCCCTTTTGCGGTCATCAGGGCCACATGATGATCCCGAATGGCGTCATAGCTCGATATGCCAGGGAGCACAGCCTTCGCGCCGCCCCCGAACCCGGCGAAAGGATGGGGAAGAACGGACCCGACGGCGATTCGCAAGTCCGCCCCTACGGCCAGCGGATGAATCTTCAGGTCTCCCGCGTGTTTCATGGTTCCCACGGACACCAGGTCCTCAGCGTAGCAATCATGGTTGACAAACCTGACTTCCTTGCAGAGCTCTTCTCCATAAAGCTGTCTTATTTCGGCATCAGGTACGGGAACGTGAGTGCCGACTCCAAGCAAGACGGCGATCTGGCTGCTCTGTACGCCGTGTTCGTGAAGGTACTCCACGAGAGGGGCCAAAATCGCCTTTTTGGGCGTTGGCCGCGCAGGGTCGTCCACGATGATGACGATCTTCTTTTTATCCTTGAGGAGCTGTGCAAGTGGGGGCGTGCCTATGGGATCGGCGATCGAGTCGCTTAACAACTGGGAAATGGATTTATTTGTTTTTTCAGGCTTTGGAATTGCATGTTTTATCACTTCCCAGGCCTCCGGAAGTTGAAAATAGGTCTTACCCTTGTGGCCGTTCAAAAAATATTTCTCCATTGGTTGCCTCCTTTAAGGCCGAGTCGTCGATTGTCGGCAAGGCTTGAATATAGACTTTAACAGGCAAAGCGGTCTCCTTGTCAAGGAAATTTTTCAAAACTGTTCTTGCAACACAAGGACCGGAACCCGGGCGGTTCGTAAGATCTTGAGGGCGACGCGTGAGCATCTAAGGGCTTCCTTTAGGCGAAGAGACACTTGCTGGTCCGGTCCAGCATGGCGGCGCCTTTTACCTCTGTCTCGAAGAGGGGCGTGATCGCCCTCACCTTGTCGCCGAAAAGGCGCCATATCTCCGCCATGTGCTCGTCCTGCATGGCCACCCTGTTCCGCACGAACTCGACCGTGTTGTCGTGGACGTGTTCTTTCTGTATCACGCCGTTGACGATCACGCCGCCGACGGGTATGCCGAATTCATAGAACCAGTCGATGAACCTGGTGATCACAGCGATGGGCAGACTCTCAGGGAGGGTGACGAAGAAGAAGGCAGTGAGCGCCTTGTCGGTGAGCAGCTTCTGGGCGGAGGCCATCCGGTCCTTGAAGCCGAGAAGGTAATCCATCAGTGGGTCTTGTTCTGTCTTCTTCGTGAAGGAGAGCACCTCCCGCAGCGATTTAGCCTCTTCCCTGCTCTTCAGCATTTTTTCCACCCAGAGGGAGTAGACCTTCGACATGCCGAGGAGCCGCCGGGCATTGGCGGTCGGGGCCGTGTCAAAAACATAGAAATCGTACTCGTCCTTGAAGATGAGGTCCATCATGTTTTCGAACATGGCCGATTCTTCAAAGGCCGGGTTCATGGTGGCCGACTCGATGAAATCCTCGGCCTTCGTCGTAATATCGGCGAACTTGAGGAACCAGTTGATCTTCTCCCTGATCTGCTGTTTTGACCGTTCTATAGTTTCCCGCGTATCGATCTCGAAGGCATGGCACCGGTCCTCGTTGCATACGACGACCGGTTTGCCGAACACGTCCTGCTCGAACAGGTTCGACAGGCTGTGCACCGGGTTGGTCGAGGCAAGGAGGGTCCTTTTCCCCTTTTTTGCCGCCCAGAGGGCGGCGGCGCCCGCCATCACGGTCTTGCCGACGCCCCCCTTTCCTCCAAAAAAAATATACTTGAGCCCAGGGTTGTCCTCCATGAATTTGCGCATGCTCACGGTGATGCTGCTGGTTATGCTGATGGCGTCCACGTCTCGACCTCCATATGTTCAATTATTGGGCGCCCGGCACCCCCTTTAGGCGGCAAAGCCAGGACCCGCTACGCTGAAGCGCCGGAGCCTCCCCGCTTAAGCCCGCCGCGCTCGGAGCCTCCCTCGCCTTTCAGAACATGGCTGCTGCGAGCTTCTCGATCATGGGAAGACCCGTCACGTCCCTCTCCATCTCGGGCACGGACGCCAGTATCTGTCCCGAGAACGTCTCGTCGATCACCTTCAGGTAGTGTTCCTGCATGGTTAGCCTGTTTTTCAGGTACTCGGGTATGTCCTGGCCTCTCAACGATTCAGAAAGCACGCGGTTGACGATGTAGCCGCTCAAGGGGACGTCGAACTTGGCGAAAAGCTCGGCCGCCTTGACCGTATCGGCGATTACCATCTGCTCGGCCGTTATCACGAAGAAGAAGGCCGTCTTCTCCTTGTCCGTGAGGATGCTGGAGGACTTGTTGATGCGGTCTTTTATATAGAGGAGTTCGTTGAGGATCGCGTCCTCGTCCATCTCCTTTTCACGGCGCATGACGGCGGCCACCTGGTCGTACTCCCTCATCTGCTGCCGAAGACCGGTGATCTTGCCGATCCACGCGTCGTAGACGGAGGCCATGCTCAGGTAGTAGAGGGCGTGGCCGAGAGGCACCAGGTCGTAAATGTAATAATCGTAGTTGCCCTTCACGACAATATCGACCACTTCATCGAAGATCGCGCTCTCCTCCATCGCCGGCTCCGCGGCGGCGGCCTGGATGTAGCTCTCTATCTCTTCGGGGATCCGGTCCATCCCGTACATGTCGAGGATCTTCTGCCGTATTTCCTGCTGGTACTCCTTTATCCTCCGGTCCGCATCGATTTCCTGGGCGTAAAGGTTCGGCATGATCTCGGTCGGTCCCTTGCCGAAGATGTCCTTTTTGAAAATGTCGCTCAGGGAGGCCTGGGGGTCGACGGAGAAAACCAGGACCCGCTTCCCCTGCTTTGCCAGGTAGTAGGCGGTCGCCGCCGAAAAGGTGGTCTTTCCGAGGCCCCCCTTGCCGCCGAACATGATGTACCGTCTGTTTGGATACTGTTCGAATATCTTTGAGAGAGAAATGGTGCACCTCCTGTAAATTACCGGGGCTCGGAAGCGCCCCGGCCCGCAAGCGGGTGCCCGGCGGCAAAGCCGCAGGAGACTCCCCCCTTGCAAAAGCATGGACGGCCTGCCGTTCTTTAAGCGAGACCGTCCGTCAGGTCTTTTTCCCTCAGCATCCTCCTCTTCCATGTGGCGATCTGCGGGACCACGTAAGGCAGGAGTCTTAAGGAATAGTAAGGCGGCAGGATGGGCACGCCGAGCATGTCGCCCATAGTGATCAGGATGAAGAGGTGCTCCATGCTAGCCCTCGTCTTGAGCGCGAAGCGCGCGGAATCGTGGGCCGCCACGCCGTACACGAAATCTTTTATCGATTTTAATATGCCGCCTCTCTTGTCGCCTTCGCCCATTTTTTGACGCCCCTTATTCGCCGTCGATTTACGAAAAACTATAGGGCCGTCACCCTGACCGGCCCTCCGTGCGCCTGATAGAACGGCCTTTTCCCGCCCTTGAGGAGCGGGAGGATTTTATTACGCGTTCGCGGCGGCCTCCCCGCCCTTCGCCGGTCTTGCGGCCCGGTATCTCCGGAACGCCTTCGCCCCTTCAACCCCGAGAGCAAGCGCCGCGATCACCAGAAAGAAACCCACAAGGCCCATAAGCGTATTCCCGACGAGCGCCTCGCCTTTCACCATACCCCTCGCCACGTTAGAGAGCAGCGTATACGAGGTGTAGCAAAGGGCCGCTACGGTCGTCACGAACATGAAGATCATGGGGTAGAACGTCCATGCGTATGATTTGCCCTCCGACATGAGCCATGCGGTGATGAGCATGAGCGCGAGCGACGCCATGAGCTGGTTGGCGCCTCCGAAAAGCACCCATAAATATTGCCACCAGCCGGTCATGATCAGGATGATGGTCAGCACGCCGGCAACGAAGGCGCCCACGTGGACGTTCTTGAAGACGGGGCTCACGTCGCTCATCAGCTCGGCGGTGGCGATTCGCATGAACCGGAGGACGAGCTGCATGATGGTGATGGCGAGGACCACCATCATGACGCTGCCGTAAGATTGGCCTATGGCCGAGGGCAGGCCCAGGACGCTAAGGAACTTGGCGACGCCGGTCGCGAAAATAGCGCCCGGACCCTGGACCGCCGCCGCCCCGTACTCGGCGGGAGACGCGTAGATCGTGCCGGCGATCACCAGGGCGAACAAGGCGAGCATCATCTCCACGAACATTACGCCCGCGCCCACGGGCCGGGCGTCCGTCTCGTTCTCAAGCTGGCGGGCCGTTCCGGAGCTGGAGACTATGCTGTGCCACCCGGAGATCGCGCCGCATGCTATGGTGACGAACATGATCGGCCAGAGAGGACCGATCTTTATCGAAAAGGTCGTGACGGCCGGGAGCGTAAAACTCGGATGAAGCACGAAGACTCCGATCATGCCGAAAAAGAGTCCCAGGAAGACGATATACGACGCGACGTAATTGATGGGCAGCGAGAACCTCCAGATGGGCAGCACCGCTGCAAAATAACAGAAAACAACGGCGGCCAGGGCCCAGAGCAGCCTGCTGTTGGCCGCAGGCCGGCGCCTATGACCGCATCGGTTGGGAAGCGCGAGCCCAGCCAGATGCCGATGAGGGCTATGATGACGCAGACGGCGGTCGTCATGAGGATGTCCTTTTTCCACCGGTAGATCATCTGTCCCGCCGTTAGGCCGCCGATGGTGAGAAAGAGCCACGCCACAGGCGCTGCCTTCAGGGAGACCGCCGTGCTCACGACAACGTTGCCGAAGGCGCCCGCGATGAGAAGGAGATAGAAGTAGATGAACGAGAGGAGGATGATCCTTGCCCGGGGAGAAATAAACTTATGGCTCAATCCCCCGAAGGAAGCGCCCTCGCAGCGCATCGCCATCATGGCGCTCGAATAGTCCTGGACCCAGCCTATAAGAAGGGCGCCCGCCCAATATCCAGATCAGCGCGGGGAGCCAGCCCCACTGAATGGCGATGATGGGGCCGATGATCGGCGCGGCCCCGGCGATCGATTTGAACTGATAGCCGAAAAGCACGCTCTTGCTCGTCGGCATGAACTCGACCCCATCCATGTACATCTTCGCGGGGGTGACCCGCTTCCTGTCAGCCTTTATTACACGGGCGTCTATGTAGCCTGCGTACCACCGATAACCGATAAAAAAGACAATGAAACCCAGGACAAGGACGAGTACTGCGTTCATATCTTCTTCCTCACTATTATTGGGGCTTGCCTTCGCCCCCTCCACGAGCAAAAGCACGACCCGCTTCGCTCAGAAGCTGCGGCAACCCCTCAAAGAAAAGCCTTGGTCGGGGCTTGCCGTCGAACGCGCCGCTGCTCTTTTAGAGTACAATATCATTATTACGAACTCCCTGCAACGTCAAGCAAAAACTGACCCCGGAGTCTATACGGGCGACCTGTCGGACCCGAATTAATTGAGAAAGCAGGCGAGGACCGCAGCGATTACCAGGCTGGGAAGCATGTTGAGCACCGATAGTTGCCTGATCTTCAGGATGTTGACGCCGAGGCCTATCAGGAGCAGTCCTCCAACGGCAGTAACCTCGTTGATCAATTTCGGGGTGAGCGCATGGTGCAGTGAGCTTGCGAACAAGGTGAGGCCGCCCTGATAAACGAGCAGAGGAAGCGCTGAAAAGAGGACGCCCACCCCAAGGGACGCCGACAGCGCGATAGAGGAAAAGCCGTCGAGCACCGACTTCGCGAGGAGAAGATTCGGGCCGTCCGCCCAGACCTTCCTCGATTGCCCCCAGTATCGTCATGGAGCCCATGCAAAACAAGAGAAAGGATGTGACGAACCCCTCCGAAAAATGGTCGTTTCCGGACCGTACCGCGCCTTTGAGGAAGCGGCTGAAGCCCTCCACGCGCTTCTCGATGTTCAACAATTCTCCAATAATGGAACCGCCGACGATGCTGAAGACCATAACGAGGAAATTACCCGTCTTCGACGCCATGGAGATGCCGAGGAAGAGCGTGAACACGCCGATGGCCTGGAACGCCACAGCGGCTATCCTCTCCGGAAACCTTTTGTGGATAGTGGGCCCGATGAGGCTGCCGATTATGACTGCCCCCGCATTGATAAGCGTTCCCATCGCCTCTCATTCTACCATCTTTTCCCATTGAGGCGCTAATCTGCCTCACATCAGGAAAAAAGACGCCTCACGCCGCGTCTACCGCTCGTTGATTGTCCCTCGCCGCCCGGAAGCTGCACGCGGCCCCGCCCGGTCTTACATTACTTTTTTGCAGAAAACCGGGATCTTGTATGAGGTGGGCATGGGAACCGACGGGAGTCTTGTCGAATTTCTGTTGAAACCGGAGAGTTATCCGGAAAAGCCTTCCTCGGTCGTCCATCGCGAGACGCACATCTCTCACGTGTTCCTCGCAGGCTCTACGGTCTACAAGGTCAAAAAGCCCGTAGACTTAGGCTTCCTCGACTTCACGACCCTCGCGAAAAGGCGCTTCTATAGCAGGGAAGAGGTGAGGCTGAACTCCCGTCTGGCTAAGGGGTTCTATCTCGGCGTTGTCCCCATTTACAGGAAGAGAGACGGCTACGCTTTTGCACGGTCGGGGGGCGCGGTGATCGTCGAGTATGCGGTGAAGATGAAGAGGATGCCCGAGGAGAAGCTCCTTTCCCGCCTCATCGGCGAAGGTAAATTGCTGTACGGGGCGCTGGCCGAAGTTGGCGAGGTTCTGGCGCGTTTCCATAGAGAGGCGCCGATCAGCCGCCGGGGTCCCTACGGAGGCGTAGAAGCGGTTCGCACGAACATGGAAGAGAACTTTGACCAGATAGGGCCTTACCGGGGCGTGACCGTAGAGGCGGAGTTCTATGCCCGGCTTATCTCCTCGGGTCGTGTTTTCCTCGAAGACCGGGGCGATCTGATCGGGGCTCGGAAAGAACGAGGGTTCGTGCGCGAGGTGCACGGCGACCTTCACACGGAGAACCTCTGTCTCACCAGCCCGCCGATCATCTTCGACTGCATTGAATTCAACAGGCGATTTCGTATAAGCGACGTGCTGGAGGACGTAGCGTTCCTCTTTATGGACCTGGAATACCGGGGAAGGTTCGATCTTTCCGCCGCCGTCTCCGATGCGTATTTCTCGCATTTTCCGGCAAGCGTTTCGGCCGGCCTCCTGCTCTTCTACAAAACTTACCGCGCCGTAGTCAGGGGGAAAATCGAGGGTTTTACCGCGGACGGGTTGAAAGACGACCCTGCAGCCAGAGAATCGGCGCTGCACCGGGCGAGGGATTATTACAAGCTGGCTGAGCATTATGTCGAGAACGGAAGGCCGCCCTTCAACCCGGTCGTGCTCATGGGCGTTTCCGGCGCCGGCAAGTCGGTGATCGCAGAAGACCTGCTGCCCGGCTCGGTGGTGTTGAAGTCCGATGAAGTGCGGAAGCGGATGGCCGGCGTGCCGGCCGGCGCGCACGTCTATGTAGACTACGAATCCGGCCTGTACGACCCCGCTATGACCATCAGGACCTACCGGGCAATGACCCGGGATGCCGTCGCCGCCGCCGAAAAGGGGAAAAGGGTCGTCGTCGACGCGGCCTTCCTCGCCTCCGGCCTCAGAGATGAGTTCTACGAGACCTCCGTGAGCAAGGGCCTGAACCCGTTTTTCGTGTGGTGCGTCGCAAGCGAGCCTATCCTGCGCGGAAGGGTGCAGCGCCGCATGGACAGCGGCGCCGACATCTCGGACGCACGCCTTGACGTGCTGGAAAGGCAGCTCCGGATCGGCGCCGACGCGGACGGTTTGCCTTCCTTCCGCGTTATGAAAGTGGACACGGGGGAAGACGCACCCGAGACCATCAGGCGGGCCCTGCGTCTCTTCCTGTAGATCGCCCGGCCGCTGCGGTGGTAAAATATTCCCCTTAGGCGAGAGGATTTGGAAGGGTGATCGAAGAGGGACGGGAGTACTCCGCACAGATAAGCGACATGGCGCTGCCGAGCGGCCATGGAGTGACGCGCCTGGAGAGGATGGTCGTCTTTGTGCCCGGCGCCGTGCCGGGCGACAGGGCGCGGCTGCGGGTAGCGAGGCTTCGTCCGGGCTTCGCCTACGGGGAGCTTGTGACGATCGAGGAGGAGTCGCCGGACCGGGTGCGGCCTGCGTGTCCCCACTTCGGCGCCTGCGGCGGCTGCGACTTGCAGGCCCTCTCTTACGAAGTCCAGCTTAAGATCAAGGAAAACCATCTCGCTCAGGTTTTGAGAAGGGTTGGCGGTCAAGACCTGGAAGAGGTCGCCGTTGCGCCTATCGTCCCGTCGGTGGACGCCTTTTTTTACCGGGGCAAGGTTGAGTTTTCCTTCGGCGAGACGGACGGGCGTGTTTCCCTTGGCTTGAGTGAGAGGCCGTCGCCCTTTCGCGCCTCAAAAGGCGGGATCGTCCCGGTTGAAGGCTGCGCCCTGTTCAGTCCGGTTGCGGCGAAGGTGCTTCCCCTGGTTCGAAGGTGGCTACGGGGAACGGATTTGAGGGCCTACAACCCAATGACAGGGAAGGGGACGCTCAAGAGGCTCGTGCTCAGGGAGGCGAAGATGACGGGCGAGGCGATGTGCCATTTTATTGCCGCCTCCGACTTAAGCTCGCGCCTTGAAGACCTGAAGCTGAGACTGCCCGAGGCGGCGCCGCAGATCAAGAGCTTTTATGCGACGGGCGAAACCTGCCGGCTGCTCTGGGGCAAACCCGCCATAGACGACCTGCTTGGAGATTTGCGCTTACGGATATATCCCTTTTCATTTTTCCAGCCGAACCCGAAGACGGCCGCTATGCTCTACGAACGTTTGATCGCGACCGCCGGGCTCACGGGCGCAGAGAGCGTCGCCGGCCTTTACTGCGGCGCGGGAACCATCGAGCTTTTCCTGTCGCGCCTCGTGAAAGCGGCGACAGGGATCGATTCGAGCCCTGAGAGCATCGAGGCCGCGCAGGAGAACGCCCGCCTCAACGGGTTGCGTAACTGCGTTTTCCTCGTGGACAAAGCGGAACGGGCCGCCCGTCGCTTCAAGGGCGGGACAATCGATCTCCTCGTCGTCGATCCGCCAAGAAAAGGATTGACCAGGCAAGCCCTTGCCGCGGCGTGCGATATCCGGCCGGAGAAGATGGCCTACATATCTTGCAACCCCGCAACGCTGGCGAGGGACCTCCTGAGCCTGAAGGAGTTCTACGGGGCGCGCCGGATTATCCCCTTTGATTTTTTCCCTCACACCTCTCACTTCGAAGTGCTTGCGCTCCTTGAAAGGAGACGTCGATCGAAGGACTAGGGCTTTTCGAAAGGCCTAATCGAGCGGACGCCCTCGCTTCGGCGGCGCAGGACTGCCCTGCCGGCCGCCGGATCGACGGCCGGGCGGGGATGAGCGAAACTATGTTTTCACACTGATGGCGGGGCGCTCAAAAACTTGCGGGAAGAACAAGAAACGGCTACTTTTTGCCCTCGACCGCGATCCTTTCCTCGAACTCCTTCCAGAACTTCTCGTCAGGCTTGCGCCAGTACGGTCCCCAGCCTTCGCTGAAGAAACCCTCGATGTCCTTCAGGATGCGCCGCCAGACAGGGCCGTACTCGTTGGCCAGCACGTCTTCGAGGAAGGGAACCACCGCACCCAGATGTTTCTTTGGAAGGTAGGCGCGTGCGCCTCTCGATATAGACTCCTTGAGCACGTCGGGAGACAAGGCTTTGCCGGTAAGCATTACGACCGGTACCGGATACGGGCGTTCCACGGCCATCATGAGCAGGTCCAAACCCCGTACGCCCATTATGTCGAGGATAGCCAAATCGTAGGTCCAGGCAACGAGGAGCGTCGACGCCTGCTCAAACGTCGTTGCTTCATCTACCATGCAGCCTGGCGCCGCCATCATGATCTCTTCCTTCAGCACATCCAGAACGTCCTGCTCGTCATCGACTGCCAAAATCCTTTTGCCATTCAAAACAGACTCCTTGCTCATGGGGTCCTCCTGCCCAACGGGAAAATAGTGACGCCGACTACGGAAAAGATAACACGCTTTCCTAAAAGATGCCAGAGTTTTGCGAAAAGCGCCGAAGGCGCCTCCTCCTCGATGAAGAGACGTCATATTGCGGCGTGGAAGGGCGCGACACGGTCTATCCAGACGAATTCAAGAAAGCCCATGGTTTTCCGGTAAGGGACAGCCTGAAGGGAATGCATCGAGGCAGGCAGCGGGCTCTTCGAGTCAGTAGAATTAACATGGCAATCAATTGGCAACGTCATTCGACGCCGGCCGCAGGTTCCCGGGGCGGAGCGTCTTCAGCTTGAGTCCGAGTTGCAGCCTTCCAGACACGTTATACTTTCTGAAAAGCCTGTTGCAGTGCGATTTGACCGTGGCTTCCGCGATTTTAAGCTCCCTGGCGATATCCTTATTGCAGTAGCCTCTCATGATCAGGTCCGCTATTTCCGATTCCTGCCTCGTCACGCTCTTTTTCACCGACGTCGCCTGCGCCAGGATCTTTCTGATCGTCAGGTGGTCCAGCCAAAGCTCCCCGGAAGCCACCACTCTGACGGCCTTCTTCATCAGTTCTCCGTTTGCTTCGGCAGAAAGAATCCCAGCCATCACGCCGTTTGAAATCAGCTCTATAAAGTCCGCGTCAATTAAAGACGGTTCGCTCCTGCTCGCTACCATGATAAACTTGGCGCATAGACCGTTTTCTCTCAATAAGTGTCTAGGCATGGCAAAGAGCGCCGGCTGGTCGATGAGCACGACGTCGCTCTGAAGATCCGCCAAATCCTGAAACCGCACTATGGGATCGGGCTCGCCGACAATCACTATTTCGGGATCCCCCTCGACCAGCTTTCGCACGCCTTCGCAAAAAAGACGATTGCTCGACACGACGGCAAGCTTGATTGTCATCATCCACCTCCCTTCTTTCTGAGAAAATACTGTCCGTCCTCCTCTATCGCATGAAAGAAGAAAACGCGTGCGCTAATGCCCAAATTACTCTGAATAACCTAAGCTTATACAATAATCATGCCGCATTCGCGAGGCCACCCCCTTTTTCCTTTTCCACCCTTTTCTCCGGCATATCCGAGCGTTGCGACAAGCGCCGAAGACGGCCTGGCTCGCCTTTATGTCTTACGCTATGAGATAAATGTCTTACGCCATGAGCCAAGCGTCTTGCACCGTGAGACAAAGTTTGGATTGCTGAAATAGCGGCGAAGGCAAGCTGAAGGGTTTTCCTTAAATTTTCGTTTATCGCCGTGGATCTACTTGCCGCGATCGGGTAAGGGGTAATGAAAATCGGCAAGCCTGCGCCCTTGTCGCGGCCTCCCGGCACTTAACATGGCAATGCTCCGCACGGTAAGCAAACGGGAAACCGGCGAAAAAGCTCCGGAAAAGGATGTGGAGGTCTGCTTGTTACTCTATTCGTCGGCGCATGTTGCGCCCGAAGCAGACTTCGCGCTCGCGGGGCCTTCGTCCCACAAAACGATCTTCTCGGATTCATTGTGCGTCGTCGTTTTCAGCCATTGCATCTCAGGCGACAGCCCTCCGGCGAAGATCGCTTCCGTTGCCCGGGGGGTAAGGACCTGAAACGACGGAGAAGACTGCGGCGGCGCATCCGCCGAGTCGGGCAGAGCGGGCCCTTCTGCAAAAAGAACCGACGAGGCAAGGCAGAGAAGAATGAGAATGAGGAGACGAGGAGGGAAACCGATCGCGCTGGCGGCTCTCTCTCTCATGTTGTTGCTCACCTCCTTGCTGCATCAACGTCTCTGTCGTACGCGTGTTCGACAAACCAGAAGACGAGCAAGGGGTATGCCAATGCTAACATATTGATATTATTACTGCTATGTTCTACGCGACGCCGATGGGTGTAAAAGATAACAAACAGGTGTAAAGGGGGTTCATTGTCTGTTCCTCAAAAAACGTTGAGCCTGCAAGATTTATAAGCATTGTCCTAGCTGCAAAGAGTTGCGCCACATTGAGCGCACCGATCGGCGCATTTCACGGCCGTCCTTCACACACGCGATTTTTTTGAGGCGCTCCTTGCCGGCTTTTTTCACCGCGTCTTGCGCGCACGCGGCAGATGGTCCTCTCCTGTCGGAAGGAACTGCCGGTCGCCTTTCACGTCGACCAAGCCTTTGTCCTGCCGCGCAAAACTGTTTTTCGGGCCTTTTAGCAGCGACCGTCCGCTTTCTCTATGAGATCGACAGGCATGCCGGAGAGTATAAGCAGCTGTTCTAATGCGAGCCCCCAGGGGCTTTTTAGCCTGCCGCCTGTCAAATAAGCTGACACGAGCGTCCGCCGCGGCAGGGCAAACGCATGCGAGCTTGCGAGACAGGTTCCTCCGGTCCGTTGGAAAATCGCAAGTTCGATCCGGGATTGTAAAATAATCGGTCGTAACGCCTCCTTAATCGCTTTATTTGGAGGCGGAATCGGTGAGCAAAGTGGAAAGAAAACAGACGCATCCCCCGCGCATCCTGTCGATAAGGCTTCGTGTGGGCCGGCTGGGGGACATACACACGCAGAGCCTAAAACTTTCGTGCTAAAGGCTATCCACTTATAGCGATGCGGCCCGCACTTCGTTGTGCTACCTCTGACTCGTTGACAGAGGCGCGGCGACCAATTATCATTCTCTAAGATATTGCGCACCATAAGGAGATCGACCGTGCGCTTCAGCCCGCGAATTCAGGTGAGAATTCCCGCAGAAATCGAAATAGGCGCCGAAAAAAAGGACATCCTCATGATAAGCCTGGGTCTAGACGGCGCTTTCATAGGGAACTCCATCGCTGCATTCGACGTAACGCCGCTCCCCAACGGATTGACTATGCGCTACGAGCTTCCCCAGCAGGGCGTCATCGAGCATGCCGTCGCTGTCTCAAGAAAAGACGCGAACGGTTATGCTCTCTCTTTTCATGATGTTGCCCGCGCCACAAAGCTGAAGCTCTGGCAGTACATCGTCGACAATCTTGCTCCCGAAGGCGAATGTTTTTTCTGCGGGCAGCGATATACGGTCATGCCGGAAGTCTGCAGGAACTGCGGGTGGCATCTCGCGATCGATAAACAGGGTTACTTTGAATACCATGAGAAAACGGTTGTGATCAAGAGACTGGAAATTAAAGTGAAGGAGTTGAAATTGGAACAGCTGCAGAAACTCGTCAACTTCGTCGACGTCGATCTGTTGAGGATCAAAGCCAGCGAAGAAATGCAGGATTTTGTGGGCGTCAGCCCTCACATGCTCCAGACATTCGCGAAAATACGAAAGGTGGCAAAGACCGAGTTGTCCGTATTGGTCCTCGGCGAAAGCGGCACAGGCAAGGAACTTACCGCGCTCGCCATCCACGAGAGGAGCACGAGGAAAAATAAGCCCTTTGTCACTATCAACTGCGCCGCGATACCCGAGAACCTCCTCGAAGCAGAGCTTTTCGGTCACGAGAAAGGGGCCTTTACCGGGGCGTATGCAACCAAAAAGGGAAAGATGGAATCCGCCGATGGGGGCACCGTCTTCCTCGACGAGATAGGCGAGATGCCCATGAGCCTCCAGGCCAAGCTCTTGCGATTTCTTCAGGACAGGATTGTAGAGCGCGTGGGCGCGACGAGCGGGAAGAAGGTGAATGTCCGGGTCATTGCGGCTACCAACTGCGACATAGACCTCGCGATCCAGGAAGGCAGGTTCAGGAACGATCTCTATTATCGGCTGGATGAATTTGCGATCCACCTTCCGCCCTTGCGAGAGCGGGGGGATGATATCGTGCTCCTCGCCAGGTTTTTTCTCAACAGGTTTTCCGCCGAGATGGGGTTGACCAAGGCTTTCACCCGAAAAGCTGTAGACGCCATAGAGTCCTATGGCTGGCCGGGCAACGTGAGGGAGATGATAAATAAGATCCGCCGGGCCATCGTCATGTCCGACGGCGCAACCATCAACGTCGCCGACCTCGGGATCGACAGCTCCAAAGCCGGCAAATCTCCCGGGGTGGTGCCCCTGAAGGAAGAGGTAAACCACGTCGAAGCGCAGAAAGTGAAAGAGATCCTTCAGCTCTGCAGCAACAATATCTCAAAGGCGGCGAAGCTCTTGAAGGTAAGCAGACCAAGCCTCTATAGCCGCATCAAGAAGTACCGCATCGATACTTCGGCAACCGGCATGGAAGGGCATCCTCTCTCGGCCAAGTAGGCTGGCCGGGACCGTTTCCTTTGCAGATCGCCCTTTGCGTGGCCGTCTCTTAGTCCATCGCGCAAAAAAATGCCTGAAAATATTCTTGACAAGAATAATCAACATCGGTTATAAAAATACTATACTGTGTATATAGTATAAATAGTGTTAAACCCGAACCTTCGAAGCTGAAGCGGCAATCGACGCGAGCGAGACGCCCGTAGACGATATCCCGAATCGGAGGTCGGAAAAGAAAGGAGGAGGACGCCATGAGCAGATATGAGGACAACAGCCGATCGATCGGGGGGTCGCCGCTGATCAAGCTGAACCGCGTGGTTGGTCGGGAGGCGACTCTTCTGGCGAAGATCGAAGGCAGGAACCCGGCTTACTCCGTAAAAGACCGCATCGGGGCGGCGATGATATGGGACGCGGAAAAAACGGGCAGGCTGAAGCCGGGCATGGAGATCATCGAGCCCACCTCGGGCAACACGGGCATCTCTTTGGCCTTTGTGGCGGCCGCCCGCGGCTATAAGCTGCTCCTCGCCATGCCGGAGAGCATGAGCATCGAACGTAGGAAAGTGTTGAAGATATTCGGCGCCAATCTGATACTGACTGAGGCGGCAAAGGGAATGAAAGGGGCCGTGGCCAAGGCGACCGAGATCGCCATAAGCGATCCTTCCCGCTACTTCCTGCCCCAGCAGTTCGAGAACCCGGCAAACCCGGCCATTCATGAGGCTACCACAGGCGTGGAGATATGGAACGATACCGACGGCAACACAGACATCCTCGTGTCAGGCGTGGGAACGGGCGGAACGATCACCGGAATCAGCAGGTATTTCAAGCTGAGGAGAGGAAAGAAGATCATCTCCGTCGCGGTTGAGCCGGAGGAATCGCCTGTCCTTACGCAGGCGCGCAAGGGCGAGGCGCCGGCGCCGGGCCCGCACAAGATACAGGGCATCGGCGCCGGCTTCGTGCCGAAGGTGTTGCAGCTCGACATGGTGGACCGGATAGAGACGGTCGCCAGTGACGAAGCCATCGACATGGCGCGCCGTCTCGCGCGTGAAGAGGGCATTATTTGCGGCATATCGAGCGGGGCCGCCGCCGTTGTTGCGGTGCGCATCGCTAAGGAGCCGGAAAGCAAAGGAAAGACGATCGTCGTCATTTTCCCCGACGCTGGCGAGCGCTACCTGACGGCCCCCCTTTTCCAGAACCTGTTCCCCGGCCTGGAAGCCGCAGCGGCCTCGGACGAAGCGATTTAGCCGTTATCGTAAAAGGCTGCCAAGGCAGGAGCATGAGTATGAAGGTATCGACCAAAGGCAGATACGGACTCCGGGCGATGATGGACCTCGCGGCCCATCAGAAGGACGACGTGCCCGTGTTTCTCGCCGATATAGCCAGGAGACAGGCCATATCGGAAAAATATCTCGAGCAGATCTTCGCCGCCTTGCGGGCCTCCGGGCTCGTGCGCACGGTGCGAGGCAGAAAGGGAGGCTTTCTTTTGAACAAGGTTCCCGCAGAGATCACCGCCGCCGCCATCCTCGCCGTTCTCGAGGGGCCCTGCATCCTCGTGGACTGCGTTTCGAAGCCCGTGACCTGTGAGAAGTCGGAAACGTGCGCCGCCAGGGATATCTGGCGGCTCCTCGGCCGCGGCATGGACGAGTTTCTGTCCGGCTTCACGCTGGAAAAGCTGGTCGTGATGCAGGAGGCCAAAACCGCCAAAGGAACGGGCATGTACTACATCTGAGCAGGAATTGGGATTTCATGAAGATGAGGAGGAAGACTCATGGCAAAGAGGAGACCCGATACAATTGCCGTTCACGCAGGGCAGGAGAACCCGGACCCTGCAACCGGGGCCCGGGCGGCGCCCATTTATCAGACCACTTCCTACGTGTTCAAGGATACGGCCCATGCCGCCAACCTCTTCGCATTGGCGGAGCTGGGCAATATATATACCCGGATCATGAACCCCACAACGGACATTTTCGAGCGGCGCATAGCGGCCATCGAAGGCGGGACCGGGGCGCTGGCCGCATCGTCCGGCCAGGCCGCAGAGACCCTCGCGCTCCTCGCCATAACCCAAGTTGGAGACGAGATCGTTTCAGCCAACAATCTCTATGGAGGCACGTACGAGCTGTTCCACTACACCCTCCCGAAGCTCGGCCGCACCGTAAAGTTCGTCGACTCGGCAAAGCCCGAGGAGTTCCGGAAAAGCATAACCGACCGGACACGGGCCGTCTATGCCGAGACGATCGGCAACCCTAAGCTCGATGTGCCCGACTTCGAAGCCCTCGCGAAAATCGCCCACGACGCGGCTATTCCCCTTGTCATCGACAACACCGTCGGCATCGGCCTCGTAAGGCCTATCGATCACGGCGCCGACATCTTGACCACGTCGGCAACCAAGTATATAGGCGGACACGGCACATCCATTGGCGGCGTAATCGTCGACGGCGGCGCATTCAACTGGGGGAACGGAAAGTTCCCTGAATTCACCGAGCCGGACCCTTCCTACCACGGACTCAAGTTCCGGGACGTCTTCGGCGACTTCGGCGATATGGGCAACGTCGCCTTCATCTTCAAGGTGCGCGCCCAGTTGCTCCGCGACATGGGCGCCTGCCTGAGTCCCTTCAACGCGTGGCTCTTCCTCCAGGGTTTGGAGACGCTTCCTCTGCGGCAGAAAAAGCACTCGGAAAACGCCCTGGCGGTCGCCGAATTCCTGAAAGCCCATCCCCTCGTTTCCTGGGTCAACTATCCCGGCCTTCCGGATAATCCGAATTACCCGGTGGCGAGCAGGTATCTGAAAAACGGTTTCGGCGGCCTGGTGGGCTTCGGCATCAAGGGCGGTCTCGAGGCGGGGAAGAGGTTCATCGAGTCCGTCGAGCTCCTCTCCCATCTCGCAAACATCGGCGATGCCAAGAGCCTCGTCATCCATCCCGCGTCGACCACCCACCAACAGTTGACCAGGGCCGAACAGCGTGAAACGGGCGTCACAGAGGATTACATCCGCCTGTCGATCGGCATAGAGGACGTGGAGGACATCAAGGAAGACATCGACCAGGCTCTGAACAAAGCGGCCCATGTGGGGCGGCATAGGGCTAAAAGCGGGAAATTGCCCGCTAAAGACGAGGTGAGAAAAGAGTGGCGCAGGTGAGAGAAGGCTTGGGGATCGTCGAGACGAAATACTATACGTTCGGCCGGGCGCCGGGCTTCGAGACGGAAGGGGGAAAGACCGTCTCCCCCGTGACGCTGGCCTACGAGACCTATGGCAGCCTCAATTCCGACAAATCAAACGCGGTCCTCGTGCTCCACGCCCTCACGGGCGACGCCCACGCCGCGGGCCTTCACTAGGGGGAGGAGCACGCCGGCTGGTGGGACAGCATGATCGGTCCGGGCAAGGCCTTCGACACGGAGCGGTATTTCATCATCTGCTCGAATGTGCTCGGCGGCTGCCGCGGCTCGACCGGCCCCTCGTCCCTCGACCCGAAGACAGATAAGCCGTACGGCCTCTGATTTCCCCCTCATCACGGTCAAGGATATGGTTAAGGCCCAGAGCCGCCTCGTCGATTATCTCGGGATTGACCGGCTCCTGGCCGTAGCCGGCGGCTCGATGGGGGGCATGCAGGCCCTCCAGTGGGTCGTCTCTTACCCGGAAAGGGTCCGATCTGTCATACCCATCGCCACGACCGCCACCCATTCGCCGCAGCAGATAGCGTTCAATGAGGTGGGGAGGCAGGCCATCATGGCGGACCCGAACTGGAACGGGGGCGATTATTATGGGGGAGAGCTCCCGGCAAAGGGCTTGAGCGTAGCGAGGATGATAGGCCACATCACATATATGAGCGATCTGTCGATGAACGAGAAGTTCGGAAGGCGCTTCAGGAACGGCCGTTCACATTTCTCCTTCGATCCGAATTTCGAGGTGGAAGGCTATCTTCAGTACCGTGGGGAGAGCTTCATCAAGCGCTTCGATCCCAACTCTTATTTGTACATCACGAAGGCCATAGACTATTTCGACCTCGCCGGGGGAATGGGGCTGCGGGAGGCGTTGCGGGGGGCAACTGCGCGGTTTCTCGTGATCGCTTTCAAATCCGACTGGCTCTACCCCGCATACCAATCGCAGGAAATCGCAAGGGCGTGCAAGCGGGCGGGCGTCGAAGCAATCTACGCCGAGCTCAACTCGACGTGGGGCCACGACGCATTCCTGATTGAAGTGGAAGAGCAGGCCCACCTGATCAAGCATTTCCTCCGGAGAGCGGCGGCATCGTCGTAGATATGGAACGAGAGGCGCGGCCGCTCAGGCTTGACGAAGAATGCATCCTCGAGATCGTCCCTCCGGGCGCCTCGGTTCTCGACCTCGGCTGCGGCGACGGCGAGCTGCTCGCGGTCCTTGCGGAGAAGAAGCAGGTGCGGGGTCAGGGCATAGAGATCGACGAGGAGGCCATCCTGAAGTGCGTGACGAGAGGCCTGAATGTCTTCCACGACGACATCGACAGGGGTCTGTCGGAATATGAGGATAACAGCTTTGATTTCGTCATCCTCAATCAGACGTTCCAACAGGTGAAGAAGCCGGAGGAAGTCCTCCGGGAGGCCCTGCGGGCGGCGGCAAGGGCGATCGTCGGCTTCCCGAATTTCGCGACCCTGGCCACGCGGTTTCAACTGGGTATTAGAGGAAGGGTCCCCGTTACCCCATCGCTGCCCTATGAATGGCACGACACGCCCAACCTCCATTTCCTGAGCATTCTCGATTTTGTCGACTATTGCAGGAAACGGCGCATACGGATAGAAAGGGCCTTTTACTTCAGCGCGAGAAAGAGGGTGACATTCTTGCCGAACGTCTTCGCTCACGTAGGAGTCTTCCTCGTGGGGAAAGAAAGCGCCTAGATCGGCATCTTGATCCCGGCGTGTCTCCTAACCGCCGGCAAGCATGGTGAAACGCGGCGCCTCGAGGATCACGACTTCTTTACATCCTTTTTCCATCTTCATATAGAGCACGTTGAGGAGCTGTTGGAAGCTCCTGATCTGCCAGCCGCCGATTATTCTCCAGACTTCGGGATTATCCCAGTCCCATGCTCTTGCTTCAGCGATATCAACATCTCTGGTTATCCCGGTTTCCCTGTTGAGGACTTTCAACCGGATCTTGTATGCCCTCTTGCCTTCCGGCGGAAGGTCGCTCGATGCGCCGCGTTCTCTCTCGGTCGTCTCCCGCCCTCCCTCCTCTTCGTTTTCCGGTCGTTTGTTCATCATGGACAACTATATATCCCTTTCCTATTCGATAGAAGCATATACTTTACTAATTAAGTAATCAATAATCTTTCGACAAATGATAGAATTATTGGCCTGGAATGCAAGTTTCGGAGGCATACCGTTTCCTTCGTTCCAGACGTCGGGAAGATTCATGATAGAGAACGTGATGTGAGAGTAGGGGCCCGCCAGGAAAGAGGTCGCCGCAGCGGCACAGAGAATACGCCGGGCATCATCGGCCTCGGGAAGGCATGCAAGCCGGCCGGGCGCCGTATTGATGCTGAGAGCGCGCGGATCGCGCAACTTCGAGAAAGACTCGAAGCCGGCATACGCGAGCAGGTCCCGAATGCTGGGGTTCGGTTGACAATGCGGCGGCCGACGCACTATATTATAAATCTTATGATGCGGGGACCACGTACAAGAAAGAATCGCCTTTACGTACTCTTGATGCTGACCGCCGGTCTTTCTTTCCTGCTGTTCCCGATGGCTTCCACGGCCGGCGCGGGTACAAAGGCGTGCCGGCTGAAAGCCGCCGGATATCCGGAGAAAGGGGCTGCAAGCGACGAAGGTTGCGCCTGCTGCAAGAAAGAGAACGGGGCGAAAGGCCCCCGGTGCGGCCTGATGGCCGGCTGCAATCCCACGGGCGACGATCTTTCCGTTGTTTCGCGTTCAAACGCTGAAAGTCCGGTTTTCAGCTCCGGTCAGGTTTTTACGTCTTCCCATGCAACATCTTCCCAAATAAAGGACGCTACAAAAATCATCCTCATGAAAGCAATTACCTACCTCATAAATCTTAACCTCCTCTGCTGAGCCCGCTTCCGGCTTTCGTGAGCCGGCGTTTCTTTTCCTTTCCACAATTGAATTCTTCCTATCCCTTGTCTTCGCTTCAGGGCCAGGTATGTCCGGCGCCCGCAGAAGATTTCGCTAATGCCGGACGGATGCTTAAGAAAGCTAAACAGGGAAAGAGTGAAAGATTTATGCGCGAGGAACAAAAAAACAACCTGGCGAGGCGCCTGAAAGGGCCCTTATATTACGATTAAAAGAATAGGGAGGACACCATGCGCAAGTTGACAATTATCATTACCATGCTTCTGTTGACGGTAGGGGTCGTTTATGCGGCCAATTCCATTACGAAAAAGGCGGGGGAGTATACGGTCGAAGCAACCATCGACAGGAACCCGCCGATCGCCGGAAAGAACAACATCGATATTCTAGTGAAGGACAAATCGGGCAAGGCCGTTACCGACGCAAAGGTGGTCGTCGAGTATTCCATGCCAGCAATGCCGGGCATGCCTGCAGAGAATTACAAGACCGATGCGGACCTGAAAGGCCAGGACTATAAGGCCGTTATCGAGCCTTCCATGGCTGGTTCATGGAACGTGGCGGTCAAGGTGAGCCGGGCGGGCAAGACGGATACGGCGAAATTCACCATCGACGTAAAATAGATCGGTCCGGGAGGCGCCTCATGCGGTCCTGTATCCGAAGAACGACCTGGAACATCGAAACTCTTGCTTTATCCTGCTTCCTGGCTGCTGATCTGTCCTGACGGCGCCTCCCGCCGCGCTTTCCGCCCAGCCGGAGGAGAGCGTGACTCTCGATGAGCTGATCGACGAGGGCTTAAGGAACAGTCCGGAGATCCTGGCGTGCCAGGTCGAGGGCGGACGCTGCCGGCTACCGCATCCCCCAGGCGAAAAGCCTGCCCGACCCCATGTTCATGTTCGGCTACCAGAACGAGGGCTTCCAGAGACTCACCCTCGGCAGCGCGGATGCGCCACAGGCCATGGGCATGTCCAGCCTGTCCCAGATGTTCTATTTTCCGGGAAAGCGGGCGCTCAAGGGAGAAATGGCGGCGAGGGACGCCGAGAGCCTGGCCGCCCTTTCCGACGCGGCGAGGCACAGGGTGGTCGCGCAGATAAAGGTCGTTTTCTACGACCTCTTTCTTGCCTACAAGACGATCGACATCCTGGAAGACAGGACCGCGCTCTTCTCGAAGATCGAGGATGCGGCGCAAAGCAGGTATGCGTCGGGTACGGGCATGCAGCAAGAGGTCATAATGGCGCAGACCGAGAAGTATATGATCCTCGAAAAGGAGGAGATGCAGCGCCAGCGCATACAGGCGCTCCAGGGCATGCTCAACGCGACGGTGGGCAGGGAGGTGAGCGCGCCCCTCGGCAGGCCGGCCCTGCCTCCGGCCACCCCGTTTCCCGCCACCCTGGACGAGGTGGTGAGCATGGCGAAAGACCATTCGCCCGACGTGAGATCGAAGCAGAAGATGGTGGAAGGGGCCGAGGCAAAGGTGAAGATGGCGAAGAAGGAGTACTATCCGGACGTTACCGTCGGCGCGAGCTGGTTCCCGAGGACGGGAGGCATGGTCGATATGTGGAACCTCACCTTCACCGTCAATCTGCCCATCTATCTACAGGACGAAGCAGCAGCAGGCCGTGGCCGAGGCGGAGGCCGGTCTTCTGGAAGCCAGGCGGGAGTTGACCGCAACGGAGCTGATGCTCGCCTCCAACGTGAGGGAAGGCTACTCCATGGTCCAGGCGGCGGACAGGCTGATGAAGCTTTACAAAGAAGGGCTTGATCCCGAAGGCAAACCAGGACGTCCAGCTCGCCTTTTCGAATTACGTGACGGGAAGGATCGACGCCCTCACCGCGATCACGAGGATCAAGAACCTCCTCGACTACGACCTGCTCTACTGGAGCCAGCTCGTGGAGAGGGAAAAGGCGATAGCGAGGCTCCACGCCATCATGGGCGTGGAACAGGCCGGGGACGGCGCGAAGCATGAGGCGCGAGGAGAGGCGCGATGAAGAAGTGGAAAATAACGATAGTGATTGCCGGCGTGATCGCCGTCGGGGCGTTCGTATTCTATCTTTCAGAACCGGGCAAGCCCGTTGCAAATCCCGCATGGTCTTCCACGGCCGCGGCCGAGGAAAAAACAGGCTCGATGCCGGGATGCCCGGCATGGCGGCGGAGAAACCGAAAGCCCCACAAGCCCCGGCCGAGGAGGCCAAGCCCGAGGCGCCCACGGTTGAGATACCGGTTGAGAAACAGCAGCTCATCGGCGTGAAAACGGCAACCGCGCAGGTCTATCCTCTCACCAAAACCATCCGGACCGTCGGCCTCGTCGAGTATGACCAGCGACGACTTCAAACGATCAACACCAAGATCGAGGGCTGGATCGAGAAGCTCTACGTGAACTTCACGGGCGCCTACGTGAAAAAGGGCGACCCGGTCGCGGACATATACAGCCCGGAGCTGTGGGCAACCCAGCAGGAGTTCATCAACGTGGTGAGATGGGCGAAAGGGGGCGCAAGAGCGGCGCGACGCCGGCCGCCCCGCTGACGCCGAAGGCGCCCGGACGTATCCGCCATGATCGACCGGGACGCTCAGTCCCTCGTCGAGGCCGCGCGCCAGCGCCTGAAGCTCTTCGATATAATGAGGCACAGATCAGGTGGATCGAGGAGGGCGAAAGGCCGATCCGCACGCTCACCATCTATAGCCCTTACAGCGGCTACGTGCTGCAGAAGAACGTCAACCAGGGCGCGCGCGTCATGGCCGGCGCCGACCTGCTTCGATGTGGCCGACCTCTCGACGGTATGGATCACGGCCGACATTTACGAGTTCGAGATGCCCCTCATTAAGGTGGGAGATGAGGCCGCCGTTCAGTTGAGCTACTTCCCCGGCAGGCAGTTCAATACGAGGATCGACTACATCTATCCCACCCTCCAGGGAGAGACGAGGACGCTCAAGGCGCGCTTCACCCTTCCCAATGAAGGGGGACGGCTGAAGCCTCAGATGTTCACCAACGTGGAGACTGAAGATAAACCTCGGGAGGAAGCTGGCAGTTCCCTCAGACGCGGTTATTGACACGGGGGTGAGGCAGGTCGCCTACGTCGACAAGGGAGACGGCAACTTCGAGCCACGGGAGGTCCTCACCGGGGTGCAGACCGAAGACTCTCGTCGAGGTGACCGCCGGCCTCAAGGCAGGGGAGAAGGTCGCCTCTTCCGCCAACTTCCTTATCGACTCGGAGGCGAAGCTGAAAGGCGTCGAGCCGCTGCCAAGGCAGACGCCGGGCCAGGCGCAGTCTCATCGGCACTAGGTGCTTTGGCCGCAACGCTTCTTGTGTTATCCTGACGTGCTCGATTTCGCGCGCAGGACGACGCCGACAAGGAGGCGCCGACGAAGGCGTACATTTAGTACTTCGAGGAGAGCGACGACGCAGTCGGCTAAGTAATGCGCACGAAAGGGAGCACGCAGTGATAGCGAAAATTATTGAGTATAGCGCCAGGAACAAGTTCATCGTCTTTCTTTTTGTCTTCTTTGCCCTTGCCTGGGGCTACTATGCCCTCAAGAACATCCCTCTCGACGCCATCCCCGACCTCTCCGACACTCAGGTCATCATCTATACGGAATGGCCGGGAAGGAGCCCCGACCTCGTCGAGGACCAGGTCACCTACCCCATCTCGTCGACCCTCCTCGCCGCGCCGAAGGTGCAGGCGGTCCGGGGCTTCTCGTTCCTCGGAAGCTCGTTCATCTACGTGATCTTCGACGAGGGAACAGACATCTACTGGGCGAGAAGCCGCATCCTCGAATACCTCCAGGCGGTCGCGCAACAAGCTGCCCACCGACGTCAACCCGGTCCTCGGCCCGGATGCGACAAGTCTAGGCTGGGGGTTCCAGTATGCGATCGTCGACGAAAAGGGACAGCTCGACAATGCCCAGCTCCGCTCCCTCCAGGACTGGAACCTGAAGCTCGCCCTCGAAAGCGTCCCGGGCGTCTCCCAGGTGGCGAGCGTCGGCGGCTTCGTCAAGCAGTACCAGATCACCGTCGATCCCAACCGCCTTCTCGGCTACAACATACCTATCACGAAAGTGATGGATGCAGTGCGGAAAAGCAACCTCGACGTGGAAGGCAGGGTATCGAGTTGTCCGGCGTGGAGTACATGGTCCGCGGAAGGGGCTATATCAAGCGAATACAAGACATCGAGAATATCTCCGTGGGCGCGAACGGGCGAGGAACGCCCATCTATCTGAAAGAGGTGGCGAATGTCCAGCTGGGCCCGAGATACGCCGGGGCGTGGCCGAGCTGGACGGAAAGGGCGAGGTCACGGGCGGCATCGTCATCGTCCGCTTCGGCGAGAACGTGGCAAATGTGATCGACCGGGTCAAG
>CAVTDX010000027.1:0-35697 GCA_963733345.1 uncultured delta proteobacterium
GATCGCCCTGAGGCGAGCGATAAGACTGCGCACCCTCTTTCCCGAAATCAAGGTCACAATCTGCTACATGGAGCTGACCACGCCGGGCGCCACCAAGTGGTATCTCGTTGCACGCAGATTGGGCGTGGAGTTCCTGAGGGGATTGCCTTCAGAGGTGCAGCTTGATGCGGACGGGGCGCCCGTGGTGGAAGTTGAGGACATGATGTTGTGCGAAAAGAGAGTTCTGAGGCCTGATCTCGTTGTCCTTTCAAGCGGCATGGCGCCCGCAAAGGCCACGATGGGTCTGTCGCAATCGCTCGGGGTGGCCCTGGACTACGACGGCTTCATCGAAATCCTGGACAGCAAGAATCGCGCTACGGAAACGACTCGGGAAGGCATATTTGTTTGTGGATCGGCTTCGGGTCCCAAAGCCATCGTCGAATGCAACACCGAGGCGTCGGCGGTGGCCAGCGAGATCCATAACTTCCTCACCTCTTCCGGACGGCTCAGCGCACCGGCGTCGGAGGTAGACCGGACACGCTGTGTCGGCTGCGGCGCCTGCGTCCATGCCTGCCCGTACGGCGCCATCAGCCTGACGGACCGCGATCAGGCCGGTCCCAGGCCCTCCGGTGTGCGTGACGATGCACAGGCTGCCCTCGTCGATCGCGACTCATGCCGCGCCTGCGGCGCCTGCTCGGCGATCTGCCCCGAAATGGCCATAAAACACTACTTTACCGACGAGACGCTTTCCGGCCGCCTGGCAACATTGGCCAAGGGAGTAGACCGGCCCGTCGTCGGCTTCTACTGCCGGGAATGCGCCGGTGCGGCGATCAATCTGAGCGGCATGCGCCACGACGGCTATCCGACGGCCGTGCGGCTTATCGAGCTGCCCTGCCTCGGATTGGTCAGTACCCTCCACATCCTGGAGGCGGTGCGCAAGGGGGCCTGCGGCGTCTTCCTGGCAGGGTGCGCCGAAGGCCGTTGTCAATTCCGCAAGGGCGATCTGAGCGCGGCGGAACAGGTTCGCGCGTCGCAGGCGTTGCTTGACTCCATGGGCCTGAAGGCGCCTGTGGAGCTATGGCATCTCTGTGCAGTGGATCGTCGCTCCGTGGGGCGACGTATCCGGCTTTTCTCCGCTGCGGCCATCAAAAACGGCATTCATCGGCCGAGGGACCGCGAAGGGGAGAAACCCTGCGTCGACAGAGCGGGCATGTCCCGCGAGTCGGTTCTGGAAACGACTGTTCGATAGGATATGAAATCAGGTTTCAACGATACCGTGGCTAAAGAGGTCCGGGAATTGGCCCGGGCTTGCATCGATTGCTATCAGTGCGGCCGATGCACCTCTGCCTGCCCCAGCGGATGGGACCTGAATCGGGGGCCCCGTCTGGCGATCCGGCTTCTGCTCTCGGGAGATCTTGATAGGATCTTCGCCTGCGAGGATATCTGGCGCTGCAGCGAATGCCGGGCGTGCAGCCGAGCCTGCCCCATGGAGATCGATATTGCGGGCATCCTCTCCAAGCTCCGCAAGCTTGAGCTGGCCAACGGTTTTCAGCGTTGCGCCGAACGGGAAGCAACAGATATAGCGATCAAACATCTATCCAAGCGGCGCCGGATCAATACGCTGCTGTTCGCCATGAGCATGGCTGCCCGCGGGTTCCTGCCCCGGGACATACGTGCCGGAGCATTAGGGCTGGTCGGCGGCTACGTCGGGAAGCTCGCCCATCGGCGGGCGAGGAAGACGGAAGGGATGAACGAGAAGCGGATAGATGGCGCCGGCCTCAAACGGTCACCGATGCCCCTCTTCGCCGGCTGCATGGTACGCCAGGACGGAGGCAGCTACAAACGGATTTTGGCTACGGCGTCGGCGCTGGCCATTCCGCTTGAGGTTGTCGGCTCGGGCACTTGCTGCGGCCACCCTACGAGGGGGGCCAAAGAACCGGAGCTCTCCGGCACAGGCGAGATCGTGACGGTCTGTCCCGGCTGCCAGAGCAGCCTGGCGAACGCCGGCATCAAGGCAAAGCCGCTTTGGGAGGTATTCGTGAACGAGGCCCGGGCCAAGCGCCGACGGCTGGCCACCGCGACCGACGGATTCGTCCCCTACGTAGGCTGCATGGGGGAACGGGATCAGGCCCTCTCTTCCCTGGCTGCCGCGGCGGATCTGGCCGGCGTGAGACTTCATCTCGCTTACCCATCGCTTCATGCCGTCTGCTGCGGGGCCCTGGGAAGCATATACAGGCGTGACACAAGGGCCGCAATTCAGCTCCTGGACTTTGCCGCAGAGCGACAGGTCCCCGTTGTGACCACATGCCTCCTCTGCCGGGACAACCTTCTCTCGGCAGCCCGGAGACTTCACTCGCCCGTCAGGGTCTATTTCTGGCCCCACTATTTCTGCGTCGAGGAGGAGCTGCTCTTCGGCGCCGCAGGAGGATGTCCATGTCTGAGCACCGCACCAATCCCTACGCCGTCATTGCCGATCCCCGGTTCAGGGAATCGCCGGCAAACCGGAAGGATATCAGGAAGCGAGTCCTTGATGATCCCAGGATGCACGACCATCGGGAAGGATTCCTCTCCTGCCTGCAATGCGGGCTCTGCACGTCGGCCTGCCCGGCGGCTCGTTTCACAGACTACAGCCCCCGCGAAATAGCCCGGAGGGCCCTCGATGGCGATCCCTCGTTGCTGGAGGACGATTCCGTATGGCACTGCTTCTATTGCTACACCTGTCATAGCCGATGCCCCCGCAAGAACAGCGTCGCCGTCATAAACCAGGTAATCCGCTCCATGCAGGTCGAGATCGGATACGGGAGGAAGCACGTGGAGATGTTTGCCCTGTGGGGCGAGCAGTTCTACGACAAGGGTATGGGCGGCACACCCCACGTCTTCTTCACCGATATTGCCGAAGCATGGGGACCGAAGTGGAAAGAATATATCGCCAATCGTGATGAAATCCGCAACCAACTCGGCCTCGGACCTCTGTACCCGGACGAAAAAGCGGTCGGTGAAGTTCGTCTTATCATGGAGGAGACGGGCTTCAAAGCCCGTCTCCTCAGTCTTGGCGCATGGAAGGATCGGAAATCGTAAGTCGTCCCGGTCTCGACGTACCTCCGCTAACCGGTCGGAAGCGCACTCGCAGGCCGCAAAAGCAGTCGTCTCTTATTGCTGACCTAGTTCGACCATTTCCGGGAGAGAATATGGATTACGGCTCGGACCGAGCGCTACAGGGCATCCGGCATTGAAGGACGCACCCAAATATGGGACCGAGGGGCGAACGGTAGGACCATTTCAACTGACGGCGGGAGGCAGACATTCCCACTTGTATTACTGTATGAAGGAATTACAAGACAGAAGCGAAGACTCCTGGAAGAACGAGAGAAGGGCCGATTATCGAGAACGCCTACAATCAAAGCATTGAGCATATCGGCCGGGACATGCTATTGATTCCCATGCCTTCTGATCGGTCGCGCGGGAGTCCGTGGTGAGCCACAACGGCCAGCCGAACCATTTTGCCGGTACGGCGGAAACATAGGCTCCAATACCCATGAAGGCGCCATGGGCCATTGGAAATTGACCCAACGGCCGTATTCTTTCTGGTACTGTATGCATATGATAATATTGACAGTTTCAAGCAGATAGCGCATATATCAGCCAGAGTCTAGAAATTTCTGATAGTTGGCTATACGCCAATAGGCGGCTACAGGAAAGATTAGGCGGAGTTCTGCCTATCTACCGCTTGAACGCAAGGACAAGCACCCCGCTTGCTACCATCATGATGCCCACCCATTCGCGAGTCGTGGGTCGCTCACCGAGAAACACAAACGCGAAAACTGCGACGAGCACCAGACTGAACTTGTCTACCGGAGCGACCTTCGATGCTTCACCGACCTGGAGTGCACGAAAGTAGCATACCCAAGATACGCCAGTTGCCAGGCCGGAGAGGCCAAGAAAGAGCCAGGTCTTGGAAGATAGCGTGAATGGGTTGCTCCACTTCCCCGTGAACCGGACGAAGGCTGAGAGCACAACGATGATGATTGCGGTTCGAACCAGAGTGGCAAGATCGGAGTCGACTCCTCGAATGCCGATCTTGGCAAAGATTGCAGTCAAGGCGGCAAACACCGCCGATAGAAGCGCCCAATAGAACCAGGTTGTCGGGGTCGTCATGGTGCGTCTGTGCCTGACCTGTTTTCTTAACCCTATTTGGCAACGAATGTCAATAATGCGTGCCCATCCCCCGGGACCTCATGACGGCTAGCATGCTGATGATGCCGCGGATCATCAGGACGGTGAAAGAACTGGATCCACGAGTAAGAGTCATGGTCGGAGGGGCGCCTCTCTTCTTCATCCCACGGGCCCTGTCGTTTCCGAGGAAAATGGGCGGCGGGAGAAAAACATGGAAAAAAACATCCGTATACACTATAATGCGTAGGCCTATGAAAAAGCGGACATTTGTCACAATCTTCGGCTTCACGGTGAGCATTGTGCTCCTCTATTTTTCGCTGAGGGGCATCGAGTTCCGGCAGATCTGGGCAACCATCCGTCGGGCAAACCCCCTCCTCGCCTCCCTGCCGCTGGTTTTCATCGCGACGGCGATCTGCCTGTCCTCGTTCAGATGGTCGAAGGTCTCGGGGTCTAACGTGCGGTTCAGGGAAACCTTTGCGGCCCTGCTCATCGGCATGTTCATCAACAACGTGCTGCCGGCGCGCCTGGGAGAGGTGGCCCGCGGCTATGTGCTCTGCCGGAAGAAGAAGTTGTCTTTCACCTATGCCTTCTCGACCGTCCTTCTCGACCGGTTCTTCGACCTGACCGGGCTTCTGTTGATGACCCTTCTCTCCCTTCTTTTTTTACCGAGAGGGATTCTCCCGCAGACTGTGTCTCGGGGGATTTACGTGATCATAGGGCTGGTCGCGCTCTGCGTCTTCTTCATGATACTGCTGAGCCGCCAAAGCTTTGCGAACCGCCTCGCCGAGAGGTTCGCCGGGGTGGAGAAGTCTTTTCTGGCAAAATTGGGCAAAAGGATAATCGAGATACAGGAAAACCTCAGCCGCATCGGGTCGCCCCTCACCATCGTCCTGTTCGTGCTCATCTCCTTCTTCACGTGGCTTTCCATGAGCGTGGCCCTGTGGATCGTCACCGTTGCCCTGGGCATCCCCGTGCCCTTCGCCTGCATACCCTTTGTGTGCGCCCTTTTGAATATGGGCATTATAATCCCCTCTTCGCCGGGCTACGTGGGGCTCTACCAATTCCTGCTCGTCTACCTCCTTTCCATTTTCGGGGTGCCGAAGTACGAAGGTTTTACCATATCCATACTCTACCATGCATCGTGGTACATACCCTATACGGTAGTCGGGTTCGCCCTCCTGCTCCGGGAGCACCTGCGGATAAAGGACATCCGGAGGCTGGAAGCGGAATAAGACCCTCCGGTTCGTTTTTTGCAAAATTGACTATCGCCTCGCTAAGGTGATAGATTAAGAAATGAAAAGGGTACGGTTCCTGCGTAGAAAGTTGTACCTTTACCTGCTCAAAGAGCTTATCCTGCTCTTCTTTCTTTCTCTCGTCGTATTCACCTTCATCCTGGTGATGAGCCGTCTCGGAAAGATGGCGGACCTCGTGATCAACAAGGGCGTCGATTTCAAGGACATCGTCATGTTGATCGCCTATTCGTGTCCCCCCTTCCTCGCGTTCACCCTTCCCATGGCGTTCCTCCTCTCAACCGTAATAGTGCTTGGGAGGCTTTCGAGCGAGAACGAGATACTCGCGCTGAAAGCTAGCGGCGTCAACCTGATGTATCTTTTTGTGCCCATTTCCGTGCTCGGCGTCGCCATCTTCTTCGCCGGGTTTTTGAACAACAGCCTCCTCCTCAGCAAGAGCAGCGACGCCTTCCGCACCACGCTTGCGGATATCGCGAAGAAAGGCATTTCCATCGAGGATAAAGAGGGGATATTCAACGACACGATACCCGGGGTGGTCATCTATATCGACAGGGTGGACACCCGCAACAAGACGCTCTCCGGCATCGTCATCTCCGACGACAGAGACGAGGCGGCGCGCCAGACCGTGACGGCCGAGACGGGGTACGTCAACGTCGATACCGACACGCTCGATCTCTCGTTCAAGCTCAAGAACGGCAGTCTCCAGAGATGGGAAAAGCAGGCCGAAGCGTACAGGAGTCTCTCCTTTAAAGACTACACCTTCTCACTCAACCTCGCGAGCATCCTTCCCAACAGGGAGTTTAGGAAAAGGCCCTACGAAATGGACATCAACGAGCTGCGGAAAGCCTTCTCGGCATCGAAGGGCGAAGACAGATACGAGTTTTCCCTCGAGATATACAAGAAACTCAGCGTTCCCTTTTCCATCTTTGCCTTCGTGCTGTTAACCCTCCCCCTGGGCATCAAAAGGAAAACGGAAGGCAGGCTCTCCGGGGTCGTCTACAGCCTGCTTATCTTCATCTGCTATTATATTTTGTCCGCGATCATGGAAAACATCGGGAAAGTGTACGAAGCGTCGCCGCTCCTCGTCTGCTTTGCCCCGAACATCATCTTCTCCGCAGCCGGCATCTACCTCGCGGCCCGGTTGAACAACGAGGACAAAGGAAGGGTGTTCGACAAACTGAGAGGCCTATGGGAGCGCCCGTATGCGCCGGCTGACTAAGTACCTGATCGCCAATACGATCAAGTTTCTGCTCATTGGCGAGCTTGCGGGCATCATTATTTTTACGATGATCGATTTTTTCGACCATCTGGATATTTTTACCCAGACGTTCTCAAAGTTCGGCCTGGGTATGTGCTACGCCGCCCTCAATATCCCCAACGACTTTAACCTCCTGCTTCCGTTGGCGTTCCTTGTCTCCATACTGGTCCTCATTATCGTCATGGTGCGCGGAAACGAGGTCATCATTCTGAGGACGGCGGGAATCAGCACGTTGTCGCTCATGAAGCCCCTGCTTCTCTTCTCGATGGTCCTGATGCTCCTCTCTTTCGCGCTTTCGGAGTGGATCATACCGTACACCGCTTCCTCGGCGGAGTATTTGCTCAGGGCCAAAATCAGGGAAGACCCGACCTACGTGGTCTTCAAGAACGACAAAATATGGTTCAAGCGGGGGAACCAGATATGCAACATAGACTTCTACGACGTCAAAAAAGACGAGATCAGGGGACTTACCTTGCTTGACCTGTCGGACGTCTATGCAGTCCAGAAACGGTATGACGCTAAGACGGGAGTCTGGAAGGGAGATGAGAAAAAAGGCGAGTGGATATTCACGGACGTGGCCGAAAGGACATTCAGAAACGACGGGATAGAGTCGAGGACCCTGCACAAGACCATGGCGGGCATCATCTCCGAGCCCCCCTCCGTCTTCAAGATCGTAGACAAGAGTCCCGAAGAGATGAGCTACAGGGAGCTCGAGAGGTATATGGCCAAGCTCAAGCGAAACGGCCACGACGTGCGGAGATACATGGTAGACCTTGACAGCAAGATCGCTTTCCCCTTCGTCAACGTCATCATGGTGCTCGCGGGCTTCTCCGTGGGCTTGCGGTATTCGAAGACGAAGAACGTATCAAAGGGCATCTTCTCAGGCATTTGCGTGGGGATCTCTTACTGGGGATTTAACTCCATCGCTCTCTCCTTTGGCTACAAAGAAGCGTTTCCGCCTCTCTTCGCCGCCTGGCTCTCGAACATGCTCTTCTTCTCTCTCGGCATTATAGGCATAGTAACGGTGAGGACCTAGGCATGGACATTGGGATACGATCCCGGAAAGGAGTTTTAGCTTAAGAGATGAAGGCCTATCTTGACATCGAAACGGACAGACAGGGGAACGTCTGTGTGATCGGCATCTTCTGCCAGCCCGGCGGCTTCGTCCAGTTTTACGGCGACGAGGTAACCGCCGACAACCTGGAGCAGGCGCTCGGCCCGTGGAGACTATCGTCACGTTTAACGGAGACCTTTTTGATCTGCCCACTCTCGAGAAATACTTCAACCTCGACCTGAAAGGGGCGTATTCTTCCCTTGACCTCTTTAAAGTCAAGAAGAACCTTGGCCTGCGCGGCGGTTTGAAAGAACTGGAAAAAATGTACGGCATAAAGAGGAAGACTGCCGGGATAAACGGCTACAAAGCCATGCTCCTCTGGGAAAAATACGTAAAAAGAGGACAACTTGAGGCGTTGAAGCTGCTCTTGGAATACAACAAGGAGGATGTGATAAACCTTGTCGCTCTTGAAGAGATCTTTGCCAGGCAGCTAAAAGAAGGCGCCCAATGACGGCCCCTTTTGAAGTCCGATCCGGTCCTTACAGGATCAGGGGCGTCCTCGCTGCGCCGGACGGAAAACGCAAATTTCCCTGCGTTATTCTGTCGCATGGCCTTATCAGCTCGAAGGAGAGGCTCAAAGTACGCTGCCCTCTCCGCGGCTTTTCAGGCAGCCGGCGTCGCGAGCTGCAGGTTTGACTACCGGGGCTGCGGGGAAAGCGACGGAAGGATCGAGCAAACGAGCTTAAGCGCCAGGCTCGCCGACCTCGACGCGGTCGCCGGGTGGGTCTTCGGCCATCCGTCGCTCGACGCGGGGAAAATCGGTCTGCTCGGGAGCAGTTTCGGCGGCTGCACCTCCCTTGTGAAAGCGGCCCGCGACAGGCGCATCCGATGCCTCTCCCTTTGGGCCACGCCCCATCGCCTCGAGAAGAAAAACGACCCCTCGCTCCCGGGGATAGAGTTCGAGGATTCCCTCTACGAGGATTTTGGGCGATACGACCTTCTCGCCGAGGCGGAAAGGGTCTCGGCCGTCCTCGTCGTCCACGGCGAGATGGACGAGACGGTCCCTGCTTCACAAGGAAAAGCCGTCTATGAGCGCGCGAAAGAGCCGAAACGGCTCGAGCTGATCGAGCACGGAGACCATACCTTCTCGGATCCAGGCCATCGAGAGAGGGTCATCAGCCTGTCCCTCGACTGGTTCAGGCGGTTCCTCTTCGAGACATAGAGCCGCCGTGCTCTCGTGCTCCTTTCGTTTGGCTGCCTCGCCGATCGGGCGCGGAGGTTTCTTACCCCCGCCCGCTCGGCATGAGAAACACGAGGGGAGATGCGCAGAGGAGCAGAAGACCGCACGTAGTGAACGCCACGGCAAAGCCGCGAGCCGGGCTGGCGCTGACGTGAAGTATTAACGTAATCAGCGAAACCCCCAGTGCGGCCCCGACGGTCCTGAACATCCCCCGAAGCCCCACGATGCTTGCCACCTTCCGGGGCGCCAATTCAATACAGGCGTTATTCGTTGCGGGAAGCATGATCCCTATGCCGATTCCCGTCACCAGTATCAGGAAAGTCAGGATCTCCACGGCGCCGAACCTCATGCCGAGGGACCCCCATAACCGGCCGGACCCGGCAAGGATTAGCGCGCACCCGACGATGGTCAGGCCCAATGCCGTTGGCCTGCGGTAGCCGCACCTTCTGAGCATAAAGCTGGTGACGGCCGATGCGGGAATGATGGCCGCGCCCTGCGGGGTCAGTATCATGCCGCTCATCAAGGTGGAGAGCTTGTACACGGAAGTGACGTAATAGGGTATAAAAGAGGAGATCCCCATAACGCCGACGCCTATGATGATGTTCAGGAGGTTCGCCGCCAGGAATGGGGTGGACTTTATCAACGCGAGGTCCATGATGGGGTTGGTTTCCCTCTTTTCCTCCCGGAAAAACAAAAGGATCGAGAAAACGCTCAAGGCCAGAAAAACAGCGG
This sequence comes from uncultured delta proteobacterium, assembly GCA_963733345.1. Classification (GTDB taxonomy): domain Bacteria; phylum Desulfobacterota; class Syntrophorhabdia; order Syntrophorhabdales; family WCHB1-27; genus BOG-1155. The sequence goes on from CAVTDX010000027.1 coordinate 9,687, forward strand.
CCAGGGCGAGGTAGCGGAAAGAAAAGCTTTCTGCGACAAGATTGAGGCCGAACATGAGAAAGAGTACGCCTCCGCTCATGAACAGCGCGCCTGCGATGTCCATCCGGGAGCGGGACAGGCCTTTCGTCTCCCCGATGAGCAGGATGACGGCGGTCATCAGGATCAAGCCGATCGGCAGGTTGATGTAGAAGATGTAGCGCCACGAAAAGCGGCTCACGATCCATCCGCCCAAGTTCGGGCCGATGATGAGCCCTATGGGGAAAATGCTCGAAAAAAGGCCGATGACCCGGTCCCGGTTCTCCGGGAAGCAATCGCTAACTATCCCTGACGCGGTCGGGAGGAAGGCGGCGCCTCCTATGCCCTGGAAGAACCTGCACGCTATCAGCGCGTAGATGTTGGGCGCAAGGCCGCAGGCAAGAGAGCTGCACGTGAAAAGGACCAGGGAAGCCAGGTAGACCCGCTTCCGGCCGAGACTGTCGCTTAAGTTGCCCACGAGAGGCATCGACATGGTGACCGCAATATAGTATATCGAGATGGTCCACGCAGCCCATAGGAGAGTGGCGTGGAAATCCCTGAGGAAGTTAGGGAAAGCGACGGCCACCGCCGTGGAGTCCAGGGAATACATGAGCAGTCCTAAGCTGACGGCGGCAAAAATGAGATAACGGCGCATGTTCGAAATAATCCTTACACTGGGGCTCGCGTACGAGGGACGGACCGGACCAGTATTGTATGCAGTCTACTAGATTGCGCGACCGAGATCAACCGGAAACGAAAATAGATTTCGGGCCATCCGGGGCTGATCCGGTGAAATGAAGAGGCGACTCTTTAGGGAAAGCCTTGACGTCGAAGGGAACACCAAGTATGATCTTCAACAGGCCGAGAAAAATCGAATATAAGGCAAAAAGGAGGCTCGCATGATTTATGTAATCGCTTCAATACAGGTCAAAGAAGGCAAATTGCAGGAGTACGTGGACATGTTCAAGGCAAATGCAAAGCTGGTGAGACAGGAGAAAGGGTGCGTCCACTATATCGGCGCCGTGGATGCGGACTCCGGTTTGCCCATGCAAAAGCGGGAGAAGAACGTCATGACCGTCCTTGAAAAGTGGGAAAGCCCGGACGCGCTCCGGGAACATCTTGTCGCGCCCCACATGAAAGCCTTTGGCGAGAAGAGGAAGGACTTCGTCGAGGGCGCAACCGTCAAGGTGCTCGAAGAGGTTTAAACGACGGGAAAGGAGGACGGGATGAAGGTTGTCGGTTTCAACGGAAGCCCGAGGAAGGATGGGAACACCGCGTTTATGATAAGCCGTCTCTTTCGGGAGCTGGAAAAGGAAGGAATCGAAACCGAGCTTGTCCAGCTTGCGGAAAAGGAGATCCATGGGTGCATTGCCTGCGACAGGTGCCGCGAGAACAAGGACGGGCGATGCGCGGTGAACAACGACGCCGCGAACGAGTATATCGGAAAGATGACGCAGGCCCAGGGCATCGTCCTTGGCTCGCCTGTCTATTTCGCCGATCTGACCCCGGAGATGAAGGCGTTGATCGACCGTGCGGGGTATGTCTCCATCGCGAACGGGGGCATGTACAGGAACAAGGCAGGCGCGTCGGTGGCGGCGTTCCGCCGTTCCGGCGCGATGAGCACGATCGATTCAATGAATCATTTCTTCGTGGGCGTGGAAATCGTCATTGTGGGCAGGGCCGTCAGCGTCGCCAAGGATAAGGGGGACGCGGAGCGCGACGAGGAAGGCTTGCAGCGGACGAAAGACCTTGGACAGAGGATGGCGTGGGTGATGAAGAAGCTGAACGCGTAGCCGCCCAAATACTTAGCAACCAAACGAAGCGGCATGCCGAGGCGAGAAGATGGAAATAGAAGTAAAATTATTCGGTAACGTGGAACAATACCGGCCCGAGGGGGCGGACAGGCTCTCTTTCAAAATGTCAACGGACGAAGGCTCGACCGTGCAACAACTGATAAGAGACCTATCCATCCCCGAGAATATGCACGTGCTTGCAATAATAAACGGCAAGATGTCCGAGCCGGGCCATGTCCTCAAGGACGGGGACGAGGCAACCCTTTTCTCCCCGGCAGGGGGAGGATAAAACTGCAGAACCTGTGGTCTATCCGCTTCACCGCGCCTGCGCCGGGACGCGGGAGAGGTCCTCCCCGCAAAAGGCCGGGACGCGCGCGATTCCGGTTGACGGGGGCTATTCGAAGCGCAGGATGACATAGGGGGACGACATGAGGGAAAGGCTGCTCTTTGCCGGCGACCTTGCGACCACCGCAATGGCGATCATGCCCCACGAGTCTCCCGGTCCTGCGCTGCAAGCGGCCCTCGAGTGGAAATCCCCTTTTGGCCCCAGCTTCCAAGGCTCTCCTTCCATGAGGATATGTACGTCCAGGCCATGGAGCACTTTCCAGGCGCCGTCATCGATGAGGAGAACAGGCGCATATACGTGGAGAGCGGGCGGTTCATGGACGAGCTGCCCGCGTACCTCGATGAGGAAGCATCGCCGGACATCTTCCGTCTCTCGCCCGGCTTTTCATCGGTCTATCGACGTTTCCTCGCTCTCGATCTCTCATCCTACAAAGCGATCCGTGGGCAGGTGCTAAGCCCGGTGAGCCTCGTTCTCGGCATCGCCGACGAGCAAGGCAAACCCCTCGCGTACAATGACGAGGCGAGAGGCCTCGTTTTCTCGTTCATCCAGAAGAAGGTGAATGTCCAGTATGCGGAGCTTGCGGAAAAAAACAGCCGGGCCTTTGTCTGGGTCGACGATCCGGGGCTGCAATTCGTATTCAGCGCCATGAGCGGCTATGACGACATGAAAGCGAAGGCCGACCTGGTCGGCTTTTTTCACGGGATCGAAGGTCCCCGTGGCATCCACCTGTGCGGCAACCCCGATTGGGATTTTCTCTTCTCCCTTCCCGTGGAGATCGTCTCTTTTAACGCCTTTGCCTTCGGAGATATCGCCGCCGCCTATCCATCCGTCAAGCGCTTCATCGAATCAGGGAACATCGTGAGCTGGGGCATAGTGCCTACCCTCTTCGAGGAGTTCACTAGGGAGGATGTGACGACCATCGCTAGGCGGCTCATCGCGATATGGCGACTTCTGGAAGAAAAAGGCGTGCCCATGGACGTCATATGCCGGAACAGCCTCATCGCCCCCGCGACCTGCAACCTGCTGAATGCGGACAAGACCGCGACCGTCGAGAACGCCTTCAAACTGGTCAAGGAAGTCTCGCAGTATCTGAAGGCGCAATGCCTATAGAGCAGCCGGGTTAATTTCGCGTACCGCCCGCGCGTGGCAAGCCCGGAAGCTCGGGCGGGAGCGGCGCTCGGTGGTCTCATCGGCGCCGCGAGTCCTCACATACGCAATGGCGGCCGGGTTCCTATCGATTACCAACTCCAAGCCGCAGCCCTGTCGAGGACGTGTCTAGCGCAAAAACTGGCCCTAAGAGTAACCGATGTGACGGCAGACGTGGGCGACCGATGTGATGACAATTCTCAATCAGCGATTAAACTAAGGAAAAGGAGATGATCGAATATGAGCCCCATCGAGTTAATCATGTTGATCATCGTCTTGATACTTGTGTTCGTGGGGAGCGATTTTCACTTGCGGAGACGGTAGGAAGTTGTCCCTCATATGGAACAGAAGGTTGCGACGATCCCCTTTTTCATTCTTCCTGCCGTCATTCTAAGAGGTAGTTCTGAAGAGTCCGACAGCTCTGGAAATCCGCGTCGATCAGGGAAGCCCCTATGTTCGTCTGGCCGTTCGAGGCGACGTGCCTGGGCGAGCACCGCATGGTCAGCGGCCTCTCGCTCTGAGGCAGGGTAAAGACGAGGGATATCTTGAACTCTTCTCCTATCTCCTGGTCGAAACGTTCGGGGACGGAGAAATTGATTCCGTTGAGGGAAACATCGTTCACCATGGCGGCGCGCAACTTTCCGTCGGGGCCGGTCACGAGCGCGGGCACTGATATTTTCTTTCGGGGGTAGCGCCGTCTTTCCTCGTTCACCCTGGACCGTTCCACATAATCATGGAGGATGTTCTTGATGAGTGAAGAGAGTGACCTCCTCTCGGAAGCCGAAATCCTTTCCAGCTCGTTGCGGAAATCCTCGTTTATACGGAAGCATATCGTCGTATCCCGCATCGTCCCCCTCCCAACAGGATTTTTACAGGTATACACGATAAAATAAGAATTGTCCACAAAAATGTTATACAACCTATAATACTTTCTTGTGAAAGCTTATTATTCTATGCTGAAGGCCCATGCCGCCGCGCATGTCGTCATTCGTCTCATAGTGAGACAGATGGGCAGCAGCGACGGTGGAGATCGGACCCATCCTCGCCGGCGACGAGAGGATCAAAGCGGGGTATTTTCTTGTAGGGCAAAGTGTCTCTTCCGATTGTCTCGACAAACCTTGTTAGACGGGCAATATGGGGATAGTGCAGCCTCTCAAGACGCGCCTTTCTTGCATCCGGGTTTTTCAGCGATCTCGGCTCATCGACCCGGTTGTTCACGCTGCTCTGTGTTTCTCCGCCCCTTGCCCGCCATGAGATTTGCAAGCAAAAGCATTCTCTCGGCCGTGGCGCGTCGGTCGAGGAATTCCTCGCCCCGGCACATATTCTCTATTCCTTCCTTTAAGGCTTTAATGGCCTCGGCGGCGGCGGCGCCATAGCCAAATACGGAGATGCCAACGGCGTGCGCCATGAAACCGGGATGGGCGGGTTCAACGTCCGCCACGAGCGGCATGTTCAGCGGCCTGCCGAATAAGCGGCGAATCTCGATGCGTGAGGGGGCAGTTTCTTCGACCTTACGCTGTTTTGCGGTCTTTCCTACCATCATTCTACCGATCTCCTTTTTAAAGATCATTTAATACTGCTGAACGTATGTATAGATAATTCTGGGGCTACATGTCAAGTAAAATATTAAGGGAATTTAATAAATGCCGCGGATGTTCGCGAGAAACAAGGATTGCAGATAAAAGTTGGGTTGCTCCCGTAAGCATTCATTTTCTAAAATGGAGCCGAAAGCTTCGGCTGGGAGCATCGGTCTTTGAGACTTCTAGGGCGAGTCGCAAAATAAAGTCACGATTCCTATCGCCGTCACCCCGGCGAAAGCCGGCGTCCAGGTGGTTTGTAAGTTCCTGAAAGGACCGGATTCCGGCGTCCGCCGGAATGACGGAAGAAGACGATGATCCTCCGCTAAGACATTTGCTCATTTTTACAATATCGCGACGAGAAGGGAGACTGTCAAGTCGGGACGCCTGCTCAGCAGGAAGACTTTTCCGGAGACCGAACGGCGCCGCAGACGGAGCAAACTTGACGGCAGGGAACCGGCGATCGAGGATTTGAAGCGGTACGGCCCATAGACGAGGGGGCATGCGATGATGCTTTTTCTCCTAACGGGGACGACGGAGGCGCCGTTTCACCGCAGGCAGGCCGCCAGATCTTCCACCAACTTCCTGGAACCCACATAGAGGGCCGATCTCTGGTGATGGTGCTCAGGGGCGATCTCCAGAATGGGCGTCCCCTGCTCGTTGACCGCCATCCCCCCTGCTTCGCGGCACATAAAAGCGACAACCGCGGCCTCGTACATGAGGCGCAGCTTGCCGTAGGGAAGGTTCTTTTTCGGATCGGGATGGTTCACAATAGCGGGATACATAAACATGCCGCCGTTTGTCAGGGTCCGGTGAAAGTCGCCCGCTAAAGCCCCAAGGTACCTGAACGCGTACTGTGATCCGTTCTTGCCGATCCATTTCTGAACATTTTCCGCAAAGGTGCGACGATTCGCCGCGTTAAAGGATAATTCCCAGTCTTTGGGGTCCTCGGGAAGGAGCATGCGGGTCGGCCGCACAAACGTCATGGTCTCATCAACGTGGAAGCGCCACGTCCCTGCTTCTCTCAGGCCGATGGTGAATGTCCCGGTGGGTATGACAAACATGCCCGAGGCGATATAATCTTTTCCGGCCCTCAAATGGCCGTCCTCGGGGCCCGTCAGGTTGCGCTTGGCGATGCCGAAAAGAAAGCCTACCGGCAGACCGTGCGACACATTGGATGATCCGTCCAGAGGGTCGAAATAGACGAAATAGCGCCCCCCTTCCGGGTTGATGGGGATAATCTCCTCACATTCTTCGCTTACCGCGTGGATAACCCTCCCGGAAGCCTTGAGGTAATGGATGGTGATCTCGTTAGCGATCCGGTCCATCTGCATGACTTCTTCGCCCTGCACATTGACGGCCCCCTCCAGGCCGAGATTGCCTTTGAGGGCCCCTGTCAGGTAATAATACTGGATATGCTGCGCCGCGCTGATCAACGCATCCATAAGAATGAGAAAGTGGTGGGTGCGGTTGTGCCTTTCCTGATGCTGAAGAAGAAAATTCATGAAAGTCTGCTCAAATGAGATGCCGGAATGCATTTTTGCTCCCTTCCATCACATCGCCTCCTCGCTCCTCTCTTCCGAGGCCGCCGGCGTCTTCGGAAAAGAGGGATGCCTTAAGGTCGTGGCCCCTGTCGAGGCGGCACAGAACAGGGGATTTCAGCGCGCGCTTCCCGCAAGACCGGATAAGGGGCTTAAATGGTTACGGCTGCTGAAAAAGAGAGAGAAATTTCATCTGTGGACTGTAGCTTTCGCCCTCTTTCACGCCCGTCTCCACGACCTTGCCATTCCTGAAGATCACGAGGAAGTCGCACTTAGCCCACATGGAAAGGTTTGGATTGCAGAGACGGTTTTCATACCGGTAAAGGGTATACGCGGAACCGTCATTCCGCACCATTTTAGCGCTATGGCCGTGGCCAATAATGGCCTCGACCTGCCCGAAAGTCATGCCGGGCTCAACCCTCTTCAGGTTGTTGAACGTTGAAGCGCAGGCGACCAACAGAAAAATGAGCGGAATCGGTATGCATCCTTTAAGCAGCCGCGATCTCACATAAGACCCCCTCAATCAATTACCACGGCCGCGCCGTAAGTTGCAAGATAAATCTGCAAGTGCGCTTACCCGTCCTCTCCGTCGTAGATGCACCCGGCATCGGCGCTCTCACGGACCACGATCCTGCTCAGATGAGGCAAAGCCGGCTGGAGCCGTTTCCAAACCCATTGGGCTAGGCGCTCGGAGGTTGGATTTTCCAAACCCTCGATGTCGTTGAGGCATGCATGGTCCAGGACTTCGCGCAGGGGCTCGAAGGCCGCGGCAATATCGGCGAAATCGACAACCCAGCCCTCTTCCGCCTGGAGAGGACCCCGGACGTAGATTTCGATGGCAAATGTATGCCCGTGCATAGCGGCGCATTTGTGGCCTTTCGGCACATTCGGGAGCCGGTGCGCGGCCGCAAAAGCGAAGGTTTTATATACGATCATGGTTCCTGCCTAAGGTATGCCGAGTATCTTATGTGTTTGAAGGCTCAGCCTCCACTCCGGATGCCGAAGGCAGTAGCGCACCGCCCCCGCAGTATTAGCCTTCAACTGCGGACCGTCTATGGGCTGGAGGAAAAAGCGCCTGAAGTCAAGGGAGAGATACTCTTCCGGATCGGCGCCCTCCTGGGGGTACAGGAGCTTCAGCTCGTCTCCGGCCCTTACAGCGAGAAGCTCGCCCGCCTTGGGGCTGACGCAGACCCAGTCGATGCCGGCCGGCATCGGCAACGTCCCGTTTGTCTCCACCGCAACCTCGAAACCCCTCTCGTGGAAGGCGGCGATAAGCTCCCCATCGAGTTGCAGCAGAGGCTCTCCTCCCGTAGCGACGAGCAGACGCTTTGCCCGCTCGCCTGAAGCGGGAAAGAGGGCCGACGAGCGCATCGCCAGCTTGCCGGCATCATCGAAGACGCCGCCCAAGGGACCATCAGTTCCCACAAAATCCGTGTCGCAGTAATAAGCGCAGGACGACCGGGACCGGTCCTCGGCGGCGCCGGACCACAAGTTGCAGCCCGAGAACCGGCAGAAGACGGCGGGTCGACCCGTGTTCGCCCCTTCTCCCTGAAGGGAATAAAAGATCTCTTTTATCCTGTAGGTCGTCGGCGACCCCTTAATTAGCCCTTCTCCACATAGCAGGCCGGGTCCTCGAGTCCCAGCTCCCGGAACCCTTTCAGCCGCAAGATGCACGCATCGCACGTCCCGCACGCCTTACCCTCGGGGGAAGGGTCGTAACAGGTGCTGGTCAATGCGTAGTCCACCCCCAATTCAAGCCCTTTTTTGATTATCTCGGCCTTGGTCAAACGGATGAGGGGGGCGTGAATGGCGAGACGCCTGCCTTCGACCGCTGCTTTCGTGGCCAGGTTCGCCATCCGCTCGAAGGCCTCTATGTACTCGGGACGGCAATCGGGATAACCGCTGTAATCCAATGCGTTGACGCCGATAAAGATATCCGCCGATCCGAGGACTTCCGCCCAGGCTATGGCAAAGGAAAGGAAAATGGTGTTGCGCGCGGGCACGTAGGTGATGGGTATTTCTCGGGAAATAGCCTCGGCAGCCCGGCCTTTCGGGACCGGGACGGAACCGGTGAGCGCGGAGCCGCCGAACGTGCGAAGGTCGATATCGACGATCTTGTGATCGGCGGCGCCCAAGGCCGACACCGCTCTGCGGGCCGCCTCTATTTCATTGGCGTGTCTCTGGCCGTAACGGAAAGTGAGGGCGTACGCGGCAAAGCCCTCCGCTCCTGCTGCGGCAAGGAGCGTGGAGGAATCTAGTCCTCCGCTCAGAAGCACCACGGCCTTTGGCTTCTCCGCTCCTTCTCCTCGGTCCCGCATCTTTTCGCGCATCCCTCTGAACGTCATATTATAACGATCCGGGACGGTTTTCAATAGCAGGCCGGCGAAGCCGCGATTGACAAAAAGGCGATGATACACTAAGATAACATGGTATTTCCTTATCAGGGACTCATCCGGAGAATCGATGGCGGGAAAAGCGCGGCTGAAAGAAAGCTGGAAGGAACAGGAACTGAGCATTCTCCATCAAGTGGCGCAGCACATAAGCAGCAATGTGGAGTTGAACGATCTGCTGAGCCGCATCGTCAACATGGTTGTCACCCTCACCGGCGCCGATTCGTGTTTCATTTACCTCTATAACGGACAGCACAACGAATTGACGCTAAGGGCCGCCAATAGCGCGCAACGGAACATCGTGGGAGAGATCAGGCTGAAGCTGGGCGAAGGCGTCACGGGGTGGGCCGCGAAGGAGAAGAAGCCGGTCGCGTTGTCGAAACAGGCGTATGCCGACCCCAGGTTCAAGAGCTTCCAGAACCTGGCGGAGGACAGGTTCGAGGCCTTTCTGGCCGTGCCGATCCTTGCGAAGGATAAGATCACGGGCGTCATGAACATCCAGCACATGAAAGAGCACGAATATTCCGAGGAGCAGATCAACCTGCTCTTCACCATCTCCAAATACCTCGGCAGCGCCATTGAGAACGCAGTCGTCTACGAAGAGGTCAACAGGAAGGCAAAACAGCTCGACTTACTCTCGGAGGTCAGCCGCACAATCGTTTCCGGTTATTACCTGAAAGAGATTCTACAGCTCATCGTGACCATGACGGCCCAGGTAATGGGCTCCAAGATCTGCTCCCTCCTGCTCCTTGATGAAAAGAAGCAGGAGCTGGTGATTGCGGCCACCCAGAGCTTGAGCCAGGAATACGTCAAGAAGCCGAACCTGAAGGTGGGCCAGTCGATCGCGGGGAAGGTGGTCCTGGAGAAACGGCCCATAGCGGTCTCGGATGTGACGAAAGAGCCGGGTTATATGTATCCCCACGTCGCAAAGAGGGAAGGCGTCGTTTCCATGGTGGCCGTTCCCATGATGATCAAGGACAGGGTCATCGGGGTCATCAACAGCTACGTGCAAAAAGAGCATACCTTTTCGAGAGAGGAAATAGACATCTTGCAGGCCATAGCCAATCAGGCCGCTGTGGCGATCGAGAATACGCGTCTGGACCAGGAGATACTTTCGGCGAAGGAAGCCCTGGAAACGAGAAAGGTCGTGGAAAGGGCGAAGGGCGTGCTGATGAAGGACCTTGCTATCGGGGAAGACGAGGCCTACAAGAAGCTCCACAAGAAAAGCATGGACTTGAGAAAGAGCATGCGGGAAGTGGCCGAAGCGATCATCATGGCCGCTGACATACGAAGGTAGCCCTGCCGGGGGAATAACTTGCCTCCAGCTTCTTAAATCTCTTGACGGGAATCGGGAATCAGGTATATTATTATATAAGGCCGCTTGGATCCAAACACTGGACTGAGACGGAAGGAACGTTGGGATTTTGCCTTCTGAAACGACAGTTCAGAAGGCTTTTTTTATTTGGGGGGCAAGATGGAAAAAATAACGGCGCCGATGATAAGGGGACGGAAGGGCGGAGAGAAGATCAGCATGCTGACCGCTTACGACTTCCCTTTTGCGCAGATCATGGACGCCGCAGGGATCGACGTCATTCTCGTGGGTGATTCCCTTGGAAATACGGTGCTTGGGTACCAGAACACCCTTCCCGTGACCGTGAACGAGATGATCCATCATACGAAAGCAGTGACGAGGGGCGCTAAGAGGGCGCTCGTGGTTATCGATATGCCTTTCATGTCGTACCAGGAAAGCGTCGAGCAGGCGCGGAAGAACGCCGGCCGCATGATAAAGGAGAGCGGCGCCCAAGCGGTCAAGGTTGAGGGCGGGCAGGAGAATGGCAAACGTGATCAGTGCGATCGTCGATATCGATATCCCCGTGATGGCCCACATAGGTCTTACGCCCCAGTCCGTAAACGCCATGGGGGGATATAAGGTCCAGGGCAAGGGGTCCTCGGAGGAGATACTCATCGAGGACGCAAGAGCCGTCGAAGAGGCAGGCGCTTTTTCGGTGGTCCTTGAGGGCATTCCGAGGAGCCTCGGAAAGACGATCACGGAGATGCTTTCTATCCCGACAATCGGGTGTGGGGCGGGTCCCGACTGCGACGGGCAAGTCCTCGTCGTCCACGATGTCCTGGGCCTGGCCGACCGGATCAGGCCGAAATTCGCCAAAATGTATGTCAACCTTCGCGAGGAGATAGAAAAAAGCGTGAAGGAATATATCGAAGAGGTGAGATCGGGCGCTTTTCCTGACGACGCCCATTCCTTTCATTAAGCCATGAAGATCATACGCGCCGTCAAAGAGATGCAGGAAGCCTCCGAGGCCTTCCGGAAAGAAGGGAAAAAGATAGGCTTCGTTCCCACCATGGGGTACCTGCACGAAGGTCATCTGGCGCTGGTAAGAAAAGCGAGAGAACTTGCAGACGTAGTCGCTGCAAGCATATTCGTGAACCCGAGGCAGTTCGGTCCCGCTGAAGACTTAAGCCGTTATCCGAGGGATTTTGAGCGCGACAGGACGTTGCTCGAGTGGGAGCGGACGGACGTGCTCTTCTTTCCCGACGTCCCGGAGATGTACCCGGAAGGATATTCCACCTACGTGGAGGTCGAAGAACTGCAAGACCGCCTGTGCGGGCTTTCGAGAAAGGGCCACTTCAAAGGAGTGGCTACTGTGGTAGCAAAGCTTTTCAATGCAGTGAAACCGCATTTCGCGGTCTTCGGACAAAAGGACTATCAACAGCTGAAGGTCGTCGAGAGGATGGTGAAAGACCTGAACATGGACGTTGAGATCGTCGGGCATCCGACGGTGAGGGAGGAAGGCGGGCTTGCCATGAGCTCGAGGAATGCCTACCTGAGCGCCGGCGAGCGGGAGAAAGCGCTCCTCATCCATGCCTCGATCAAAAAGGTCGAAGAGCTCTTCCGGAACGGGGAAAGAAAAAGCCGCCTGCTGGAAGCGGAAGCCCGCAGAGTGCTGACGTTGAAAGACGGCGTGGACATAGAAGTATGTTGCCGTGTGCGACCCTGAGACGTTTCACGACCTGGAGGAGGTCGGCAGTCGCGCCCTCCTTGCCGTCGCCGCGAAAGTAGGCGCCACGAGGCTTATCGACAACGCTGTTTTGACGGAGTCTTGACTATGCTAAGAACCATGATGAAGGGGAAAATCCATCGGGCGACCGTAACGGACAGCAACCTCGACTACCAGGGCAGCATCACCATCGACGAAGCGCTCCTGGAAAAAGCGGCCATCATTCCATACGAACAGGTGGACGTCTACAACATCGCCAACGGCGAGCGCTTTACCACCTACGCGATAGCGGGGCCGAGAGGTTCCGGAGTCATCTGCATCAACGGCGCGGCGGCCCACAAGGCAAAGCGCGGTGATCTGGTCATCGTAGTCTCTTACGGGACATTTCAGGAAAAGGAGCTCGAAGGTTTTCAGCCCAGGATCGTCTTCGTCGACGGTCATAACAAGATTACCGGGACCTAGCCGCCGGCAAATTGATCTTGCGCCCCTCTTTTTTCCTTGACTGAATCCTTTTCTGCTTGTAAAATAAAGTATAACTTTTTTTCGAGTGAATGCGCGCAGCCGGGTGTTCAGACGGGGAGGTCCGTATGAACGGAGTCAGGACTGTCGATGATCTTCTGGAGGCAAAAGGCGTGACCGACGAAGAGATGGAACAGCTTCGCGACATAATCGAAGAATGCCGGTTGAGGGAAGTGCGGATCAGGGAGGCTTCAGACGCCGCCAGGCAGAATATACTGGACCTCTCGCAGGCCCTAAGCATGATAATCGGGACCTTTGCCCTGGTAAGCAAGAGCGTGGACGCTCTCCACGACGAGGTCGAGCAGCTTCAGTTGAAGATGATGCCCGAGGAGGAGTTCTACAGGGAATAGAGCCGGATTATCCGAAGAGCTTCTTGAGGGGGGCGAGCCAGGATTCCTTCAGTTGCCCGATGTCTGCATCGATGAGCGGGTCGCCGTAGATGCCGCGCACGGTAAGACGGGGCGCCTGGGTCACTTTCCCGACCACCCCGTGGGGCAGCGACCGGAAGATCGTGGCCGCGGCGTCCGCGTGTTCTTCTTTGACGGTGACAACAAAGCGGCTTTGGGACTCGGAGAAGAGGATGTAGTCATCCCTGAAGACGCCGGCCCGGGGCACAGCCGCGAGATCGATCTCGGCGCCAAGGCCGCCTGCAAAAGCGCTTTCAGCGATTGCAACGCCAATGCCCCCGTCCGACACGTCGTGCGCCGACCGCACCAAGCCCTTCCTGACGGCCTTTTCCAGGGCGCGGTAGGTCCGCAAGGCCCGCTCGCCGTCGACCCTGGGCGCCATATTGCCGCTCAAACCGATGCTCCGCGAAGTATTCCGACCCGGCCAGCTCGGCAAAGGTCGTTCCGAGCAGGATAATCAAATCCCCTCCCCTCTTGAAATCGACGGTAACCGCCCGTCTCGCGTCCGGCGTGCGCGAGACGGCTGAGATAAGGAGGGTGGGCGGGATCGAGATCCTCACGCCGCCGTTCACATAATCGTTTTTCATACTGTCTTTGCCGGAAATGCAGGGCGTCCCGAAGAGCGCCGTGTAATCGCAGAGGGCCTTGTTCGCCCTCACGAGCTGGGCCAGCTTGTACTCCCCGTCCGGGTTCTTCTCGGATGCCACAGGATCGCACCAGCAGAAATTATCGAGAACGGCCATCCGGTCGAGGCTGCCGCCCGAGGCGATGTTGTTCCTGACCGCCTCGTCTATGGCGCAGGCGGCCATATCATAGGCGTCGTAGCGGCTATACTTCGGACAGATGCCGTGGCTCACCACCACGCCTTCGAGGCTCGACAGGTCCGGTCTGATTACCGCCGCATCCGAAGGGCCGTCGTTCCGGGCGCCGGCGAGGGGCTTAACCACGCTGCCCCCCTGGACCTCGTGGTCGTACTGCCGCACCACGTACTCCTTGCTGCACACGTTCCAGCGGCCGAGCACGGCGAGAAGCGTCTGCTCGTAATCCTTCGGGGCCTCCGGCGGCGCTTCTTCGTTGAGCTTCCTCTCCCACGAGGCCTTGAGGCGCATTCGGGGCAGGCCGTGATGGAGGAAATCCATATCGAGGCACGCGACCGTCTTTCCCCGGTAGAGCGCGTGGAATTTCCCGGAATCGTTAAAAGTCCCGAGCACGGTCGAAAGGACGCCCATCTTCCGGGAGAGGTCGAGGAACCTCTCGGTCTTGTCGGGGCTCACGGCGAGGGTCATGCGCTCCTGGGCTTCGCTCAGGAGGACCTCCCAGGGGTCGAGGCCGTGATACTTGAGGGGCGCCTTTTCAATCTCGATCAGACAGCCGTTCGTATCCTCCGCCATTTCGCCGACCGAGGAGGAAAGGCCGCCCGCGCCGTTGTCGGTAATTGCGTTATAGAGGCACTCGTCCCTCGCCACAAGGAGGAAATCGGTCATCCGCTTCTGGGTGATCGGGTCGCCTATCTGGACCGCGCTCGTAGGGGACGCCTCCGAGAGCTCCTCCGACGAGAAAGTAGCCCCGTGGATGCCGTCTTTGCCGATCCTCCCGCCGACCATTACGATGCAGTCGCCGACCCGCGCCTTTTTAAGGTAACTCGGCTCGCCGCAGACAAGGGCGGGCATTATGCCGCACGTGCCGCAGTACACGAGAGGCTTGCCGAGAAAGCTTTCGTCGAATACGAGAGAGCCGTTGACCGTGGGGATGCCGCTCTTGTTGCCGCCGTGTTCCACCCCCTCCCTGACCCCGTCGAATACCCTCCTCGGATGAAGCAGGCGCGGCGGGATCGGACCCTTGTAGTCCGGCGGCGCAAAGCAGAAGACATCCGTGTTGAAGATGAGACGGGCCCCTTGCCTGAGCCGAAGGGGTCTCTGTTGACGCCGACGATGCCGGTCAGGGCGCCGCCGTACGGGTCGAGGGCAGAGGGCGTATTGTGCGTCTCCACCTTAAAGGCAAGGTTGTACTTGTCGTTAAACTTGATGATCCCCGCATTGTCCTTGAATACGGAGAGACAGAAGTCCTTCTCTCCTTTCGCCTCGCGGATGGCGTTTGTCGATCCGGCGATGTACGTCCTGAAAAGACTGTCGATCACGGAAGTCCGGCCGTCCTCAGAGTAGTCGATTATGGCGTTGAAAATCTTGTGCTTGCAATGCTCCGACCAGGTCTGAGCCAACACCTCCATCTCCACGTCGGTGGCCCGTGAGGAAAGCCCCAACGCCTGCCTCTCGGATGCCGTCTCGTCCCTTTCGAAGTATGCCCGGATCGCAGCCATTTCCTCTTCGGAAAGCGCCCAGGTGCGCTCCCGGTTCAGCTTCATGAGCGCAGCCATGTCCACATCGAGATCGAAGGACTCGACGACCGGCTCGTGCCCGGTTGTCGCCTTAGGGACAACCGCGCCCATGCCCCCGTCTTTCCTGTAGTCGTCGATCCGCTTTACGGCGTAGCGGTTGATGAGGGTGTTCGCGAGTATGCCTTCCGCGATGCCCACGACGTCTTCCCGGGAGAGAGGCCCTTTGATAAAGTACATCTTCGAGGTGTAGACGCCCTCGCCTTCCCGGAACGCATATTGTGCGGCCGCCTCGATCACCTCTTTCGCCGTTCTTCCCAGGTTGTCGGTGACCCCCGGCTTAAAACCTATCTCGACCACCCAATCGGCGTCGGATAAGAAGGCGGTCCGGCTGAAGCCGATCTGAAGCACAGGGTCGATAAATGCGTCGGTCCTCAGGATTTCAACGGCCTCGGGGTCCAGGTCCGCATCTATCGTGTAGACATCAGCCGTCCGGACAGAGACGCTCCTGCCAAGCTCGGCCTTGATGCGACTCTTTAGCTTTTCGCCGGGTGCGTCTTTGACGCCTTCTCTGTAGGCAACTTCGATTCTCACCGCCATATCAGGACAAGAACTCCTTTGCAGCCTTTATCACGTCAATCGCGGAAGATTCGTCGGGGGTCTCCGCGGCGAGGAACAGGGCGTCCAGGCCCTTCAGCAGGGCTTTCAACTCCCTGAAAGGAAATGTACCGCGCCCCACGGGCAGGTGTTCGTCGCTCTTCCCGTGGTTGTCATGGATATGGAGCTCCCTGAGGCTCTTCCTGAGCGGCATTAGCCATTCGCCGAGCGACAGCGTGCTGAAGAGGTTGAAATGGCCCGTATCGAAGCAAAACCAGAGGTTCTCTTCCTTAAAACGGTCGAGCAGGGCGATGATCGTCGAGGGCGTCTCCTCGAAGACATTCTCTATCACGAGCGGGAGGTCGCCCGACGCCTTAAGCGCTTCGGTCCACGTATCTATGCTGTTTTGGAGCCAGCGCTCTTCTTCGCCGCCGAAGCGCCATTTGTCGTATCCGCCGTGGCAGACCACGCCCCGCGCGCCCAGAATGCGCGCTATTTCGACGCTTTTTTTGAGCTTTTCCAGGCTGATGCGCCTTATCTCTTTATCGACGCCGCCGGGGCTCAGGTCCATATACGGCGCGTGGACCGTACAGGCAATGGCGCGCTCTTCAAGCTCCAGGCCCAGTTGACGGGCATCCTGCCGGTCTATCTCCAGGACCGCCTCGTTGTTCACGTAGACCTCGACGCCCACCCGGAGGGCCGTAATCCTCTCCAGGTTCGCCCGCACCATCTCGTAGGGGACGTTTATCAAGAGCTGCTGGCCGGAGGCTGGCATGTCCTAATGTACCCTGAAACCCCCCGATAAATCAAGTGTGCCGGGCGCTTTGCGCGCCTCGCTTTTTGAGACCCCGCTTGAGGGGTTTCCCGGATGGGAATGGAACCTGATGAAGAAGCCGACGGATATATTGTTGCGATTTTCCGCAAAATATGCGACAAAGAAAAAGAGGTGGGACGGGCAGCGCGTTGAAAAATCTTGTAAACCTATTCTCTGCGGCAGCGATCATACTCTTCCTCGCGGGCGCCGTTGCAGGCGCCCAGCCGATCGACTCAATATCTCTCCTCCCCGGCTGGAACCTCGTCTCCCTGCCTTTGCGGCCGGCCGACACGGCCATCGCCTCGGTGCTCTCGGGCATCCAGGGCGCCTATGAGGTGGTCTGGGCCTATCCCGCCGACGGGGCATGGAAGGTCTACGACCCCAACGACTCAGCCGGGAGCACGCTTACGACCATGCAGGCGGGAGTGGGGTACTGGATAAAGACGGCCGCGAAAAATAAGCTCTACGTCTCGGGGTCTACCCCTTCATCTTCGATTCAACTCGGCTCTGGATGGAACCTGGTGGGCTACGACGGGGCTTTATGCGCGGCGCCTTCGACTGCCTTCTCCGGCCTGCCACCGGGAGACCTCCAGACCGTGTGGGGCTATCCCTCCCAGGGCTGGGAGTCCTACGACCCAACGAACGGCGCCCAGCCCAGCACCTTCAAGCTCTGCCCGGGCGCGGGCTACTGGATCTACGTCAACAGTGCGGAGACGTGGACGCCCCCCGTCGCCTACAACGCGCTCGCCATCACCGTCGACGGCTCCGAATGTTCACCGGCCACCCTGTCCCAGTGGCCAAACAAGCCCTGCGTCAGCGTGAAGGTATGCGATCCGGCCGACCCGTCCGATTGCCAGACGGTGAGCGATATCCTCCTGGATACGGGAGACTACGGGCTGCGAATGTTTCAACAGGTCCTGCCTCAGAAGCTCCTCGCCGCCTTAAGCAAAAACCAGGTGCAGGTCGGCTCGGTTCCGCTTTACGAGTGCACCGAGTACGGAGACGGCTCGGCCGTATGGGGACCCGTCCAGACGGCAAGCGTCATCCTTTCCAGCGAGCCGGCGGTCCAGGTCCCGATCCAGGTGATCGGCTCTTCCACATCGGATATCATTCACGGAAGTGGGCACGCATGCTCGGGCGCGTATTCCGGTCCGAGCGACGCCCTATATAACGGGAGCCTGGGGCTCGGCTTCTTCGTCCGGGACTGCGGCGATACGTGCGCAAACAGCGCCCAGAACGGGCAGTACTTTACGTGCAGCGCAGGCGCGTGCTCCCCGGTCCCGGTCCCCCCGGACGACCAGGTCCAGAACCCGGTCGCGAGCCTTCCTCTCGACAATAACGGCGTCATAGTGATGCTCCCCGGCGTCCCTCCCGGCGGGTCGGTCTCCGCAAACGGCTACCTGGTCCTCGGGATCGGCACCCAGGCGAACAACAGCGCTTCCGGGGCGACCGCCTATCCGGCAGACAGCAAACCGAACGACCCCAACTACGGGAACTTCACCACGAAGTTCGGCGGCGCATCCTTGAGCGGCTATCTCGACACGGGATCGAACGCCCTCTTCTTTCCCTCAGCCAGATTCCCACGGGCGATGGGGGCGAGTGGTTCGACCCGCCGTCCCTCCTCGCCCTCTCGGCCACGAACATCGGGTATCCTTCAAGACCCTCGGGCGGAGTCCAGTTCCAGGTAAGCAACTACGACAGCCTCACGTCCTCTTCGAACAACGTCTTTTCCGACATTGCGGCACCGGGTCCCGACGGTCAGTTCGACTGGGGGCTTCCCTTCTTCCTCGGCAGAAACGTTTATATAGGCATCGAAGGGACTACATCGACCCTGGGCATCGCCGGGCCGTACTGGGCCTATTGATCCGACCGTCGGTGTTCACGGTACGCGAAAGGCCGGCCTCTCGACTTTCAACTTTCGACTTTCGACTGGCCCCATCATCTTTGCGAGTCTGCTTGCCATAATGGAGAGATCGTGGTATCCATAAGGCGTTCCCGATTAAAACGGGAGTACGGAAGATACGATCACGCAAGGCGAGGAAAGAGGGGGTGCTTTATGGAAGTGATTGACAGGAGTTTTCTCGATGAGATGAAGGACCGGCTCGACATCGACCTCGCGGGGCGACGGCCGTCGACGACGCGGCGCCCGTGGAGCTGCGGCGGAGAGTCTCGCCGCTGCTGCCCACGGCGCGGTCCGTCGTCGTGTTCGCCAAGGAGATATGGAGGGAGGTCGTCGACCTTCTGAGGCCTGCAGGCGAGGCCGGGGAGGCGCGCGGAAGCGACCTTCTGCCCGTGCACTCCGAGTACCTGAACGGGCGGCTCAACAGGGGCGTGCACGAGCTGGCCGCATATTTCCGGCAGCGCGGCTACCGTTCCCTGCCGCTTCCCGCTGCCGCGCCGACCGATAAGCGTTTTCTCGAAGGGCTCCTCTCGTACAAACACGTCGCGGAGCTTGCCGGTATGGGAAGGATCGGATGGCACAGCATGCTGATCACGGGGCAATTCGGCCCGCGCGTGAGGCTGGCCTGCGTCGTCACGGAAGCGCCCCTGGCGCCTTCGTCCCGCGCTTTCGAAGACTCCTGCAACGGGTGCGGCGCTTGTATCGAAAGCTGTCCTGCAAAAGCATTAAAGGTCCCCGGCGACGACATGGCCTATTCGATGAATAAGTTCTCATGCAGCTCATACAGGCAGGCAGGGGCGACCTGCTCCGTCTGCATGAAAGTCTGCGACGAGGCCCTGAAGGAAGCGCCGGTAAGCGCAACCTGACGCTCCGGCCTTGCGCCCTTTCCCATCCTCCCCGCCTCTCCGGGGCGGGACGATTTTTGATGGATGCACCACCCCCATCTCAGGTGGTTTCCCTTTAAGCTCGGTGGTTACGCGGGGGCGGGCGGCAAGTGAGGACCCCGACGCGCCCCCGCGACGAAGCCAGGCGCGAAATGCGCCCGGCCGCAGACTAGGCCGGAGCGATTTTTGATGACTGGCGAGGAATCGCGCTCGCCCTGCGCCGGAGTGTACATTTTGCGTACATGAGGACGCGGGGCGAGCGCGATGACGAAGCCAGGCGCGAAATGCGCCCGGCCGCATTGAAATGGCCGTTTTTCTCTGATAAAATATTCCCTTGAGAGACAGGAGACGCCTTTCGATTGCCGCTTGCCCGCGCCGGGCCCCTGTTCCCAAGAAGCCTAAAAGCTAAGGTTGAAGGCCTGCCTTAGCCTGATGAAAAAAGACCAGTCGAATAAGGCGCCGGCGAAAAGCCGCCGGGTAAGGATCAAGACCGGGTAAGGATCATGGACCACATTTTTATAAAGGGCGCCAGGGAGCACAACCTCAAGAACATCGACGTGGAGCTGCCCAGGAACAGAATGACCGTTATCACGGGGCCGAGCGGCTCGGGGAAGTCGTCCCTCGCCTTCGACACCATTTACGCAGAAGGGCAGCGCAGGTACGTCGAGTCCCTTTCTTCCTATGCGCGCCAATTCCTGGAGCTCCAGGAAAAACCGGATGTCGATTACATCGAGGGCCTTTCTCCCGCTATCAGCATCGAACAGAAAAGCATCAGCAAGAACCCCCGGTCGACGGTCGGAACCGTCACCGAGATTTACGATTATCTGAGGCTGCTCTTCGCCCGGCTGGGTCACGTCTATTGTTACGGCTGCGGCAAAGAGATCAAGAGCCAGCACGCGCCGCAGATCGTCGACAGCATTCTCGCCCTTGGGACGGGCGTGCAGCTCTCCGTCCTTGCCCCTATCGTGAGGGGGAGGAAGGGCGAGTACCGCAAGGAGATCGACGACCTCAGGAAGCAGGGGTTC
Source organism: uncultured delta proteobacterium (assembly GCA_963733345.1). Lineage (GTDB taxonomy): Bacteria > Desulfobacterota > Syntrophorhabdia > Syntrophorhabdales > WCHB1-27 > BOG-1155. The sequence goes on from CAVTDX010000027.1 coordinate 29,990, forward strand.
ACCCGGATAAGGCTCAACGGCAAGGTCGTCGATCTTAGCGAGCATATAGTGATCGATAAGAACAAGAAACACGATATAGACGTGATCGTCGACCGGCTTACCATCAGGGAGGGCATCGAGAGGCGCCTTTTTGAGGCGGTCGAGCTGGCCTTAAGCAAGGCCGGCGGCATCGTGAAGGTCGAGACGGGCAAGGATGCCCTTGTTTTCAGCGAGAAATTCGTCTGCCCGGAGTGCGGCGTCAACTATCCGGAGATCACGCCCGCGATGTTTTCCTTCAACAACCCGTACGGCGCCTGCCCCACGTGCCTCGGTCTGGGCGTCAAGGAGTATTTCGACCCGGACCTGATAGTCCCCAATAAGGAGCTCTCGTTGCGGGAAGGCGCCATCATGCCCTGGAGCGACAAGAACCCCCTCGTCTTTATGCCCTTTCTCGAATCTTTGATCAGGCACTATAAGATAGACATCCGGGCGCCGTTCAAGGACCTGCCGCCGGATGTCCAGGACGAGCTGTTCCGCGGCTCGAACGGGGCGCCTATCGAGTTTTTCACGGGCGTCGGCCGTCGCGCGCCCATAAAGAAGCCTTTCGAAGGCGTGATAAAAGAGCTGGAAAGGGAATGGAACAACGCGTCCCCGTGGGAAAAGGAACGGTTCGAGCGGTACATCAACCTCATCCCCTGCCCTGCCTGCAAGGGCGCGCGATTGAAAAAAGAGATGCTCTGGGTCCGGTTCGGCGGTCTCGACATCTATCAGGTCACGGAGATGACGGTCGCCGAATGCTGCCGGTTTTTCATGGAGATCGATCTGCCGGAAAAGGAGCGGGAGATCAGCCGGGCGATCCTGAAGGAGATCGTCTCCCGCCTGAAATTCCTCATCGATGTCGGCCTCGACTACATCTCCCTCGATCGGTCCTCGGGCACCCTGTCGTCCGGCGAATCCCAGCGGATCAGACTCGCGACGCAGATCGGCTCGGGTCTCACCGGCGTGCTCTACGTGCTCGATGAGCCGAGCATCGGCCTCCACCAGCGCGACAACGAGCGCCTCCTCGGCACCTTGCAGAAACTGAGGGACCTGGGCAACACGGTGATCGTCGTCGAGCACGATTTCGACACCATACTTCGAGCCGATTACGTCATAGACCTGGGACCGGGCGCGGGAGAGAACGGGGGATACCTCGTCTTCATGGGAACGCCTGAGGAGCTGAAGAAGGACGCCGACGTCGATCACCGGGCTTTACGTCTCCGACAGGCGGAGGATAGAGCTGCCCGAGGCGCGGAGGAAGCCAAGAGGGGCGATCGGCCTGAAAGGGGTCAAGTCCCACAACCTGAAGAACATCGACGTCGATATACCGCTGGGCGTGCTTCACCTGCATCACCGGGGTTTCCGGTTCCGGCAAGAGCTCTCTCGTCGTCGATACCCTGTTCCCGTTGTTGAAACAAAAGCTCTATCGCTCCAAAGAGCGGGCCGGGGCTGCTTCAGGCATCACGGGCTATGAGGCCATAGACAGGGTGATCGATATCGACCAGTCCCCCATCGGCAGGACCCCGCGCTCTAACCCTGCTACCTATACAGGCATCTTCACTTTCATTAGAGAGCTTTTCACGAAGATCCCAGAATCCAGGATCAGGGGCTACAAAGAGGGCAGGTTCAGTTTCAACGTGAAGGGCGGGCGTTGCGAGACCTGTGCGGGCGAGGGCTTTGTCAAGATCGAGATGCAGTTCCTTCCCGACGTCTACGTCGTCTGCGACGTGTGCAAGGGGCGTCGCTACAACAGGGACACCCTGGAGATCGAGTACAAGGGAAAGAACATCGCTCAGGTCCTCGAAATGACCGTCACCCAGGCCATGGCGTTCTTCGATTCCATGCCGCACATAAAAAGCAGGTTGAAGGTTCTCAATGACGTGGGGCTCGGGTACATCAGGCTGGGCCAGTCGGCCACGACGCTTTCGGGCGGCGAGGCCCAGAGGATCAAGCTGTCGCGGGAGCTCTCGAAGAGGGACACGGGACAGACTCTCTACATCCTTGACGAGCCGACGACGGGCCTCCATTTCGCAGACATCGACAAACTCCTTTCAGTCCTCAACGAGCTTATCGAGAGAGGAAATACGGTGGTGGTGATAGAGCACAACATGGACGTGATCAAGTGTGCGGACTACCTGATCGATCCTGGGGCCGGAAGGAGGGGACAAGGGCGGCTGCTCATTGCCAAAGGCCGGCCCGAAGACGTTGTCCGCAACCGCGAGAGTCACACAGGGCGGTTTCTGAAACGCTACCTGAACGGAACGCGGCCGTGAAGAGGGTCATTGTCATACCCGCCCGCTTTCGCTCGACCCGGCTTCCGGGAAAGCTGCTGCTGCCGATCGCGGGAAAGCCGATCATCCAGTGGGTGTACGAGGCGGCGTGCAGATCGACCTTGCAGGACCAGGTCCTGATAGCCACGGACGACGAGCGCATTAAAAAACTGTGCGCCTCTTTCGGCGCGCCTGCGGTGATGACGCCCGCCGATTGCCCGAGCGGCACGGACCGCGTCTATGAAGCGATAAAGCATACCGATGCGGACGTGATCGTCAACCTTCAGGGCGACGAGCCGGAGATCAGGGAAGACATGATCGACGCGCTGATCCGGGCGGTGGAGCAGGAACGGCTGGAGACGGCCACGCTCTGCTCGATAATCGGCAACCGCCGGGACTACGAGGACCCGAACGTGGTCAAGTGCGTGCTTGACAAGAACGGCTTCGCCCTCTACTTCTCAAGGGCGCCCCTCCCCTTCCTGCACAAAAACGTTCCCATCCCCCTTTACAAACATATCGGCGTCTACGGCTTCTCCCGCCCCTTTCTCGAAACTTTTGCATCCCTTCCCAGGGGACGCCTTGAAGAAGCGGAATCGCTCGAACAGCTCCGAGGCCTTGAGGCGGGCTACAGGATCAAGGTAATCGTCGTGGAGTATGAAGGGACGGGCATCGATACGGAAGCAGACCTGGAGCAGGCGCGGCAGCGGATCAAGATTGGAGGGGGGACACACCTCTAGCGAGGAATGTCCCCCCAACCTATGCCTCTATCCTGATCTGCTTGGGTTTCACCTCTTCCTTTTTGGGAAGCTCGACCCGTAATATCCCGTCCTTGAGGGCGGCCTTGATGCCTGACGCATCTATCGATTTGGCCAGGGTGAAAGACCTGGCAAAGTGGCCGTACCCCCGTTCCATCCTGTAGTAGTTATCAGGGTGGACGTCCGGCTCCAGCTTTCTTTCCCCCTTGATGGTGAGCTCGTTCTCATGGATCTTTATATCTATGCTGTCCTTCTCCACTTCGGGCACTTCGAGTTTGAGGACAAAGACATTTCCAACTTCGAAGATATCGACCGGCGGGGTCCATTCGCTTGACGGAAATTCCTCTTTTCTGGTCTTCTCCATGTCCTGATACATCTTGTCAAGCCTTTCCTGCAGAGACAACAACTCCCGGAATGGATCCCACCTCGTCACCGCCATGAGCACACCTCCGCTGATTTTATTCTATTATAATGTTCCACGGGAGCGTCTTCAAGAGTTCCTTGCGACGGGGGAGCGGCCGGTCTGCCTGCCGAGCAGTTTTCATATTGACGCCGGAGGACATTTTTTGTACACTTCCTTAACCGGAGGCGACGTTCGCTATGGAGAAGAAGGATGATATCATCATCGTTCTCGCCCAGGAACAAACCCTTCTTTCGAGGGAAAGGACCATGCACTCTTATATGCAAACGGGCCTCGCGTTTAGCTCCGCCGGTCTCCTGATAATGAAGTTCCTCGCGGGCTTTTTCTATTTTCTTGTCGGCGCATTTTTCATTATCCTCGGCGTTCTTCTGATCCTCGAGGCCGGGAAGAGATACCTGCGTTTCAGAAAAGCCATCGCCAGGCTGAGACAAAAAGAAGCAGAGCTCGGATACGACATCGGCGTGATAAGATAAGCCCGCTGCCCCGGCAGCTTCCTGATCCGTATCTCGCAATGAAGGGGTATCGCGGCCGTTCTCGTCATCTCTTCACTTCCCGGGCAATAAGAACTACGCCAAGTTTATCGGGCGGATGGAAGTCGACCCGACTTCCGGCAACATTCCCGAGTTTCGTACGCAAAGTCTCCAGCTCGTCCCACCGGTGATAGGCTTCATCCAGTCCCTTTTCCAGGGCCTCCAGCCGGTCGTTGGCCGCCTTTAGTTTGGCCGCGTCGTAGCCTGCATAGAATTCGGGAGAATTCAGCGCTGCCGTCAGACGCCGTTTCTCCTCTTCCAGGGCTTCAATGGTCTGCGGCAGCGCTTCAAGCTCCCGGGACTCTTTGTAGGAAAGCTTCTGTTTCTCCTTCGGCGCCTTTTCACTTTTCCGCACCGGCGCCTTTGACGCCGTCGATTTTGACGGCCCGCCGGATAGCTTGCCCTGCCTGAGCCAGTCGTCGTAGCCCCCAACATATTCCCGCAACTGTCCCTCGCCCTCAAATACAATCGTGGATGTCGCCACGTTATTGAGAAATTCACGGTCGTGGCTGACCAACAGGACCGTGCCCTTATAGTGGAGAAGCTGGTCTTCGAGCAACTCGAGCGTTTCGGCGTCAAGGTCGTTGGTCGGCTCATCAAGGACGAGCACATTCGATGACGCGGCGAAGAGCTTCGCCAGGAGGAGGCGATTGCGCTCGCCGCCTAGAGGGTGCGGACGGGCGACATGATCCGCTCGGGTGAAAAAAGAAAATCCTGAAGATAACCGACGACATGACGTGAGGCATCGCCCATGATAATCGCATCGTTGCCGTCCGCTATATTTTCCCTGAGCGTCTTATTCTCATCGAGCTGTTCACGGAGCTGATCGAAATAGGCGGTCTTGATTCCTGCGCCCAGACGGATTTTCCCCTGTTGAGGCTTGAGCTTCGCCCAGCAGCACTTTGAGGAGAGTGGTCTTGCCGCACCCGTTAGGTCCGATAATGCCCACCTTGTCGCCGTGGATGATAGTGGTGGAGAAAGCACTGAAAACTTTCTTGTCGTCCCAGGAAAAGGAGACGGCGTCAGCATCGACAACGACCCGTCCGCTCCGTTCCGCCTCCCGAATGACGAGCCGCGAGAGACCTTCCTGTTCCTGTCTGAGCGCCCGCTCCTGGCGCATCTGCGCCAATGCCCGTGCTCTGCCCTCGTTGCGGGTCCGGCGTGCCCTGACTCCTTGCCTGATCCAGGTCTCCTCCCTGGCGAGCTTCTTGTCGAAATCTTGCCGCTGCTTCTCTTCAGCCTCCAGCAGGGCCTGCCTGCGCTCCAGATAGGTAGGGTAATCACAGGCAAAGGAGAGCAGCCGCCCCCGGTCGATCTCCACGATGTCTCAGGGATGCCATTTACGGGCGGCTGGCGCTTGTCGGCGGGATTGTAGCTGAAACTGCGGAACAGGTGGCGGTCTTGTTCATAGCGGCGGACAACCCGAAGAGCGGGTGTGCTCTTTGGAACTCGCTGAAGAATCCCCGTTGGCTCCATTACTTTCAGCGGGCGCTCCCCGTAGGAGACTCCGCCATAGGAAAAAGGCCAGCTACAGTGTCCGCTCATGTATGCTTTCTCCAACTGTGGAAACACCTCGATCAGCGGCGCTGTGATGCCCGACAGGATATGATTTATAAGGTATCTTGGGGTCGGGAAATTCCGAATCGATCTGCCTCTCAATTACTGAAAATTCCGCTTTGAAAAGTGGAGGTTGCTTGGAGTGGTGGATGGCGCC
>CAVTDX010000028.1:0-7432 GCA_963733345.1 uncultured delta proteobacterium
CGGCAACCTCAGCAAGGACCAAGAGCGCGGCATGAGCGCCGAGGATAAGCAGAAGCTCGAGGAACTGTATAAGAAGCGCTCGGAAAGCATGAAGAAGAACGCCGCGCTTAACGAGGCTTATAGTGCGGGCAAGACGGCCCTGTGGCCGGCGCCATGACGGCGTTCATGAGGGAGAGCGTCAACCCCAGCCTCCTGCAGACAGTCGAGGGGCAGCCCGTTTAGTCGTCCACGCGGGGCCTTTCGCGAACATCGCCGTCGGGCAATCCTCGATCATCGCCGACCGCGTGGCCCTGAAGCTTTTTGACTACAACGTGACGGAGAGCGGATTTGCCGCGGACATCGGCTTCGAGAAGTTCTGGAACGTGAAGTCGAGGATCAGCGGGCTCAAGCCGAACGTCTCCGTCCTCACGACGACGATACGCGCCCTAAAGATGCACGGCGGCGGACCGCGAGTCGCGCCGGGCCTGCCCCTGCCCGAGGAATATAAGAAGGAGAACCTGGGTCTGCTGGAAAAAGGCGCGGCCAACATGGTCCAACACATAAAGACCATAAAACAGTCGGGGATGAAGCCCGTCGTCTGCATCAACTGGTTCCACACGGATACCAAGGACGAGATCGCATTACTCCGCAGGCTTGCCGAAGCGGAAGGCGCCAGGGTGGCGGTGTCGACGCACTGGCTGAACGGCGGCGACGGGGCGCTGGAGCTTGCCGACGCCGTGCACGACGCGTGCGAAGAAAAATCGGATTTCAAGTTCCTCTATCCCCTTGAAATGCCGCTCCGACAGAGGGTTGAGACGATCGCGAAGAACGTCTACGGCGCCGATGGAGTCTCGTGGTCGCCCGAGGCAGAGGCCAAGGCGAAGGCCTTCGAGGCGGACCCGGACAAGAAAGACTACTACACCATGATGGTCAAGACCCACTTGAGCCTGACCCACGATCCTACTCTTAAGGGCGTGCCCACCGGCTGGGTGCTGCCCGTGAGAGATGTCCTCATCTTTTCCGGCGCAAAGTTCCTATGTCCCGTGACCGGGGCGATCAGCCTGATGCCGGGCACCAGCTCCGACCCGGCTTTCAGAAGGATCGACGTGGATGTGAACACGGGCAGGGTAACGGGGATGTTCTAGAGAGTAATCGCATGTAAGACGCCTTTCGGCGTTCTTTTAAGCCAAAAGGCGTCTTACATGCGGCGCGGGGCTGTTCGCAATGCCTTGCGCAGTAAAAAAACCGAAAAGAAAGGAGCAGCTATGGCCGCAAAGATTATCAGCGGGACTCAGATCGCAGCAGAGATCAGGGAAGAGATCAGACAGGACGTGGTGCGGCTGAAGGAGCAGCACAATCTCGTGCCGGGCCTTGTCACCATCCTCGTTGGCGAGAACCCGGCTTCGGTCAGCTATGTCACCGCCAAGCAGAAGACCTCGAAGGACCTCGGTTTTTATTCCATTCAGGACAGCCAGCCGGCAGACCTTGCGGAAGAGGCGCTCCTGGCCCTCATCGACGGGTACAACAAAGACCCGAAGATCCATGGTATACTGGTTCAGCTTCCTCTGCCGAAGCACGTAAACGAGACGAGGGTGCTCTACGCGATCGATCCGAATAAGGACGTAGACGCTTTTCATCCCGTGAACGTCGGCAAGCTCGTCATCGGGGAGGCCAACTATTATCCGTGCACGCCTTACGGGATCCAGCAGCTCCTCGTGAGGAGCGGGGTCAAGACGGACGGCGCGGAGGTCGTTGTAGTGGGAAGGAGCAACATCGTGGGCAAGCCGATCGCCAACATGCTGCTCCAGAAGGCAAAGGGCGCAAACGCCACGGTCACCATCTGCCATACGGCAACGAGGGATATGGCCTTTCATACGAAAAGGGCCGACATCCTGATCGTTGCGGCAGGTAGGCCGAAGGCTATTACCGCGGATATGGTGAAAGAGGGTGTGGTGGTGATAGATGTGGGCGTCAACCGGATCGGCATGACCCCGGAGGGAAAGGCCAAGCTGTCAGGCGATGTGGACTTCGATGGAGTGAAGGAGAAGGCTTCCCTGATCACGCCCGTGCCCGGGGGGGTCGGCCCGATGACGATCACCATGCTGATGCTCAACACGGTGAAGGCGGCAAAAGTAGCTGGAGGAGTTATCTAAGGAGGATGCCCATGGCGGACTACACGTATGAAGAAAAGGAAGACTTTGAAGGCAAGAAAGTGAAGGTGCTGGGCCCCACGTATGAGCCGGGCAAGCCTGAAGGAAGGGCGGACTGGACAAAGAAGCTCGCATCGGAGAATGAGCGGCTGGGCTACCTGAAGACCGCGCTGCGGTACTGGTACAGCACCGACTGGTTCGGCAGCGAGAAGAGGAAGCAGGAAGCGTAAAGAACGCAAAGGCCGAGAGCATAGGTCGTATAGGGCCTATACGACCTATAGAATGCTATGGAGGCAATCCATGAGTTTTGCGATACCCACAATTACCTATTCCGGAACTATCAAGCAAGTGACTATCGGGAGCGGCGCCTCCGCCGTCACCGCGGGGGGCGAGTCCTGCTACCCCTTCTACACCTTCGAAGGCGCGATGCCGAACCCTCCGAAAATCGCTTTCGAGGTGTGGGACTATGCGCCGGAGGACTGGCCCGACTGGGCCGTCGAGCCCTATAGGGACGTGATCAATGATCCCGCCGCGTGGGCGAAGAAGGCCGTTGAGAAGTACGGCGCCGGGATGATCGCCCTTCTCCTGAAGAGCGCCGACCCGAACGGCATGAACAGGGCCGTCGAGGATGTCGTTTCTACCGTGAAGGCCGTCTCCGACGCGATTTCCGTACCCCTCATAGTATGGGGCTGCGCAAACGACGAGAAGGATGCGGCTCTGCTGCGCCGCGCGGCTGAGGTATGCGAAGGGAAGAGGATCGCGCTGGGCCCCGTCACGGAGAAGAACTACAAACAGATCGGCGCCATGGCCATCGGCTACAACCAGGTGGTCATCGCTTCGACGCCCATAGACGTGAACCTCGCGAAACAGCTCAACATCCTCCTCGGGAACCTCGGCGTGCCCGAGGGCCGTCTCCTCATCGACCCCACGACAGGCGGCTTGGGCTACGGCCTCGAATACTCCTACTCGGTGATCGAGCGGGACCGCATGGCCGCTCTCACCCAGGAGGACGTGAAGCTCCAGACGCCGATCATCTGCAACCTCGGGAACGAGGTGTGGAAAACGAAAGAGGCAAAAACCAGACAAGAGGACAACCCGAAGCTGGGCGACCCGAAGAAGAGGGCTGTCCTGATGGAATCGGTTGCCGCTGTGACCCTCGCGATCGCAGGCGCCGACTTGCTCATAATGAGACACCCGGATTCCATCTCCTATGCGAGCCAGATATTCGGGGAACTTGCTGCCTAAGGCGAGAGAACGCAGGGGAGATCTTGCGGCTTTGCCGCTAAGAGGGGGCGACGGCAAGCCCCACAAATTGCATAAGGGGGAACCAATGTCAGAAGAAAAGATACGGAGCGTCGATAAGGCGACCATCGAGACCCTCGACAAGGCGGAGAAAGAGAATATCTCGACCGCCTTCACCAGGGCGGATGACCTGAAGCCCTGCCCCATAGGGGTGGAGGAGAGCTGCTGTAAGATATGCGCCATGGGGCCGTGCAGGATGCCGCGGTCGAAGAAGGGCGATGAGAAAAAACGGACCGGCGTCTGCGGCGCCACCGCCGACACGGTCGTGGCGAGGAACTTCGCCCGGAAGATCGCCGCGGGCACCGCGTCTCACTCCGACCATGCCCGGGAGGTCGTGGAGACCTTCCTGAAGGCGGCCAAGGGCGAGGCCCAGGGCTTCACGATAAAGGACGAGGTGAAGCTCACGGAGGTGGCCCTCGACTTCGGCGTCCCCATCGAAGGGCGAGACGCCAAAGAGATCGCCATAGAGGTCGGCGAGAAGGCCCTCGCCGAGTTCGGTAGGCAGCACGGAGAGGCCGCCTACATCAAGAAAGCGCCCCTCAAGAGACAGGAGATCTGGAGGAAGCACGGCGTCGTCCCCCGGGGCATCGACAGGGAAGTCGTCGAGGTGATGCACCGCACCCACATGGGCGTCGACCAGGACTATAAGCACCTGATGGCCCAGGCTACCAGATGCGCCCTAGCGGACGGCTGGTCCGGCTCCATGATCTCGACCGACCTCCAGGACATCATGTTCGGCACGCCCGTGCCCGTCCTTGGCACCTTCAACCTGGGCGTCCTCAAGGAAGACCAGGTCAACGTCGTCGTCCATGGCCACGAGCCGCTCCTTCCCGAGCTCCTGGTTACCGCCTCCCGCGACCCCGAGATGAAGCAGCTTGCCGAGAAGGCAGGCGCGAAAGGGATCAACCTCGCCGGCATGTGCTGCTCCGCGAACGAAGTGCTCATGCGCCACGGCGTCCCCGTAGCGGGAAACTTCCTCCAGCAGGAGCTTGCCCTCGTGACGGGCGCCGTCGAAGTGATGACGGTCGACGTCCAGTGCGAGATGCAGGGGCTCAAGGACGTTGCGGAGTGCTTCCACACGAAGCTCATTACCACATCCGACAGGGCCAAGATAGAAGGGGCCGAGCACATCGAGTTTCACCCCGAGACGGGCCTCGACACGGCAAAGAAGATCCTGAAGATGGCTATCGAGAACTACCCGAAAAGGCGCCACAACGTCGCTATCCCTCAATACTCGCAGGACGGCGTCGTCGGCTTCTCCCATGAGACGATCAACTACCTTCTGGGCGGCATCTTCAGGGCAAGCTACAAGCCGCTCAACGACAACATCATCAACGGCCGCATCAGGGGAGTCGCGGGCGTCGTGGGCTGCAACAACGTGAGGACGCCCCACGACCAGGGCCACCTGGAGATGATCAAGGAGCTGCTTAAGAACGACGTGATCGTCCTCTCCACGGGCTGCTCGGCCATGGCGTGCGGCAAGGCGGGCCTCCTGACCCCTGAAGCCGCGAAGGTCTATGCGGGCGCCGGTCTCGCCGAGGTGTGCGAGACCGTGGGCATCCCCCTGTCCTCCACATGGGCGCCTGCGTCGACAACTCGCGCATCCTCGTCGCGGCAACGGCAATGGTCAAAGAAGGAGGCCTGGGCGACGACATCTCCGATTTGCCCGCGGCGGGCGCGGCTCCCGAGTGGATGAGCGAAAAGGCCTTGGCCATCGGCCAGTATTTCGTTGCTTCCGGCGTCTTCACCGTCTTCGGCACGACCTGGCCCACCTTCGGCTCCGACGCCCTGACGAAGCACCTCTTCGAGGAGCACGAGGACCTGTACAAGGGCATGTGGGCCTTCGAGGCGGACCCCGTGAAGGCGGCTTCCCTCATGATCGCTCACATCGACAAGAAGAGGAAGGCCCTCGGCCTCGAGAAGGCCAGGGAGAGGGTGCTCTTCGACATGGCTATGAGAAGGGCCATGGCATAAAAAGGATTTTCACAGGTCTTATGGGTCCTATTCTTCCGAAGGAGGCGACATGTCAAAGATCATTTGCTCTGCGGCTATAAGAGGGGCGCAGAAGATATTCGAGAGATCGGAGGGACTCTACAAGGAGACCCTCGCGAAGCACGGACCGGACAAGGAGATAGGCTTTCCAAATACTGCTTACTATCTCCCCATCATCTATGCCATGACGGGCATGCCAGTCAGCAAGCTCGCCGACTGCGAGGCCGTTTTTGAGCTCTGCAGGAAGCTGATCCCTCCGCCCGTCAGGGAGACGACCCACCTGCCCTACCTGGGCCCCACGCTGGACGCCGGCATGGCGACCTTCTTCGTGGAGGAGATCGCTGAAGCGATCAGGTATCTCGAAAACCCGAACTGCTATGTCGAGGGGGAAGACCCCGCAGATGGGAACATCTGGTTGGGGGCGGCTTCCGACCTTATCTTCAGGAAGAGGGGCGTCGAGTTCGTCGACGGCACTGCGCCCGGCTTCGCGGCCATCGCGGGCGCCGCTCCGGATGCTCAGACGGCGGCGAAGATCGCCCTGGAGCTCCAGGAGAAGAACCTCTACGTCTTCATGTGCGGCGAGTACAACGGGAAGAGGTTCTCCGAGCAGCTTGTCGAGGCCGGCATCCAGATCGGCTGGCCCACCCGCCTCGTCTCGTTCGGGCCGGACATCGCGCAGGCGGTCTTCGCTATAGGATTTGCCTGCCGCGTGGCCATGGCTTTCGGCGGGATCAAGCCGGGCGACTTCAGAAAGAACCTCATTTACAATAAGGACAGGACCTACGCCTTCGTCATGGCCCTCGGCGACGTAACCGACGAGTGGTACGCGAACGCCGCGGGCGCCATCAACTGGGGCTTCCCCACGATCGCCGACACCCCCATTCCCCAGATCCTGCCTACGGGCATCTGCACCTACGAGCACGTGGTCTCAAACGTTTCCCACGCCCACATCACGGAGAAGGCGGTCGAGGTCAGGGGCCTCAAGGTCCAGGTCTCGAAGGTCCCTATCCCCGTCTCCTACGGCCCGGCGTTCGAGGGGGAGAGGGTCAGGGGCGAGGACATCTACCTCGAGATGGGCGGCGGCAAGACCATCGCCGTAGAGTGGACCACTTCCAAAAGGATGGAAGAGGTGGAAGATGGCCGCGTCGAGGTGGAAGGACCCGACGTCAAGGATGTCGCTCCCGGCACGCGCCTCCACTTCGCCATGGTGGCAGAGGTGGCAGGCAGGAACTTTCAGGAGGACTTCGAGCCCATCCTGGAGCGGCAGAACCACCACATGATCAACCAGGCCCAGGGCATCATGCACATAGGCCAGAGAGACATCGCGTGGCTTCGCCTCTCGAAGCAGGCGGTGGAGAAGGGCTTCTCTCTCGCCGACATAGGCAAAATCATCTACGCCAAGTATCATCAGGACTTCGGCGCCATTTTCGACAAGGTCCAGGTGAAGATCTACACCAAGGAGGAGAAGGTCAGGGAAGTGCTGGCGAAGGCGCGAGCCTCGTATAGCCACAGGGACAACCGGGTGGAGAACATGACCGACGAGACGACGGACACCTTCTATTCCTGCACGCTGTGCCAATCCTTCGCGCCGAACCATGTCTGCGTCATCGCCCCCGAGAGGACGGGTCTTTGCGGCGCTTACAACTGGCTCGACTGCAAGGCCTCCTATGAGATCAACCCGGAGGGGCCGAACCAGCCCATCCAGAAGGGGGAGGTCCTCGATTCACGTTACGGCAAGTTCAAGGGCGCCAACGACTTCGTCTTTAAGGCTTCCAGACAGAAGGTCACAGACGTCAGCTTTTACAGCCTCATGGTCGATCCGATGACGACCTGCGGCTGCTGCGAGTGCATCGCCGCGGTGCTGCCCATGGCAAACGGCGTCATGACTGTCGACAGGGATTACGGCGGCATGACCCCCTGCGGGATGAAGTTCACCACGCTGGCAGGCTCCGTCGGCGGCGGCGCCCAGTCGCCGGGCTTTCTGGGCCACAGCAAGTACAATATCACCC
>CAVTDX010000029.1:0-5097 GCA_963733345.1 uncultured delta proteobacterium
AGAAGAAGTTCCTTGTGGGCGACGGCGGCCTCCTGCGCATGGTCTGGATGCCGAAGAGGCTGAAGGAAGAGCTGGGCGAGAGGCTGAAGAAACGCGCCGCAGAATTGGGCGTGCCCGACCTTCTCGACAAGATTGCCGACGAAACGGTGGCGACGACCGAGGAAGAGGTGATCGCCTACTGTACGGAAAAGGGACACCCGGCACTGACCATGGAGTCTATTATGTGAGCAAACGGGAAGACTGATAAAGGCAGCCCACGCTTTAAAAGGGAAGATGGTGCAACTCCATCACGGGCCCGCCGCTGTGAGGGGGGACGAGGGCGCAAGGATCCACTGGGGGAAACCCCGGGAAGGAGCGCATCCGAGGATGAACCCCGAGTCAGAAAACCTGCCTGACAGTCTTCGGAACAACCTCCTCCCCGAGGTCGGGAGCGAAAAGCTTAAAGACTAAGGAGACCGATATGGGACTCACAGGCATCCAGATATTCAAGCTTCTTCCCAAGACCAACTGCGGGGAGTGCGGTTCCCCCACCTGCCTTGCCTTCGCCATGGCGTTGGCTGCGGGCAAGGCGGAGCTCGAGAAGTGCCCGACCCTCTCCGAAGAGGCAAAGGCGCAGCTTTCTGAGGCGAGCGCCCCGCCCATCAGGCAGCTCACGGTGGGGACGGGCGAGTACGCAGTGAAGCTCGGCGGCGAGACCGTCATGTTCCGCCACGAGAAGACCTTCTTCAATAAGCCGGGCCTCGCTGTCCTCATAGCGGCCGGCATGGACGACAAAGAGGTGGACCGGCGCCTTTCCGCGCTGACGGAGCTCCAGTACGAGCGCGTCGGCCTCAACCTGAGGCCCGAACTCGTCGCGATTAAAGAGGACGGCGACAAAGTGCGCTTCCTCGACCTCGTGAAGAAAGCCGCATCGACCCCCTTTAGCCTTATTCTCATGTCGGGAGACGCCGCGGTGATGAAAGAGGCGCTCGAGGTCGGCAAAGCAGAAAAAACCGCTCATCTACGCGGCCACGAAGGATAACGCGGATGCCATGGCCGCCCTTGCGAAAGAGTACGGCTGCCCGTTGGCCGCAAAGGGAGAAGGGCTCGAAAGCCTCGCCGCCTTAAGCGAGCAGCTCTCATCTTTGGGCGTCAAGGACATCATACTCGACTCCGGCTCGCGCAAGCTGAAGGAAGCCTTCTCCGACCAGGTCATTATCAGGAGAGCGGCCCTTCAGTCCCGCTTCAAGCCCTTCGGCTTCCCGACCATCACGTTGCCGTGCGAGATGACCGACGACCCGATGAAGGAGACCCTCATCGCCTCCGCCTTCATCGCGAAGTACGCAGGCCTCATAGTCTTATCCGACCTCAAAGGCGAGAACGTCTTCCCTCTCTTGCTGGAGCGGCTCAACATCTACACGGACCCCCAGCGGCCGATGACGACCGAGCAGGGCGTTTACCCCATCAACAACCCCGACGCGTCGTCGCCCGCGCTCGTCACCTGCAACTTCTCCCTTACTTACTTCATCGTCACGGGCGAGATAGAGAACTCCCGCGTCCCCTCCTGGCTCTGCGTCATGGACACGGAAGGCTTGTCGGTCATGACGGCCTGGGCGGCGGGCAAGTTCGTCGCCGACACCGTCGGTCCCTTCATCAAGAAGTGCGGGATCGCGGAGAAGATCAACCACAAGAAGCTCATCATCCCCGGCTACGCCGCGGGCATCCTGGGCGATTTGGAAGAGGAGCTCCCCGGCTGGGAGATCACGGTAGGTCCGCGTGAGGCCGCCCACATACCGGCTTTCCTAAAGAACAGGTGAGGAGGAACAATGCTGATTATAGGCGAGAACCTGAATGTCATATCGAAAAAGATCGGCCAGGCGCTGAAAGACAAAAACCCCGGGCCTATCCGGGAGATGGCGGAGGAGGAGACCAAGGCAGGGGTAGACCTGATCGACCTGAACCTCGGACCGGCCCGCAAGGCGGGCGCGGAGCTGATGGAGTGGGTGGTCAAGACAGTGCAGGAAGTGACCGACACGACGCTCTGCCTCGACACGACGAACATCGAGGCCATCGAAGCAGGGCTGAAGGTCTGTAAGAAGAAAGCCCTCGTCAACTCGATCTCTGCAAGACCCGAGAGGATGAGCGCCCTCCTGCCGGTTGCCAAAAAGTATAATGCCTCCTATATCGCCCTCGCCCTGGGCGTGGAAGGCATACCGAGGGATGCGAACGAACGCGCCCTGCTCGCCGCCGAGCACCTGGCCAAGGCTGCCGAGTACGGCATCCCGGAAGAAGACATGTGGATCGACCCGATAGTCCTGCCCACGAACACGCAGCAGATCCAGGTCCAGGGCTGCACGGAGTTCATGATGATGCTCGGGGACATCGCCCCGACCTGCAAGTCTACCTGCGGCCTCTCGAACATCTCGAACGGCGCCCCGAATCACCTCCGTCCCATCCTGAATCAGACATACGCCATCTTCTTGAAGCGCTACGGCATGTACTCGGCCATTGCCGACGCCTTCGACAAAGAGCTTCAGGAGATCGCCAAGGGCAGGAGGCCCGAGATCGAGGCCCTCGTATACAAAGTGATGGACGGAGAAGCCGTCAGCCTCGCCGGCCTTTCGAAAGAAGAGGCGGACTACGTGAAGACGGCCAGGGTCCTCATAGGGCAGACGCTCTACTCCGACTCGTGGCTTGAGCTGTAACCATGGATGACGCGACTTTCCTCAAACAAATGGAGGAGGAGAGCAAAGAGCGGATATCCGCCTGCTATCAGTGCTACCGGTGCACGACGGGATGTCCCGCCTTGCCGGAGATGGACCTCCTCCCCCACCGGGTCATCCGCTACATCATGCTGGGGGAGAGAGAGAAGGTCCTCTGCTCGAAGACCATCTGGTCCTGCCTCCAGTGCTATACGTGCAGCGTACGCTGTCCCAACGACATTCACATCGGCCACGTCTTCGACACTGCACGGAAGATCGCCGTCCGCGAGAAGAAAGCGCTGCCGGACGTATGGATCTTCGACACCCTATTCCTCAACAGCGTGCGCAGCCACGGCAGGCTTTACGAGCTGGAGGCGATCATGCGCTACAAGCTGAAAAAGAAGGACTTCTTCTCCGACACTCGTATGGGCGTCGACATGATGAAAAAGGGCAGGATGGCCCTCCTGCCCCACAACATCGAGGACAGAAAAGGGCTGCGGACGGCCCTCGGCCGGCTCGGCCGGAAGCCTTGAGATTTGTGGTAGAATATAAGCCTCCGCGGTGAATCGGGAAAGGGAGGATTTGGAGCAGAGGTGCGAACTTATGGCGACGTTCACGTATTATCCCGGTTGTTCTCTCAAGACGGGGAGCAAGTTCTACGAGACCTCCATTCAGAAGGTTTTTTCGACCTACGGCATCGAGCTCAAGGAGCTTCCCGACTGGTCGTGCTGCGGCGCGTCGGCTGCCCACACGGTCGATGAGGAGGTCGCCCACGTTCTCGTGGCCAGGAACCTTGCCCTTGCCGAAAAAGAGGATCTCAATTTCTTCGCCCCTTGTTCGGCTTGCTACAGCCGCTCGAAAATCACCAACGACGAGATCCGCGCCGATTTTGCCTTGCAGGACCGGGTGAACAGCGCACTGGCGCCTCTCGAATGCACCGGCTCGGTGGAAGTAAAGAATATTATCGAAGTGCTCGACGACCACGTCGGCGTCTCCGTCATCGCGAAAAGCAGCCGCTTCGACCTGTCCGCCCTGCGGGTAGTCCCTTATTACGGCTGCGTGCTCACGCGGCTCATGCGCGTGAAGCCCTTTGACGACAGGGAGGACCCCCGCAGCATGGACGGCCTCCTTCAGGCGCTCGGAGCGCAGGTCCTCCCGTGGCCTTTCAAGATGGAGTGCTGCGGCGCGGCCAAGACGCTGACCGACAAAGAGATGACCGTGCGTCTCTCCGAGCGGATCATGGACCGGGCGATAAAGGCCGGCGCAGACGCAATCGTCACTCCGTGCCCGCTTTGCCAGATGAACCTCGACCTGCTGCCGAGCCTCGGAAGCACTGCGCCCGCGATCCCCACGCTCTTTTTGTCGGAGGTGTTCGAGCTTGCCCTTTACGGCCGGATGGCCGGCATGGCCTCCCACTTCGTTCCCGCGGACCCGGCGTGCAAGAAAATCAAGGAGGCGTGAGGCCATGGAGACGCAGGATCAACCTGTTGAGACGCAAGAAGCGCTCGATTTCATCAAGGCCCAGGACCCGGAATCGGGCGAGCGGCTGAAGCGATTGCTTGAGCGCAGGTCTTTCCTCCTTGACAGGAACGTTTACGGGGAGCGCTTTACCGAGCGCCAGTTTGACCTGGTGTTCGACCCGCTCTTGAGATCCGCTCATGAAAAGGCGCGCATATTGGAGGCCTTGAGCATAAAGGACGAGACGGTTGCGTCGCTTTCGGCGCAGCTTGCCATGGACAGATCGCGCGTCTTCGCCCACCTTCTGGACCTGGTCAAGAGGAACGCGGTAGAGATCGCAGGGTTCGACGCAAGACAGCCCGTCTTCAAAAAGAGGTAGCAACGGTCATGGAAAAAGTGGGAAAAGTACTGGTGATCGGAGGCGGCATCGGGGGGATGGAGGCTTCCCTCAACCTCGTCGAAGCCGGCTTCAAGGTCTACCTGGTCGATGAGAAGCCGAACATCGGCGGCAAGATGTCGCAGCTCGACAAGACATTCCCGACCAATGACTGCTCCATGTGCATCATGGCGCCGAAGCTCGTGGAGGTGGGGCGGAACGCGAACGTGGAGCTCCTCATGGGCAGCGAGGTAGTGGCCCTCGAAGGTCAGCCCGGCAACTTCACTGCCGTCGTCAAGAGAGGGCCGCGAAGGATCGTGAAAGAGAAGTGCACGTCGTGCGGGTTGTGGCGCCGTACTGTCCCCTCGAAGTTTCTGCCGATTACAACGAAGGACTTTCGCGCAGGAGCGGGGCCTACATCAATTTCCCCCAGGCCATCCCCTCCACTTACTCCATAGACCGGGAAATACCGCCCTGCGTCAGCCGGTGCCCAATCAACCTGAACGTCAGGGACTACGTGGGCCTGATCGCTGAAGGCAAGTTCCTGGAGGCCCTCGACGTCATACGCGATAAGCTGCCGTT
>CAVTDX010000030.1:0-26713 GCA_963733345.1 uncultured delta proteobacterium
CGGGACTCGTTGAAGGCGCCCGACATGACCGTGCCGCCGCCGGCCGCTATGATAGGCCGTTGGGCATGAAGGAGGGCATCGACTGCTGCCGATACCGAGGCGGAGTTCCCCCTCGGTGCAGGAGGTTTGCCCACGGGGACATAGCTGGAGAAGTTTATCGACTGGGAGGAGATGTCCCAGGGGATATCGATGAGGACAGGGCCGGGTTTGCCCGAACGGGCAATCGTGAAAGCCTGGTGCATGATTCGGGGATCATTTCGGCCCTCTCCACCCGCACCGACCATTTTGTGATCGGAGCAAAAATCTTTTCTTGCGCCACCTCTTGGGCGGCGCCCTTGAGCGAAAGCTGGGTCGCAGCCCTGCCAGTGAGGGCTATCACGGGCAGGGCCCCGTAGAAGGCCTCGGCGATGCCTGATACGATATTAGTCGCCCCAGGACCTGCCGTCGCGCAGCAGACCCCGGCTCTCCCGTCAGACTTGCGTGGGCGGCTGCCATGTTCGCCGCTGTTTGCTCGTGCCGTACGAGGATGTGCCTGATTTCCGGGCTTTTGCAGAGCCCGTCGTAGATGTGGAGCGTATGACCTCCCGGAAGGCCGAAAACGAACTTCACGCCTTCTGCC
Source organism: uncultured delta proteobacterium (assembly GCA_963733345.1). Lineage (GTDB taxonomy): Bacteria > Desulfobacterota > Syntrophorhabdia > Syntrophorhabdales > WCHB1-27 > BOG-1155. Next base: position 620 of record CAVTDX010000030.1, read on the forward strand.
TTGAGAACTTCTACCACCACGTGCCCCGTATTCATCAGCGCCATCGTTATCCTCCTTACTTGCGCTCAGCCTGATGCTTTGATAGAAGCCTTTTTGGGGTTTATCCGGCCATGATCCATAGTAGGTAAACGACATGAACTTTCTCGAACATCTTGGCTTTTGGCCGCCGGTCCCGCTTGCAGTCCTGATTCCCAATAGCGAAATGAGACTAAGAATAGGCTATAACCGAAGAATAGGCTATAACCGAATTAAAGTCAAGCGCCGGATCTATTCCGGAACGCCTTCTTCCTTACTTAGTCGGGCGAGGGTCCCCTATCCTCCTGCGATCAGAGGGTAGAGCAGGACGATATCCCCGTCCTTCAGGACCGTTTCTCTGTCAAAGCTGTGCGAGCCGTTCACTACGGTCACGATTCTTAGATCGTCAGGGACGTTGAGCGCCTTCAGCATGGCGCCCGTGGTCGCTCCGTCCGGCATCTCCCATTTTCCTTTCTCGATGAGGTCACGAGGAACGGAGAGATACTGCTTGAGCCCCTCCATAGAGTTTCAATTGGATCCACATATGGGTTCACCTGCACGCCAAGAGCGTCCTCTTCACCATCGTTCTGGCTATCTGAACCATATACCGGTTGCGGCTCATGGGCCGTGCTGCGGAGACGGCTATGTCGGATGCGGCTTCTATAGTTTCATCATCCAGCGCCTTTCCCTCGAGGAATGACTCTGCTTGACCCGCCCTATAAGGCGTTACATAGACTGCGTTGAGACAAATCTTTGCGGCCGCGACTCTACCCGCGATAACGGTCGCCGCCGTCGCACAATTTACTATGGGAAAATCAATCGATGTCCTCAAAGCAAACTTCAGAAAGGCGCTCCTGGTTCCGGCCGTCGGCGCGGGAAGGAGGATTTCGGTCACTATTTCGTCGGAATCCAGGACTGTGGTCTTTTGCACTTTCACGCCGAAGACGTCGTCTATGGGGATCGTCCTTTTTGTCGTTTTCACCTCACTGCCCATGACGATCAGCGCCGGCGCGGTATCGCTGGGATGTACCGCGTAGCAGCCCTGTTCCACGCTGCCGCCGAAGATGGAGTGATACCGGTTGTCTCCATCGATGGCATAGCACCTTCCGCCGCCTTTCCTGAGACAGGGGAAGCGGTTGTTCGCGTTGCGGTAATACCAGCATCTGATGTCCTGACAGATATTGCCGCCTATCGTTCCCATTTCCCTCAGGTGAGGGGAAGCCGCCCTGCCCGCAGCCTGGGCTAGCGCCGGGTGCCTCGCCTTTATCGTCTCATCCTTCGCAGATCGTCTCCAGCGTCGTGAGGGCGCCGATCCTTGTCGCTCCATTTTCGATATGGACGGCGTCGAGATCAGGAATAGTCTTTATGTCTATGAGGGCTTCGGGATATGTCGGCAGTACTTGATCCTTCATCTTCCCGAGCAGATCCGTGCCCCCGGCGATGACATGGGCCTTGTCCCCGTACCTTCTAAGCATCAGGACCGCATCGTCGATCGTCTGTGCGCTAAAGTGCGAAAACGGTCTCATCCCACCCTCCCTATGTCTTTCCGAGAGTCCTAAGAAGACTTTCCGGGGCGTAATCGGGAAGGCGCCATCCGTTCGGCCCACACCCCATGCCGGTCTTCATAAGAATGTCTCCGCCCCTTAAGATATCCCCGATCGGGGCAACCCCTGCTTTACGCCTTGTCCAGCGCAGCGAGGACTCTATCCGGCGTGATCGGATAATCGTCGATCCATTTGCCTATGGCGTTGAATACCGCGCTCCCCAGCAAATAGGTGGCGACTGTCGCCACATCCTCCCCTACGCCAACCGAGCCGTAGGGACCGTAGCCCATTCCCGTCTCCACGATCTGCGTGTCCACAGGCCCTATGTCGTTCATCGCGGCAAATTTGTAATCGAGGAGGTTCCCGTTGAGAAGCACGCCCGTCTTTGGGTCCCAGATAAACTCCTCCATCCTGTTGCGTCCTATCCCCATGTACGTGCCGCCGTACTGCTGACCTTCTATTGCCTCCGGAGAAAACGCCTTGCCGACGTCGTTGACGTTGACGACCTTCGTTACCTCGATCGCGCCTGTCTCCGTATCGACTTCCACCTCGCAGAAGTGCGCCTGGCGGCACAAGCGATGTCGTCCCTCCTCAACCCCGTATCTGCCCTGTCTGTGCCACGCCCAGACGAACACAGGCGGATGCGTGGTGTTCTGTATCCTCACGCAGTCTCTTGACCCCGAGATGCTTCCGCCTACGTCTCTGACGATCTGCTCAACGGCCTTGCGGTTCGACGGATCGGCTTTCACAAAGACCATGCCGTCCTTGACGTCCAGGTCTTCAGGCCCCAACCCGGCAAAACACGGCGGAATATCGTGTTCGATCAAATGGACCGTGGTTGTCGCGAGTTCAAGGAGTTTTTGCTTTGCCATCCTTCCCAGTTTCTGCATCACGTAACCGTTTATGGCGAGGTTGCAGGAGCCGTCGGGGGTCATCAAAGGCAGATACACATCGTCCTGCTGGCGGAAAAACACCTGTTCCACCGGCACCCCCAACTCTTCTGCCACGACCTGACAATAAGTGGTTTCGGCATTGACCCCGACATCTGCCCGGAACCCGATCACGTTGACGGACCCATCGGCCTGGATCATGAGCGCGGCTGTCCCGGCGCCCCTCGTATCATCCCATTCATGGGTCCACGTAAAGCCCATCCCGTGCATCTTTCCATTAGGAAGTTTTTTGGCGCCGGGTGCGTGCCGTTTCTCATCCCAGTGAATCGCTTTCTTACCCGCCTCGATGCATTCCCTGAGGCTGTCCTTCACCGGAAAGCCGTGGGTCTTCTTGAACGCGTCGAGATAGGCCATATCCCTGCCCTCGACGCCGTCATTCTTCAGGGCGACCTCGGTAGGGTCTATCCCAAGCTCCGCGGCGACATGGCTGAAGACGTGGGTGAAACAGAAGCTTGCGGGCAATTGCTCGCACCGCAATGCGTGGCACGGTCCCTTATTCACCTGGGCAAGCTGCGTCTCCGACTCTATGTGGGGAATCTTTGTATTTTCGAACAGGTGTCCGGCCGCCTCAAACGCCATATTTTCGTAGGTGGTCCGTACCTTGACCGCGGTTATGGTTCCATCCAGTTTGGCGCCTACCTCGAAATCGGCCGTCATAGCATCCATCGATCCAAAAGTAAAATCGTGCCGCCGGTCAAAAATCCATTTGACCGGCCTTCCCGTTTTCTTTGCAATGAGTGCGCTGACGTACTGAGGAATCATGCTATAGTCGATCCAGTTCCATCCACCGAACATGCCGCCGTTGTATAGCGAATTAATCTTCACTCGGCTCATGGGGATATCAAACCATCGGTGCGCGGCCCATTTGTGCTCGTAGGGGTGCTGGTGGTGCACCCAGAGTTCCAGGCATCCGCCTTCCCAGCGGCTCACGCCGCTCAAAGGTTCCGCATCGGAGCATCCGTGATATCTTCGTCGCGCCTGGAAGGCGATCACTTTTTCTGCCTCTTGGAAGCCTTCTTTCACGTTTCCGTGTTTGAACACGGCCCCCACCATGAACAAAGGGGGCCGATTGGTATTCCCCAGCCTTTCCGGTCTGGCGGGAGGGGCGTCCGGCGCCAATGCCTCCTTTGCGTCCAGCAGAAAGGGGCGCGTTTCCCATTCTACCCTGACGAGCCTGAGGGCCTCGTCGGCAATGTCTTCCGTGTCGGCCGCTACCACAACCCCCAATGGCTGTCCCTCGAAGTAGGCGCACGATGCCAGGACGTCATCCTCCGCTCCATGGGAGCTTTCCACCTTTTTTCCCTCGATTTCCGGGTCGTCGTATCGGAGCACCAACCTTACGCCGGGCAGCTTTTCCGCCTCGCTCGTGTCCATGCTCCTTATCCTTGCATTTGGATGAGGGGAGGTCAGGAATCTCGCGTGGAGCATCCCGTACAGGTTTACATCCCTCGTGTAGACAGCTTTCCCGCTTGCCTTGTTTTCTCCGTCTATCCGGGGTATGCCGCGTTTCCCCAAGACTGTAAAGGTTTCGGGAACGTACTTATCGTGTTCCATGGGATTGCTTGGCATTTCCCTAAAGTTTGCAGCCATTCCTATTCCTCCAGGCCGGCCCGCAGTCTGCGAGCTGCTTCCGCCACCGCTTTTGGATGTTGGGGGTATGTGCCGCATCGACAGAGATTGCCTCCCAGAGCCTCTCGAATTTCATCCTCTGTGGGATCCTGGTTCTTGTCGAGCAAGGCTTTCGCCGTAACGACAAAGCCCGGCGTACAATAACCGCACTGCATGCAGTGGTGCTTCACGTATTCCTCAATGAGCGGATGGTCGGCCGCCGCAACGCCCTCTACCGTTTCTACGCGCTTCCCGTCGCACTCTATCGCGAGGGTCATGCATGAAAGAATTGCCTTGCCGTTCATGATCACCGTACACGATCCGCAGGCGCCTCGGTCGCACATCTGTTTGGCGCCGGTAAAGCCGAGCTTGTCGTGTAGTAGATAGTAGAGGGTCCATTCCGGCTCAACTTTGTGCTCGTACAACCGACCGTTGATCGTAAGCCCAATGAGGCCGTGGGGTTTCGGCAAGGGGTCTGTTCTGTGCTCCGCAATTATATGAGCCTTGAGCGCCTCATGGGTCTCAAACCGGCTGACGCAGTATGGACATTGATAATTAGACTCGGCGGTCATCGTTCCTCCATTTCTCAAAGTCCGCAGCAGGACGGATTGTTTGATCCTGTTCCCGTAATTGTTTCTGAAGCGTTTCCATAGTGTCCTTATTATCGCGATGGGTCCGGGATATCGGTTTTCTCCGGCTTACAGCTCCTATCCTCCTGATAACGGCGGGTAAAGAGCGACTCTATCGCCGTCCCTGAGAGCGTACTCGGTCTCGATGACCCTGCCGTTTACGGTGATGAAGAAAGATAACTCCTTCGGGAGCTTCATGCCGTCCACCAGTTCCCGGACGGTCATTCCAGGTTCGACGGATTTCTTCACAGAGGATTTGCCCCTTACTTCCGGCAGGTAATAGGCGATGCCTCCCCAGAACCTGATTTCTATTTCCACGTCGTTGCCCCTATTAATCCGGAAAGTTCATCTGCCGTGGTCCTCCCGCTCCTTCCCGGCGCCATGCGCACCCCGGAACGGCCCTCCCTCCTATACCCTTCCCAGGGCCTCGAGCACCCTGTCAGGGGTGGTGGGGATGTCGACCCATTTGCCGATCGCATTGTGGACTGCCGCGTAAAACGCTCCCGGCGCCATAGTGGCCACATCTTCGCCTACTCCCACTGTCCCGTACGGGCCGTAGCCCATTCCCGTCTCGATAATTATCGTGTCGATGGGACCGCAGTCGAGCATCGTGTTGATCTTGTAATCGATGAGGTTGCCGTTCAGCACCACGCCGGTTGCAGGACAATAGACCGTATCCTCTGTTCGCGCCCGGCTTACCCCCATCACTGTGCCGCCGTACTGCTGACCCTCCACGGCCTCGGGATTGATTGCCTTGCCCACATCGTTCGCATTGACGACCCTGGTCACTTCAATGCCTCCCGTTTCAGGATCTACCTCCACCTCGACGAAGTGCGCCTGTCGTACAAAGACTGGCCTGAGTCCCATTAAGCCGCCTTTCTGGTTGTGCCATCCATAGGCAAAGAGGGGCTCTGTGGAGCCTATGTCCATCTTGCCCGAGAGAAAGGCGGGCCCGACCAGTTCCGCCATGGTCATCCTCTGCGCAGGGTCCTTCTTCACGTATACGACGCTATCCTTAATATCCAGATCCTCGGGTTTATACTCGCCAAAGGGCGGATAATACCCCATGTCGGGCCGCTCCGGTATCCGGGGCGTGGTTGCGATCTCGAGGATCTTCTGCTTTAGTTGCCTTGCCGCGTTCCTGACCGCATAGCCATTGACCGCCAGGTTGGTGGATGCATCCGGCGTCATCGGGGCGAAGCCTCCCTCTTCAAACTGCCGGTAATGGACATGCTCGTAGCGGAACCCCAGCTCGTCGGCTGCGATCTGACAATAGGTTGTTTCCGCAGCGCAACCGTTGTCGCCGCGCTGACCGAGGATGCGGGCAGATCCGTCGTCACGTTCGATCCGTATTCCGATCGCCCCTGAACCCTGTGAATCGCCCCACTCGTTGGCAAAGGTGAAGCCTATTCCGTGCATCCTGCCGTTGGGAAGCCTCCTTGCACCCGGCAGATGCCATTTATCATCCCACCCTATCGCCTTCTTGCCTGCCTCTATACATTCTTTGAGGCTGTCCCTTTCGGGGAACCCGAGTCTGCGCTTGAGGTCGCCAAGCTCGGCCATGGCATGGCCTTCGGATCCATCGTTCTTGATGGCCACTTCAGTAGGGTCCATGCCCAGGGCTTCAGCCACGCGGTTCAAAACCGCCGCCATGCAAAAGGCATTCATATTCTGCTCGCATCGGAAGGCCGATCCCGGCATGATGTTGCAGTCGCCGCCGTTGGACTGCTCGAGCAGGTGACGCACCCTCGTATTCTCCACGAAATGACCCATATGGAGATACCCGCCCCGGGCGAACCAGGATGTGGCGGCCACGGCGGTTATCGCGCCGTCCGTCTTGAACCCTGCCTTCACATCGTACCGGGCGTTGTCCACCCCTGCCCCGCAGAAGTCTTCCCGCCGGGTGAACTGCCATCTCACCGGCCTGAGGGTCTTCTTTGAGATGATCCCGGCGATGATGTTCGGCTGCATGTTCAGATCCATCTGGGACCATCCTCCGAAGCTCCCGCCCTGGTATAGACAGTGAATCGTGACCTGGCTTATGGCGACATTGAAATATCGGGCTATCTGTCCCTTCGAGATATGGGGGCGCTGGTGCTTGAGCCACAATTCCGGGTAAGCGCCGTTCCACCTGAAGAGCCCGTTGGGCCGCTCGGGCCTACCCAGTTTTCCCTATCTTTCCTCATCCTCCACTCTACGATCTTATCTGCTTCCTTGAAGCCCTCCTCGGGGTTGCCCCAGACCCTGGTCGCCTTCATCTGCTTGAAAGGGAACAGGAAGTTGCCGTTGGGATGGTCTTCGGGGTTCGTGAGCGGCGCGCCCGGTTTCAGCGCCTCTTCCTGGTCCAGGTTGAAGGGGCGCTCCTCCCACTCGATCGCGACGAGCTTCAACGCTTCATTGGCGATAGCTTCCGTTTCAGCCGCCACGGCCACTCCCATGGGCATTCCCTGCCAATACCCGCACCGATTGAGGACCGGCTCCATCCCGATTGCGCCGAAGTGGCCGCTCATGTCTGCCCGCTCCGGCAACCCGGGATCGTCGTATCTGAGTATGGCCCGTACGCCGGGCAGCGCTTCCGCCTGCGCGGTGTCCATTGTCTTGATCCGTGCGTTGGGAAAGGGGCACGTAAGGATCCGAAGCCAGAGCTGCCCGGGAATGTTCATATCGGCGGTGTACATCGCGCTGCCGGCCGCCTTTTCGTACCCGTCCCTCCGCGTAAGCCCCCGTTTTCCTATGCTGTGGTACTCTTCCAGAGGATATTTGTCGGCTTTGAAGGTTTGCTCGGGAGCTATAGTCCCTTCCTTATAGTCGCTGTTCATGGCATCCTCCCGGGAGACTCTTCGCAAAAACCCCAAAAACAATTCGTTTCATCGTACGCTTCATGTTCGCATTCAGTCTGGTCGCGCCTCTTCATGTTTTTGCGATCGCTCCTTGCGGGCAAACATAGGTGCAGACCCCACATCCATCACAGACGGAACTGTCGATCACGGTCTGATTATTCTCCTTGCCTATGGCGGCGCAACTGAAGAACCTTATGCACGCATGGCACTCGCAGGATAGAGAACGTTGAGCTTCGCTCACGGCTTCTTCCTTTGTAAGGCCCAATTCGACCTCGTCGAAGTTTCTTTGCCTTTGCTCCAGGGGCAACGTGGGCATGACCTTCCTTGGTTTGGCGATAACGGCCTTCGGCGTCACAACCAGACTTGTTTGGAAGGGACCCTCGGTTTCCCTGCCTGTCGTGAGATCCTCGCCGTTCAAATAGCGTTCGATGGATATGGCTGCCTTTTTGCCCGCCGCCAGCGCGTCGATCACCGTCAGCGGACCGGTTGCCGCGTCTCCTCCGGCAAATATGCCGGGAACATTCGTCCCCTGGGTGAGAGGATCTACACAAATAAGCCCCTCGCCGGCGGCGCTCACTCCGGCATCGTGCAGCACCGTCAAATCGGGCTGTTCGCCGGCGGCCAGTAAAACGATATCCGTGTTAATGATGAATTCAGAGCCTTTTATGGGAATAGGCCGTCTTCTCCCGCTCACATCGGGGTCGCCCAATTCCGTCCTCACAAATTCGACGCCCGCGACCTTTCCGTTCTCGGCGATGACCCTGCGGGGCGCGGCGAGAAATTCAATCCTTGCTCCTTCCTTCTCCGCCTCATGGATCTCGTCCTTCCTGCCGGGCATCTCGGCCTTTGAGCGTCTATACAGAATGGCCACGTCGCTGAAACCGAGCCTCAAGGCGCTCCGTGCGCAATCGACGGCCACGCTCCCCCCGCCGATTATTAGGACCTTATCCTTGGGCTCCACTCTTTCACCCGAATTAATTTTGCGCAAAAACTCGACTCCATCCATGCATCCTTCCAATCTATCGTCCCAGTTGTCGATGGCGATCTTCCTGGCCGCACCGGCGCCCGTCGCGATGAAAACGGCGTCGAAGTTCTTCCTGATGTCGGAGAGCTCGACATCGACGCCGACCCGGGTATTGAGCCGAACCTCCACCCCCATTCTTTCGATAATCTCGATCTCGCCGTGCAAGACCTCCCTGGGCAACCGGTATCCGGGTATGCATGTCGCCATGGCGCCTCCCAGGAAGGGCAGGGCGTCAAATATTGTCACGCCGTACCCTTTTCCCCTGAGAGTGTAGGCAGCCATGAGGCCGGCCGGCCCACCTCCGATAATCGCTATCTTTCCGGCTTTTTCTTCGGCAATGGGCAGACCTTCATCCTCCGTTTTTCCGTAGTCGACGGCGCTTCTCTTGAGGGCGTTAATAGCGACTGCTTCATCAAATTCCCCCCTCTTGCATTTGTCCTCACAGGGGTGAGTGCAGACCCTTGCCATTATTCCGGGGAAGGGAAGTTTTTCCCTGATCAACTTCAGGGCGTCATCGAATTTGCCTTCACTTATGAGACCGACGTAGCCCGAGGCATCTACGTGCAATGGGCAGGTCGCCTGACAGTATGGCGCACTTGCCAGAAAGCATTTGTCCCGGTCGACCTCATAGGCAGAGATCTGTTTCCCCATACGCCGCACGACGCGGTCCTCTTCCAGGGCGCAGCCCCTGATCGAGACGACGACGCTTACGCCCTCGTAGTCGAGGGCTTCCTCCACTATCTTCTTCGTCTTTTCAACATCGTAAGGGTCGGTAGTCCGGACGAAGTCGACCCCGCACGCCTCCACCAGCCTTTCCAGGGACAACTTGTTTGTTGGCCCCTCGGCAAGGGTCATCCCTGTTCCGGGATTGGCCTGGCCTCCTGTCATGCCGGTGGTGCCGTTATCGGAGATGATGATCGTAATGTTGCTTTTATTGTAGACAGAATTTATCAATTCAGGAATTCCGGCATGAAAGAACGTCCCATCTCCGATGAATGCGACAGTCTTCTCTCCCAGGGCTTTCGACATGCCTGAGGCGACGCCGATCCCGGATCCCATGCTGTATTTCAAATCTCCCAGTTGATACGGGGCGCCGGACATAAGGGCGTAACAGCCGATATCGAGCCCCACAAAAGGCTCGCGCCCCCTTTTCCGGATGATGTCCTTTACTGCGAATGCAAGGGCATTATGAGGGCAGCCGGGACAAAAGGTCTGTGTTCGTATGGGGAGGATATCCGGAGTCGCAATTTCTTTCGTGGAATATGACTGGGTGAATCTCTGTCCCAGGAACGCGGCCAAGGCCCTGGCCAATGTGATCACATTCAGATCGCCGGCTTCAGCGATATGACCCGACATTTTTCCGAAAATACGCGCTGAAAGGCCCAAATCACAAGCGAGAGCCTTCAGCTGAAGTTCGACAAAGGGACTCCCTTCCTCTACGACAAGTACGGCTTCTTTGCCTGAGAGGGCTTCCTTCACGAGAGATTTCGGGAGAGGATAAACGCAGCCCAATTTCAAAATGGTCGGTCCTTCCAATTTCAAGAGAGCGAGAGCATCCTTAACGTAACTGTATGCAACACCCGACGCCACGATGCATTTGGCGCCTTCCTTCGAAAAGACCTTATTAAAGGGTATCTTGTTGCTTATATCTTCCAGTAGTGGTTGTTGGCTCACCAGCCACTCATGTCCTTTCACCGACCTCTTGCCTGATATGAAATATCTCTGCGGCGGGTCTTTTTGAAAATATGCATGCCTTTCTCTCGGCCTGATCTCTCCCAGTCTGATGTTCGATCGGGCGTGGCTGACCCGAGTGACGCTTCTCAAAATCACGGGCAGTTGCGTCTTCTCCGACAGGGAAAAGGCCTCTTTGGTCATGTCCTTGGCTTCTTGAGGGTCGGACGGCTCTAAAGTCAAAAGTTTAAAGAATAAGCCGTAAAAACGGTTATCCTGCTCATTTGCCGAGCTATGACAGCCGGGGTCGTCGGCCGTGACGATGAGCAAGCCGCCCCGGACGCCTCCCAAAACCGCAACCGATAGGGGATCGGCAATCCAATTGAAGCCTGCATGTTTCATGGTGATCATTGCCCTCAAGCCTGCGAGCGAGGCCCCCATGGCAAGCTCAAAGGCAACTTTCTCGTTTGTCGACCATTCCACATGCATTCCGTATTCTTTTGCCGCCTTGGCGAGGTTTTCCAGGATCTCTGTCGAGGGGGTGCCCGGGTAACCCGCAGCGAAGTCGACGCCCGCCTCCAACGCCCCCCTCGCTATGGCGTCGTTGCCTAAAAGGAAATCCTCTTCCGTCCGCTTTTTCATTCTTTATCCTTTCATCCCTTTCCCGATCTTTAGCCTTTGGCCTATCCGACGCGCCATCCTCCGGTAGACCATCCTCAATACCGGGCTAAGACCTCTCGGAAATCCGCGCCTGATTCCTCAAAAGCCCTTGCTTCCTGCTGACCTATCCGAAAACCCGTCTCAAAGATCACCGCATTTGCGTCTGCCGATTTATGCCCGAGGAGTTCAAGCATCACTTCCCTGACCACATCGAGGCTCAAAGGCAGGGCTTCCAATCCCATCAAAACCCCCAGCATTGCGATATTAATACTACGGGGCGATCCCTTCTCCTTACATAAAGCAGTCGCATCGAGGCATACTATGTTTCGAGTCAACTTCCTCATCAAACCCGTGATGACCCCGGGGGAAGGGTAGGTTGCCGCCCCGGTTTTTACAGGGACCGGTAAGATGGGCGAAGTATTGTATACTAACAGACCATTCTCACGGATGAGCTCCCTCGCCGCCCGTAAAGCCTCGCAAGGCTCCAATCCTACGACAATGTGCGCCGTTTTCTCCGGAACAAGACAGAGGTCTATATCCTCGCCGAGCCGCAAATGGCTCACTACCGATCCGCCCCGTTGGGAGGCGCCGAAGGTGTCCGCTCCTCTCACCTCATAGCCTTCCTTCATCGCACTCACTCCTATGATCTCCTCCAGGAGGACATTGCCCTGTCCGCCGACGCCGGCGATAATTATGTTCAGTTTTTTCATGCTCAACCTTCTGACCCCTTTCGATTTAGGCGTTGCGATGCTAAGCATTATGGTTTAGGCGATGCTGCACTGATAGGTTGTTCGGTCCCTTCCGGAAAAACGCGGGCCCGCAACTGTCACGATCGGACGCATGTAAGTAACATTCATGGACCGGAGGCTTAGTATCGCTACATGAACCGATCCCGGTGAAATACCGTCAATTGACAAACAATTGTGTATATTAGTAAGAAGCCAATGTTTTGTCAAGCATTTTGTCGAAGAGCGTCCGGACCCCTAAAAGCGGCAAGTCAAAATACAGTCCTATTCGGACCTTCCTTACCTCGTTGCCGCCAGCATCAGGCCGGAGGCGTTGGGCGCCACGAGTATGGCTGCGTCATGTCCCAGCTCTGAGAGAGCCGTGGCGAGAGCCATCCGGGCGGTAGTGAAAAATTCCACCGGGAGGCCTGGAAAGTCCTCTGACGAAAGCCCGGGGGAGACAAGAAATAGCCTGGCCCTTCTCAAAAACCGCACCATATCCTCTGCCTTGTTCATGGCCACAGAAAAGACCTGCTCGCGGGCCCGCCGCTCGACCTCCTCCATGCTTCCCCGCAACAGGTCGCGGAACTCGGCTGCGCCGATGCCCTGTTCACAGCCTGCGGCGAGGATCAGGATCCCTCCGTCGCGGAGTACATGCTGGGTTGACGCTATCCCTTTCCCGTGAGCCCGGTAGAAATCCAGGTCTGGTGGGTGGCCGCCGAGACTTATCAGGGCGATATCCACCCGTTGCGACAGACGGAAAACGTTGAGGCTCCGCCCAAGAGCGACGGCTGCCCTATGCGCTGCAATGAGATCTCCCGCGAAAACCCCGACGATCCCTTTTTCTCTGTTGAGCACACAATTCACGATAAACGAGAGACCGGCCATCTGTGCCGCCTCTTCTGCATCCTCCCTAATATCGTTGCCTTCTATCATATCGATCCCGTTTTTCCAGGTCGCTACCCGACCGTGGTTGCTGTTCACGGTATCTCTGGCAGAAACGCCGGGAAGAATGCTCTTGGCACCGCCGCTCCAGCCGAACATCCTGTGGGGCTCGGCAACGCCTAAGCCGACCACAATATCCGCTTCCGCAACGACTCGATTGACGGTCACAGGCGTGCCCCGCTTCGTCTTCCCGAGGTCGATAAGGTTCTCCTCATTATCGGGGTCGTGGAAACGCACAGACAGGGAACCCAGAAGCTCCCGACCCAGCATACGCTCAAGCATCTCGGGGGTAGGAGGGCTATGGAGGCCCAGAGCCACTACGACTATTGCCTGCTCCTTCCCGACGCCCCCCGCCGCCAATTCTTCAAGCACGAAAGGCAGCAGACGACGGGAAGGGGTGGGGCGCGAGTGGTCGCTCACGATGACGACGGCCCGTTTCTTGCCCCTCGCGAGCTCACGAAGGGGGGGTGTGCCGATGGGGGATTTCAGCGCCTCTCTGATTAGCCCGTCGCCCCCGTCCGAAGGCGTTTCCGTCTGCCCCGGACATTCCGCCACTGCGACAAGATTCTTCTCCGGGACGTCCACAACTTCTTCACAGCTTCCGTATTTGATTATTGTCTCCACAATCTATTTCCTCTTGGCTGTCTGCTTTCATGTTTCAGACGCTCTCCCTCTTTCATTGCCTTTCGCTCCTCTTAGGGCCTCCGGTCCCTTTCTGGAGCGGAAAATGGGATAGATGCCTCTCATTTAGACGGTCGAAAGAAGAGGCCCTTTATTGTCCGCCGATTCGCGATCTTCCCCCAGGCTCTTTTCTTAAGAACAATATAATCAAGGATTCCCATACGAACAACGGTAACCAGGATGACCAGAATAAACCCGAGGAAAAACGGGGCAAACCTGGTGTAGGTAGTAAGAACGGTGTTTAAAAACACCATCACGCCGGCGCCGAGCACAGGACCGAAAAACGTGTTCATGCCCCCTATCAGGATCATGAAAATCGGGTCGGCCCCCCTGATCCATTCTGCCTGGTCCGGATAGCTCCCATTGATGTTGAGCGCCGTAAGGCCTCCGGACAGCGCCCCGAACATGCCCGAAATGACGAATACGGTTACCTGATATCTTCTCACATTAATGCCTATGAATTGGGCTCTCTCAAGGCATTCTCGCGAATACACCTGAGCACCCACCCGAAGGGAGATCCAACGACGGCTTTGCACACTATGAAAGACGCGCACGCCAATACGACGGTAAAATAGTAAAAATGGAGCCTGGGGGCAATGTCCACGGACCATGCAAAAAACCGGATAGGCGGGCATGGGAATGCCCCCTTTCAGTCCCTGGAACCCGCCCGTGACGCTCGTCCATCTGACAATGATTATGTAAATGATCTGACTCAAGGCCAGGGTCAGGAAGGCAAAGTAGAATTTGGTGAGGCGCGTGCAGAGATATCCCATGAACAGAGCGAACAGCCCCGACGCCAAAAACAGGCCCAACAATGTTGCCGGGATGCCGAAGGACGCTTCCCGCAGCAAAATTGCCGCAGTGTAAGAACCGAGACCGAGGAAAGCGTTATGTCCGAGCGACAGAAGCCCGGTGTAGCCTATCAGGAGGTTCAGGCTGACGCCGAACAAGGCGCCGATGAGGATCTCGACCGTATTGTTGATGACGAAGGGAATTGGAAAAGCCAGTGGAAGCAGCAAGAGAAATCCGATAAATGCCATCCACGGCCAGTAGGATCCGATTCGCTTCATTATCTGTCTCTCCTTATTCCGATGGGCTTCCAAATAGTCCCCAGGGGCGGGTCAACAGCACTACTATCACTAAAAAGAAGGGAAAGAACAATTCAAAATCGGGGAATGCTATTGCCCCGAAAGCGCGCAACAAGCCGATCATGAAGCATGCGAGCAGCGTTCCTCCAACGCTGCCCACGCCGCCGACAACCATCACGATGAAGGACTCTATGATGATCGAGAAGCCCATTCCGGGCAACGCCGGCCGCATCGGCGCCGATAAAAACCCGGCAAAGCCGGCCAGCAGACCTCCTACCGTGAAGACCAGGGTATAGATCAGGCGAACATCGATCCCAAGGCATTCAACCATGTCGGAGTCGGAAGCTGCGGCGTTGACGAGCTTTCCGAATTCCGTTCTGGATAATACAATCCAGAGACCCAGCGCAACCAGAATCGCCACTGCGATGATAAATACATAATAAGAGGGGATTGCGCTTCCCAGAAAGAATAGCGGAGGTCGTTGGAAAAACGCGGGAGTTCTTGTAGCCCTGTAATCGAATCCCCATATGAACCTCGCGCCGTCGTCGAGCATGAGAAGGCAGCCGAAGGTGAGAAGGAATTGATAAATGTGCGGAGAACCATAAATCCTACGGATCAGGAAACGTTCCATCAACAATCCCAAAAACCCCACTGCGATAGGCGCGAGGATAAGGGCCAGCGAGAAATACCCAAGGGTAGACATTATCGTATAGGTGACGTAGGCGCCGATCATATAGAACGAGCCGTGGGCAAAATTGGCTATGCCCAGGACTCCAAAAATCAGCGAGACCCCCGAAGCCACCAGGAAAAGGATCATTGCAATCAACACTGCGCTCGTCAACTGAGTCACGAGAAGACTGGGAGTTGCGAAGCATTGCAACAAGCCTGCGATATTCACTTAGCCCTCTTTTTAGGCCGGGCTGTTTTCTAAAAAACAGCCCGCCTTATCCGACATTATTCTAAACGGTTTCCTTATTACAGCCATTCCCTGTTTTCAGCCACACTGTTCCTTCTTTAAGGATGTCGTCCCACGATCCGGGGACTATGTCCACTCTCCACTGCCGTAATGTCTCATCCTATTCCGGGGAATCTCCAAGTTTATGCATCTTAGCTTCAGACCAAGTGCTTGTCAAGAAAAAAGTCCGCGATTATTGACCCGACGCGATTGTGTCTGGTATGCAATCAGGCGCCTAAAACTTGACAACTCCTGCACGGTCGTGTTATGACACGCTCACGGAATGCCGAATCGGCGCGAGGCTCGCCGTTGACCGGAAGGAAGAAAACGACCGAGCACGGGGCGCCCGTACCAACGACCTGGCGTGTACATATGACGTTAGTAAGACGCACTTTGAGGGCAGCATCGCGCAACCGAACGCCGAAAAACTGAGAAGGGGGAATCATGGTCAGAATAATGGTCGCACCGGGCAAGTACATACAGGCGCCGCGCATCCTCGAAAAGGCAGGGGAGTATATCGCTCCCCTGGGTCTCGGGTCTTTCTCGTGAGCGATCCCCTTGCCTGGCCATTGGTGGAAAAGCAGATTTGCACGAGTTTCGATGAAAAGTCGATAGAGTATCAGTGCGAGTTGTTCTCCGGGACCAGCAACAGGGCTGAAGCGGATGTTCTTTCCGAGAAGGCGCGGGCGTTCAGGGCCGATGTGGTTGTAGGCGTCGGCGGAGGAAGCGCCCTGGACCTGGCAAAGGCTGTCTTCGCCCAGATCGATTCAAAACTCGCGACAATCCCCACCGTGGCGTCGAATGACTCCCCATGCAGCGCCCTGGCCGTGATGTACGACAAGAATCACCGGCTTGACGTAGTTGTGCGCCTGAACAGGAACCCCGACCTCGTCCTCGTCGATTCGAAGGTAATCGCCGAAGCGCCCACGAGATTCTTCGTGGCAGGCATGGGCGACGCCCTCGCAACCTGGTTCGAGGCCCTGGCGTGCGCGAAGTCCGGCGCGACGAACTCGCATGCCGGTCTCCCTACGACCGCCGGTCTCGGCCTCGCACGGACGTGTTACGACACCCTCATGCAATACGGGATCAGCGCAAAGCTCGCCGTTGACCGGAACACCGTCACCCCTGCGGTTGAAAGGGTGATCGAGGCCAACATCCTGCTGAGCGGCTCGGCTTCGAGAACGGCGGCGTCGCCGCGGCTCACGGGATGGAGATGGGCTTGCGCGCGCTGCCGGAGACCCGAGGGACCCTGCACGGGGAAATGGTGGCGTTCGGATGCCTTGCCCAGCTCGTCCTGGAAAACTACCCGAAGGCCGACATCGACGGGGTCATCGAGTTCTGCATCGCCGTGGGGTTGCCCGTGACCCTCGAGCAGGCCGGCATTTCGGACAGGACCCCGGAGCACCTGATGCCGGCTGCCGAGGCCGCCTGCAAGGAGCGTCCCACCCGCAACTCCTGTTCGGACCTCAGCCCCGAGCTCGTGCTGGGGGCGTTCCTTGGGGCGGATGCGTTGGGAGAGAACGCATTGGGAAGGCTGGGGAAATAACGATATTCCCATCTTTTCCTCGCGGAAGGCTTGGAAAAGGAGCCCGATGCGATAAACATAAGGTTTCGGCATTTTGCCCCGGGGAGAGGGTCCGGTAATTGCCGGTTTGGCCGCGGAAGAGGGAGAAAGAAAGGCGCGGCGAGCATTCTTTCGACAAAAGTGGTACAATATCATTGTAATGTTTGAGCTTTCCGCAGCAGACCTGCGGGCAGGGCCGAAAAGGCAGCAATGAGCAACCTCGTCTGGTCAATAGCGATCATCGCTATTCTCATCATCCTGAACGGGATATTCTCGGCGGGAGAGTTCGCCATCATCTCCGCCCGGAAAAGCAAGATCAAGGAGATGGTCAAGGAGGGGAAGGAGAGGAGGGCGAACGCGCTTTTCCATATGCGCGAAAAGCCCGAAAACTTCCTTTCCCTCGTGCAGATCGGGATCACAATCGTCGGCACCCTCGCTTCGGCCATCGGCGGCATCATCTCGGTCTCCTACGTGGAGCCCCTGCTTCAAAAAGTGCCTTACGCGGGCCCCTTTGCCAAGCCGGTCTCCCTCATCCTCGTGGTCCTCGCGCTCACCTACGTCATCATGGTGGCGGGCGAGCTCGTACCGAAGTATATCGGCATCAATTACCGCGAGAGGGCTGCCCTGCGTCTCCTGCCTGTCTTTGAAGCGCTCTCGAAAGTGCTCTTTATTCCCGTCTGGATCCTAAACAAGTCCGTCTTTTCGATCCTGAGGGTCCTGGGTCTGAAGAGAAGCGACGAGGTGATCGGGGAGGAAGAGATCAAGGTGCTCCTGGAAGAGGGGCGGCTGAAGGGCGTTTTCGACAGGACCGAGGAAGAGATGATCCATAGCGTCTTCGAGTTCGTCGACCGCTCCGTGAAGGAGATCATGGTCCCTCGTCCAAACATCTATGCCCTGGACATCGAAAAGCCCCAGGACGAAAACGTCAGATATATCATCGAGAATGAATTTTCCCGATATCCCGTTTACCGGGACCATCTCGACAAAGTCCTGGGCTTGGTCTACCAGAAGGACGTGATGCGGACGCTATGGCTCGACCGTCCCCTCGAGCTGAAGGAGATCCTGAAGAGGGCCTATTTCGTCCCCGACACGATGAAGATCAGCGCGCTCTTCAAGGACATGCAGAAGCGGCGCGTCCACCTGGCCATCGTCGTCGATGAGTACGGCACTACCGTAGGCATCGTCACCCTCGAAGACATCATGGAAGAGATATTCGGCGAGATTATGGATGAGACGGACGTGGAAGTCCGCGTGGAAAGGAACAAGGACGGGTCCGTCATGGTGGAGGGCTCCTACTCCGTTCGCGACCTGAACAATCTTCTGGACCTCGATCTCCCCGAATCTCCCGAATACGAGACGCTGGGCGGTTTTGTCCTCTCCCGGCTTCAGGGGATCGCGAAGGGCGGCGAGATCGTTCGCTATGACGGCTACCGCCTCACCGTTGTCGGGGTCCATGGGAGAAGGATCGCCAAGATCAAGATAGAAAAACTGAAGCATCAGGCGGCCCTCTGATTTTTTGTTCACTCCGTTGAGTTTGCAGCCCTGATCGGCGCTCTCTTGCCGGTCCCGTGGAGAGGCCTCCGAAGGGGATGCAAACGCCGTGAAAATCCTTACATTTTTATAGAGGCCTAAAGCGGCAAACCGTAAGCAGGCGCCGATCAGGCGGACTCGCCGAATAGAGAAGATCAAAAGACGGGGGGCTGACTCATGACCGAGGGCTGGCCGGCCGGGGAAGCGCTGATCCGGGCTAAGGAAGAATGGGAGCTGACCTTTGACAGCGTGCCGGATCTGATCGCCATTATCGATAACGAGCATCGTATCCTTCGGGCGAACAGGGCCATGTTGCAGCGACTCGGAATCGAGCCGGCGCAGTGCGTCGGGCTTCACTGCTACGAGATCGTCCACGATGCGCCCGGAGGACCGCCCGACTCCTGCCCCCATGCCCTCAGCATGGCCGACGGGCAGACCCATAGCCGGGAACTGCATGAAGATCGTCTGGGGGGCGACTTCATTGTCGCCGCGACCCCTCTAAAAAATGATCTGGGGGAAATAGTGGGTTCCGTCCATGTGGCGCACGACATCACTGCCCGCAGGCGCACCGAGGATGCTCTCCGCAGATCGCATGACTCCCTGGAGGCCCGTGTGCGGGAGCGGACCGAAGAATTGAACCTCGAAGGGAAAAAGCTCGAGTCGATCCTGGATTCGATGTCCGACGGCGTCTACATCGTCAACTCCCGGTACGAGATGGTCTACGCCAATCCTGTCATCCGCAAGCGCCATGGCCCACCGGAGAAACGCAGGTGCTACGAATACCTTCACGGTGAAAACGGAGTCTGCGCGTCGTGTCGGATCGGGAATGTCTTTGCAGGGAGGACCGTTCAACGGGAATGGCATTCCCCCGCCTTGGGCAGGACATTCGACATCCTCGAAACGCCTTTCACCGATGCCGACGGCTCTCTCTGCAAGCTGGCCATCCTTCGGGACATCACCGACCGGAAAAAGGTGGATGAGGCCCTCCGTGAGAGTGAAGAGCGCTTCCGCACCCTGGTGGAGACCATGAATGAAGGCCTGGTCGTGCATGACGAGCGGGGCGTCTTGACCTACGTGAACAAAAGATTTTCCGAGACGCTGGGATATTCCAGGGAGGAACTGATCGGCCGGCCGGTCACCGACTTCCTGGGTGAAAGCGGTCTCACCGTCTACGATCGCGAGACAGCCGAACGGGCGGCCGGGAAGGGAGGAACTTACGAGATCTCAACCCTGAAAAGAGACGAAGAGCCGGTAACCGCGATTGTGTCGGCAAGACCGCTTTTCGACAGCCACGGGCAGTTCAAGGGCAGCTTCGCCGTGATAACCGATATTACCGAACGCAAGCAGGCAGAGGACGCGCTGCGGGAATCGGAAAGGCAGCTCCGACGCCTCTCCGCACAAATTTTCACCGCCCAGGAGACGGAAAGAAAGAGGCTTTCGAGTGAGCTTCACGACGAGCTGGCGCAGGACCTCGCCGCGATGAAGCTTGATTTAAGATTCATTGAAAAAAACCTGCCGAAGGGCCATAAGCTCCTGAAGGAGGCGTGCGGAAAGGGCGCGAGGCACATAGACGCGGTCGTGGAAAACGTGCGCAGGATCTCCCGGGACCTGAGTCCGTCCATACTAGAGGATTTCGGGCTCACTACCGCCATCCACAGGCTCGCGAACGATTTCGCGAAAATCGCGGCGTCAGGGTGACCTTCGACGCCATCGACATCGATGCACTGATTGCGCTTGAATCCCACACCGCAGTCTACCGGATCGTCCAGGAGGCCGTGACCAATATAGGGAAGCACGCCAACGCGGCGCACGTCTCCATCATTGTGAAAAAAGACGATGGAATGGCGTCCTTCTCCATTGAGGATGACGGCCGGGGCTTCAATCCGGCCGCGACGGCGCGCGACCCTGAGGTGAAGGGGCTGGGGATCGCCACGATGAAGGGGCGGGCGGAGATGATAGGGGGAACTTTTGCGGTCGAGGCAGAGGAGGGCAGGGGGACCCGCATTCTAGTGCGGATTCCGATCAAAGAATAAGAGAAAGGCGCCGATCATGGCATACCGCATCGTGCTGGCCGACGACCATGTCCTGGTCCGTCAGGGGCTGAAAATGGTCCTGGAAGGCGCCGAAGGCCTGGAGGTCGTCGGGGAGGCGGACGATGGTCTCAAGCTCCTCAACCTGCTGAGGCAAGTAAACCCCGATATGGTCATCCTCGACATCTCCATGCCGGGGATGCGGGGCATCGAGGCGATCCGCGAGATCAGGGCCGTCCGGCCCAACGCGGCGATCCTCATGCTCACCATGCACAGGGATATCGAATATGTCCATCTCGCCCTATCCACAGGCGCAAAGGGGTACCTGCTCAAGGAAGATGCAGACAAGGACCTCTTTTCGGCCATCGAGAAGGTGCGCAGGGGCAGGACCTTCGTCTCCCCCACCATCTCCGAGGAGTACCTCGACGACCTCGTGCAGGTCCGGCAGGGCCGCCCGGTCGAGAGCGATCCTCTCACGGTCCGCGAGAGGCAGGTGGTCAAGCTGATAGCAGAGGGCAAGACGAGCAGAGAGATTGCCGATCTCCTGCACA
The DNA here is from genome assembly GCA_963733345.1 of uncultured delta proteobacterium. Lineage (GTDB taxonomy): Bacteria > Desulfobacterota > Syntrophorhabdia > Syntrophorhabdales > WCHB1-27 > BOG-1155. Next base: position 21,630 of record CAVTDX010000030.1, read on the forward strand.
TCAGCGCCCGCACCGTAGAAAACCATCGGGCCAACATCATGGAAAAACTGAGCCTCAGGAAGGCGGCCGACATCGTCAAGTACGCCATCCAGAAGGGCTATGCGGCGCCTTAAGTAATTTCACCCACCCCCAAAATAGGTAGTTCCCGCCATCCGACAATGAGTATTTCCAGGGATTAATCCGAAGAGCCGGCGTTGCGATATTAGGAATATGATAGGATCGAGACTATTCCTGGCTTTTATCGCACTCCTTCTTCTTGGCGCGTGCGCGTCGACCGAGGGGCTGCCCGTGATGTGCAGGCACCGCGCCCTCTTGACCTCTGCCGTCATGGCGGAAAAGTACCCTGTGAGGATCGTGGTCGGCAAGACGGAGATGGGGCTGCACGCCCAGGCGCAGGCCCTCATCGACCATAAATGGCGATGGCTTCAAACCGACGGGAATCAGGTCTTCGTCGGGAAACAGGAATACCAGATGACGGATATCCAGGTACGCTCCTTACTCGACATCTCGCTCGCGTGGTCTATGAGCTACGAAAAGGGGAAGGCCGTGTCGCCTATTCTCAAGAATGTCGACAACATGGCGATAATGCAAGGGGAACAGATCAAATTTACCGTGAAGGGAACGGAGACGGATTGGCCCGGGCTCAAATATAGCGCATCCAACCTCCCGCGAGGCGCCGCGTTCGATCCCGCCTCCGGCGCCTTTTCCTGGAAGCCGGGCGCCGATCAGGTAGGAGTCTACAAGGATGTGCGGTTTACCGCGATCGACGAGAGTCTCCCCATATCGCCTGCTTCAAGATCGATCACCATATCCGTGCTTTCCGTTCATTGACCCCCGTTGTATAGGCATCCCCGCGGGCGTATAATAAAGGCAGCGCGAACGGCGCAATCGGGTTCGCAGAGATATGCGCGCCATGTTTCATCAACAACGGCGTGAGGTTAGAGCATGAATAGAAGAGAATTTATCAAGTTTTCAGGCATCCTGCTGGTAATGAATCGTTTCTTGGTGAAAAAGGCTATTGCGAAAGAGCCCTCTGTCGTCGCTGTTGGCGAAGGACAGGACTACGGGGCCGTCACGAGGAAGGCGATCGATGCCGTAGGGGGCATCGGCCGGTTCGTGAAGTCCGGCGATACCGTGGTAGTCAAGCCGAACATGGGCTGGGACAGAAGGCCGGAGCAAGCCGCGACGACCCATCCGGCCGTAGTGAAGGCGATCGTGGAAGACTGCCTGAAGGCCGGCGCCAAGAGGGTGAAAGTTTTCGACAATCCATGCAACGATATGAGAAGGACTTACGAAAACAGCGGCATCCGCGCGGCCCTGCAAGACCTGAAGAATGTGGACGTCAGGTACATAGAAGAAGAGCGGTACAAAAAGATAAACCTGAAAGGGGTCTTCCTCAAGGAGTGGGAGATTTACGGCGACGCCCTTTCGGCAGACGTCTTCATTAACGTCCCCATCGCGAAGCACCATTCCCTCACCGGCCTGACCCTCGGTTTGAAGAACATGATGGGCGTCATGGGCGGCGACAGGGGATACATCCACCGGCAGATCGAGGATGCTCTCGCCGACGTGAACAGCGTGGTGAAGAGCAGCCTGGTAGTGATCGACGCCACCCGCATCCTCACCGCCCACGGCCCCACCGGGGGGAGCCTTAAAGATGTAAGGGTCCTCAACAAGGTGATCGCCTCGACCGACATCGTTGCGGCCGATGCGTACGCGACGGGCCTGTTCGGGCTGAAGCCCCAGGACGTGCCGGTCACGGCGACCGCGGCCAGACGGGGTCTCGGCGAGATAAATATGGAAAAGGTGAAGGTAGTCAAGGCATAGCTTTTATGAAATTGAATGCTTCCCGCATTTCGCGCGTTTTTTTCCTGGTATGTTTTTTCTTTCTCTTCGTGACGACCGATTATCGGGGCAAGGACGAGATATCGGTCGCCCTCAACAGCTTCTTCAGGATGGACCCCCTCGTGGCCTTGAGCAGCCTCTTGTCGACGAAGACCTTCACAATCCTTCTTTTGCCCGGCCTAGTCCTTTTGGTCTGCTCCGCAATGCTCGGCAGGTTCTTCTGCGGCTGGATGTGCCCGATGGGCTCGGTCATCGACATCGCCTCAAAAAGGATGAAAAAAGGCAAGCCTCCGGCCTTCCTCAAGGGCAGGCTCAAGTACTATGTGCTTTTTATCGTCCTCTTCGCGGCGCTTTTCAACATGAACCTCGCCGGTCTGCTGGACCCGATGGCCATTTTCGTCCGCTTTTTGACCTTCGCCTTCTATCCGCTCCTCGGTTTTTTGGGCCGCGAGGGCTGGGCGGGCCTCTATGGCCTTTTAGGCGATTCGAGGGATTACCTCGATCCGGGCTATACGTTCCTCAAGAGTTATCTCCTCCCCTTTCGCGATACTTTCTACCCCCTCGCCCTCGTCTCTCTCTTCTTTTTCCTGGGCGTTCTCGTTCTCGAAAAATTCGAGCGCAGGAGCTGGTGCAGGAACCTCTGCCCCCTGGGGACGCTTCTCGGGCTGACGGGCCGCCTTTCTTTTTTCAGGAGGCTGCCGGTCCGCCTTTGCGCCGACTGCGGGGACTGCCGGGACCATTGCCCGGCCGCCTTCGACGGGGATTCATTTCAGGAGAGCAACTGCATCCGCTGCATTGACTGCCAAAGAATGTGCAGCCATGACCGCGTCAGGTTCCGCGCCTCTTTGAGGCGCGGAAAAAACCGCGTTTTCTCGCCTGGGAGGAGGGTCTTCATGGCGGGCGCCGCCTCGCTCGCATCGGGTCTCTTTGTCTCCCGCGTGTTGGGGAAGACTACCGCAGTAAGGCAGACGCAGCTTTTGCGTCCGCCCGGGGTCCTTAGGGAGGAAGACTTCCTGGACAAATGCGTCAGGTGCGGGGAGTGCATGAAAGTCTGCCTGAGGAGCGCCCTCTATCCCGCCTCCCTTCAGACAGGCCTCTACAGCCTCTACACGCCCATGGTCGTGCCGCGGCTGGGCTACTGCGAATACAACTGCAGCCTTTGCGGCCAGGTCTGCCCGACGGGGGCCATACCGAAGCTGCCCCTTGACCAAAAGAAAAAGGCCGTGATCGGCCTCGCCGTGATAGACAAGAACCATTGCCTGCCCCACGCCAAGAAGATGAACTGCATGGTCTGCGAGGAGCACTGCCCGGTCCCGGATAAGGCCATCAGGTTCGGACCGGTCAGGGAGCTTGACTATAACGGGAAGGCGGTTGTCCTCAAAAAGCCGTATGTCGTCGACGATCTGTGCATAGGCTGCGGCATCTGCGAATATGTCTGTCCGCTGGAGGAAAAAGCCGGCATAGAGGTATTTAAGAAAACCAAGAAGAAGCTCTGAAAAGAACGATGGGTCTCATGGGACATATAGGGCCTATTGTGCGCCCGCTAAAGGCTATGTCTTCGGAAAATAGATGTTCAGGAACTCTGTCGGCTCCAGGGCGGCGACGGAATGCCAGTCCTGCCCGTCGTGGCATATGACGTCGCCCGCCTCGACTAAGTATTCCTTGTTCCCGTATCGGAGGATATTTTTCCCTTTGATGATATAGGTCAGCTCGTACCCCTCGTTCTTGTGCCTCTCGATGATCTCGCCCGCGTCTCCTCGCCCGATGGTGATCGACATATCGTCCCTGACCTCTCCCCTGTGCGCCATGACCTTGAGGCTGAGTCTGCCGCCTTCGATAGTGTCCTTTTCGCATCCTTTGAGCACGACGACATGCCGCTCGGCGCCAATGAATGCAGTCAGGGGATAGCGGAGACGGTATGCGATCTCCGACAGAAGGACGACCGAGGGGCTCAGTTTTCCTGTTTCTATCCGCTGGATCGTAAGGAGGCTCACGCCCACCGCATCGGCAAGCTGCTTCATCGTGAGGCCGGCTTTCTTCCTTATCTCGCGTATCTTGTTCCCTGTGTCGGGGGGTTCAGGTCTGCCCGACTTAAACTCATCGATCATAGTTTTTCCCCGCCCCTTCCCGTGTGTTCCATAAAGCCTTTGCCGCCGTTCCGTGAGTATCTCATCATGTTTCTCGCCTTATTTCCTTTTCAATACCGATCCGGCCTTTTGACCCGTATGCCTTCCTTCTGCGATGGCAGGCACGCCGTTCACGAAGACCCAGACCATCCCCTCGGCATATTGCCGCGGCGCCTCGTAAGTACACTTGTCCCTAAACTTTTCGCTGTCAAAGATCACGATATCGGCTTTCATCCCTTCGGCGAGGGTCCCTCTGTCTTTCAGCCCGATCATGGCAGTCGGGAGCGTTGTCATCCTCCGCACCATCTCCGCCATCGACACGTGTCCGCCTTCCTTCGCAAACTGGCGGATTGCGGCGGGGAAAGTTCCCCAGGCCCGGGGATGGAGAGTGAGCAATTCTTTTCTCGCCTCAAGAGACGTCGAAGCGGCGTCCGCTCCGATCATGCAGTACGGCCATAGGAATGTCTCCAGGGTGTCTTCAGGAGTGTATATCCAATGGAGCGCCACCGATTTGAAGAGATCTTCCCCCTCGGCGCACAGCATGTCGAGGAGCACGTCGGCTGGGTCTTTTTCTGACGTCCCGGCAAGCTCGGTCAACCGTTTTCCATTATAAGGCGAAGAAGGATCGCTGAGGAAAGCCTCTGTCCTGGACCAGAACTCGTTCCGTCCAAGGTGGCCGAACTGTTCCAGAAGCGCCTTCCTGATCCTGGCCCGCTCGCCCCGATCTCTCAGTTTTCGCATTCTTTCTTCCGTCCCGCCCTCGAAGAACCAGGGGGGCATGAGAGAAACCAGATGGGTCATCGCAGCCATATACGGATGCAGGTCGCACCCGACCTTCAATCCCTCCTGCCTGGCCTCCTCCATCTTCTCGACCACTTTGCCGGCCGCACCCGTATTGGGGAACTTTGCAGCCAGGTGGGAGACCTGAAGAGAGACGCCGGTAGCCCTCGCCACACGGAGCGCTTCATCGAGCGACTCGACAAGGGTTGGGCCGGCCCTCAGGCCGTCCCCTCTCAGGTGGGTCGAGTAGAATGCGCCGGAAGCGGCCGCCACCTTACAGAGCTTCTTCCAACTCGGCGGCCGGCGAGTTGATTCCGGGAGGATAGACTAGGC
>CAVTDX010000031.1:0-13241 GCA_963733345.1 uncultured delta proteobacterium
CGGGAAACAACGTCTCAGAGATCTTACTGTCTTCTGAAACTGAAAATCCGAAGCGCGTCCCCCCCCCTCCCCATAGCGGCGGTAGTAGGGCCTCGACGCCATGCGATTTGACGCCATGATGTTAAAGCATTATAATATCAGGACCGGCTTAGCCGAGATTTCGAGAACTTATATTTAAGCACCCCAATAGAGGCGAGGCATTTAATGAGAAGAGAGAAGGTTGCAACAACGTTAAGGCTGCCCGAAGAAAAGCTGCGCTTGATAAGAGCGATCGCCGGGTATGAGAACAGATCTCTTACTGATATATACGAGGAGATGACAGTTGAGTACATCGAGCGTCATCGGGAGACCATGGAACTTCTTTCGATACCCGGCTTCCTCGAGGAATGCACGGAAGGCGTGGAGGAGATAAAAGCAGGTGGTGGAAAAGATCTCTCGGAACTGGACGATTAGGGTATCATCGAAAGCAGAAAAGTACCTCGCCAAGCTCAGAAAATCAACCAAAGACAGCATCAAAGCGGAATTGGCGCTGCTGTCCACATACGAAAAACCCCTGCAGCATCCCGACGCAAAGCCTCTCCTCGGTCCTTTGAAGGGAATTAACAGGCTAAGAGTAGGGAAGTACAGGGTCATTTTTTCCATCCTGGAGAAGGAGCGGATCATAGCCGTCGTAAACATCGCCCCGCGCGGAGACGTCTACAAATGACGATAGGTCATGGAGAGCCGGCGAGCGCTTCTTCCTGCTGTCCACATTTTGTTTTTCTTGTTGCACAGCGCTCTTTTTGCTGGTGCTGTGGTGGACGGAGATGCGGCAGGTCAGCCCTATCTTCTGAAACTGAAAATCCGAAGGGCGTCCCCAAGGTTCACTATGGCAATGATTACGGTACCTTACGAATGATATTTACTTTCTTAAGAACGTTCCCAATGCCTCCCCATTTCAAGAAGGAGCGTGCAAGAAGAAAAACAAAACGTGAGGAAGGAGGATTTGCGCAAGAAACAAGACCTGACCCTCGTTCGTTCCCAAAGAGGCGTTACTATGCCGTGCTACACATTCCTCCGGTAGACTCGCCGGAGAAGGCGGTTAGGGCGTCGATTGTCAGTGAGGCTAAGAAATGATATGATAGCTCATATAGGAGAGGATAGGGGGGAAATATGGCAGGTCTGATTCCGGTAGACGTGTTTCACTTTGATAAGAAAAAGGAAAGCTTCGAAGATTACGGTCAGGAAAATGACATTTTTTACTGGTACGCTTCCGATCTCGCAGTCCTGTTAGGCTACGACAACCTTAAGACTTTCAGAACGGGACCGCTCGGTAGGGCTATGACGGCTTGTAACGCTCTGGACATACCCATTGATGATAGCTTCATTCCGGTTAGCCGCGTCAAAAACGGAGAAGAGATTAAGGATTATAAATTGACTCGCTTTGCCTGCTATATGGTGGCAATGAATGGGGACGTCAAGAAACCACAGGTCGCAAAAGCCCAAGCCTACTTTGCAGCTCTTGCGGAAGGCTTCCAGAGATACCTCCAAGAGGCCGAAAGCATCGACAGGGTGATAGTCAGAGAAGAGATATCTGACGGAGAAAAAGCCCTTTGTTCCACGGCAAAACGAGCTGGTGTCGAAAACTATGCTTTCTTTCAAAATGAAGGATATCGGGGCATGTACAACATGAATTTGAATGCCCTAAAAGTTAGAAAGGATGTCCCGAAAGGTAGGGCGATCTTCGATTTTATGGGCAAGGCTGAGCTTGCGGCCAACCTCTTTAGAATCACACAAACCGATGAGAGAATAAAAATGACCGGCGCTGAGGGTCAGAAGCCCCTTGAAAAAGTGGCTCACGAGGTCGGCAAGAAAGTAAGAACGACGATGATTGAATTGAGCGGAACCCCTCCAGAAAAACTTCCATCCGCGCAGGATATTAGAGAAGTCCACAAAGAACTCAAGAACACGCATCGAGGTTTTAAGAAACTAGATTCGGGGAAGACAAAGAAATAAGCAATCCCCATGCCATACTCCGTCCCTCCCCAAATCAAATTAGGACAGTACCCGTTATTGGTGATATTGAATGAGAGGCAAGGAGAGGGGATTAAGACGGCCCCGAGGGGAGAGAAAGTCATAATTCAATGGGCGTCCCTCCCATACCCCTCCCATACCCTCCGTCTCCTGACCGGCACCACACAATCGAACCTTCCCGTAGAAAAAAGTGCGAGCGGCATCCTTTTGTTCGCCGTACCGAAGGCGAAAGAGTGGGGAGGCTGCTCCGGTTGAAACTGACGCTCCAACTCGGCAAGTCATTGGGCAACAAGCTGATGTGAATCACTTCGTCGCAGCCGCACGGACAAAGAAACGCCGCAGACCAAGGCAAAGCATTTCCGATGACATAAAAGCGGCGCTGTTGCAGTGAATCCGGAAGTTCGGCGACCGTAATTGTGCAGAAACGACCCCGGCAAATCCAAGCGTCCAGAACCGCATGCAGGACCTTCCGTATTTTCTGAATAAACTTCTTCATGAGAGCGATGCTCTTTCGAGCAAGGGAACGACGTCGCCTTTTCCAACGTGCCGTTCAAGAACTTGGCAGAGCGTGGTTTCCGACTCACAATAGAACTGCATCTCTGACAGACTTCCTCCGACGTATGCGTACTCCCTGTTGGGTTGGTTGCGATATGGATGCAAACGCGCCAGGAATTCGTTCACCGCAAGCGCGGCGAAGAACATATTGACGCTGATAACGGCTGGCCTGTCTTCATCTACCCCTCGCAGGTAGCCCTCTTTGACTTGGCGATGGTACGTGTCTGGATCTGTGCGCCGCATCGCTTCCGCGTCTACGCGGGCCATGTCATAAGCGCTTCGGCTAAGGAGGCTCGACAGGCCCGGCTGGAGATAGTGTACTGCGCCTGTTATTTGTTCTATCCCACCGGCACCGTCCGCATCAAGCCTCACCCCGACGTCGAAATAAGGCATCGTGTAGAAAGTGGCGAGCCTGTTCAGTACATGTCTTCCCTCCACACCATCCATACAGCCGAAGACGACATCGCATTCGGCCACGCGCATTACCGAATCCGGCGTGATCAGGTTTTTGTAAAGAGGGATCACCTCCTGCCTGAGACCCATACGCGCAACGGCGGAAGCGATGACGTGCACCTTTAAGCGCTTCAAATAGGCATCTTCCTTGCCGGTATTGAGGATACGGTTGAGATTCTTTTCTTCAACGGTGTCCGGATCTACAAGCACAGTTCGTCCAACGCCAAGGCGCGCAAGCTGCTCGACGACGATGCTTCCTGTACCCGAACATCCGACAACGGCAACGGAGAGACTTCGAAGAAGCTGGGTTGTGCCGCTTCCGAACGCCTGTGCATGACGCATTGCGAAGCCCGTTACCGTCGAGCATGGGTGTGGATACTCCGTCCATATCCGGAGTTCGTCGCCTACCACCATGATGGATGAGAGCGGAGCGAGGGCGTTACCGTCTTCACCCAGGATCCGCCCAAATAACTCTCCGTCGGGGAGCATGATCAAGCTCGCGTGCGGCTGCCCATCGTCAAGGAGACTTGTCACGGCCGCAAACAATGCCCGGTCGGATCGGTCGTCTGTCGGAGAAAACTGGCGACAATCTGCGGCGTGGCTGTGAACCTTCACGACGGCAAGGCCCTTCCCATAAGCGTCCTCGAGAAGTCTGTCGACAAAATCCGTTGGCCAGGTGACGCGTTCGAGCCGGCGGTCACAAACGTCGTAGGGAACCGTGACGACCTTGCGAACCGTAAAGATATGTCGTTCCATTCCCTTACGTCTGCCGCAAAGCAGAAGCGCAATGGCCTCACTACCGTCATCAGGGAACAAGTGAGCCCGCACTTCACTATGCTGGGCTTCCGTCATGCGAAGCGCATACTTCATGCTGCCCTCGCAAACTCTCGGCGCAGCCATTCATCCACGAGGGTGAGATGCGTGGCAATATCGTCTACTCCAATGCGCCACGGATTCGTGGCAGTACGGTGCCGGGACCAGCGCTGCCATTGGACCCCACAAATGATCTGGCTTGCAAGATTTGGTATCTGCCGCCCATCCGTTCGCGCCAGGTGCTCCCTAAAGTAAACCATATCAATCTGACTGTCCGAATAGTTGTCAGGGATCAGAAGGGATAGAGTGACCCTTTCGTGGTTGTAGCCAGCGGGAGTTTCCCACTGATGGATAATGACCCATCTGCTGGATCGATCAAGGACGGCTTCCCAGGGAAGGCCAAGGCTATCAAGATATGCCTCGTCCGATTCCGGAAGCCGGAAGCCCTGCCGGAGACAGGGGTCGTCGCGGCCCTCTGTCGTGTCTCTCGGCATGGTTGTAAATCTTTCCACGCCGGGCTCCCGGAGGTTTACGACCCGATCTGGAGCGATCAGGATTGGCTGATGCCCATGTTTGTGCTGGTACAGCTTGTAGCCCTCGGGGGTCTTGCCGACCCTGGCGAGAATCTCCGCTCCTGTGATGGTCGGGGTGTCGACGACTATCCGCTCCTTGTCGACGCGGAACGCATAGTGCTTCGCGTGAGGCGCAGGCTTGTCGTGATGATGTTTCGCGTGCTCCTCCAACTCCACGATCTCGATAATGACGATTTCAACTTCCGATTCGGCCTTTTCGGGGCCATGCTGTTCATTTTCCATGTGTTTTAGTTCCTCCTGGCTGTTGGGGCATCGCATCGCCAATTCGTTTGACGGCGTCCGCCTCTACTTTCTTCTGCCGGTCTGCCTCATGGATTCGGACATCGAAGACAATTTTTTGGGCACAACGACTTGGAGCCGCACCGGGCCAAGGTAAGTGCCGAGCGTAAGCGCTTCGTAGCCATTGAAGAAAGTCTCCATGTGGAATCGATGCCGGTCGCCATCGCGCCCGGCCAGCACGACGTCGCCCTCCCCGAGAGGACCTCGACGAGCCCATGAAGCGTAGCTCCGTATAATACTAAACGCTTCGACCTCCGTCACGGTGCCAAAGCGATGACGAAAATCCGGAGACTCGATAAAGTAACGGCAAGGGTTTAACGGGTCAAACTCGGCGGCAGGGTGCCTCGGGTGCGCGGAGATGACAGCAAAGGTGGGCACCCCCTTATGTGCTTCTTCGACAAGTCGCCACAGGGTCATAGTGATGGTATTTCCGAATGTTCTTGCCAGGGTTCGAGCTGTATCTATTGTCAAAGGAAGGTCTTGGGATTCCTCGATGAAGCGAGTCCGCAGGAACAACAATTGTCCCGATCCGAAATTCGCCTCGGCTTCGAGCTTCTCATGACAGGAATGGCGCAACGTCTCTCCATCATCACCATACAGAAACGGGCCGTGGTGGGGCGTAATACCGTGTATTATTTCATGGCTTTCCGCATGACGCTTCTTTAGGTCTGGAGTGTCCTCGTCTATCAGGATTCGTTTTCGGTCTGGAAGCCAAAGAGCTTTGAGCTTAGCCTTTCGGACCACTTCGAGGATGAGTGTGGGCCTCATCGCGAGCTGCTTGGCTCCGATTTTGACCCTGCTCATGAACTCTTCAAGTGGCCCAGTTTGGGTCGTGCTGTAGAACTGCCTATCGAGTTTCAGCAACTCGCGCACGTCGCGAAGGTCCAGCGGCGGCTCTGGGTTTCCAAGCCCGCGGAGAATCTTGTCCACTTGGTCCTTAATGTCTTGGGCCGCGTATGGATCGATCGACGGATTCTTCATTTGTCGGTGTGCTCCTGAAGGAATCTCACAAACTGGTTGAGAAGCTTTTGCTCCTCGCGAGAGAGATCAGACATGTCCTCTGAGTTCGCGGCGAAGCGCACCGCTTCTTCCCGCACCTTTTCACTCACCCGAACGGCTCCAGAAAGGACCACCAAAATCCTTGACGGCAACTTGAAGTACTTCTCTAGTTGAAAAATGGTGCGCGGATTAGGGTCAAACGCCGGGTCAATTTCGATTTGGCGAAGTTCGGCAACGTCGATACGCGCTTCCGAGGCAAGTCTCTCAATCGAGAGCCGCTCGCGGCGTCGGAGCATTTGAACAAGCACTCCTAGGCCTCTGTGTAAATCGGGAAGGTCAGCCGTCATCTCCACATTGGCAAGCGCTTTCTCAACCGCAGATCGGCCTTGTGCGGCAAGCGAATCGAGGTCTTCGGTTACGCCAGCAAGAGCGTCTCGCAGCTCTTGTTCGGATGCTTCAAGAAGAATGTCTCTAAGTGCGCGGTTTACCCGAACTATTTTATCTTCTTTTGGTTTCATCAGAGGGTCCCCCTTCTAAAAGATGTTGCACGTAGTGACGTCGTATCCTCTTTGTAACAGTTTCATACTGCACCTTTTCTATGCCGAGTTCGCGTTGAATCTCGGACGCCGAGAAGCCTTGACCCTTCAAAAGCAGAAGGTCACGAGCTATTTTGTCTTCTATGAAGAGGTCGAGTACCTCGTTGAGCTGCTCATGCGCGGAAAGCCTATCCAGGGGGTGAAGCAGTGGGCCTGCCAGTTCCAATTCGAGATCTTCGAGTGATTCTGTGTCGTGAGAGATGTTCTGTTCTATTATGTGCCCAGAATCGCTCTCCATTGCCCTGTCCAAATGCCTGATAATCGATACTCTTTTGTTCCATCTTTGTTGTCCTTCAAGTGTTTTTGTTATGGCATGGTGAAGTAGATCAAGAGGTTCAACGACCGTGCCTTTCACGCGAGCGCGGCAGAAGCTTCGTGCGATAAGGACCAACTTGGCATGGTCTGCTGTGCTCAGCCTCTCGATTGCATCGCGGACCTCTTCCGATGTTGCGTACTGTTTATCCGTGTCGGCCGTCATTTTGCACACCTCCTATTCCCTATTGCCGGTGGGACGAGGTTCCACGGACATTTTTGAAGCATTTGTTGGCGTATTCAGATCATACTACTACGGAATTCCTGCCCCTGGCGACAAAATTGTGATTGAAATTGCAAGCATCAGGAACTCCGACATGTCGTGGAGGAATCGCTCCTGCTGCGACAACAATAGGTCGAACCGAGAACTATTCCGAATGGCCGAAGCAATAGAGGGGTTTTCGGACGAAGCGGCATTTTCAGCGTACTGTTTAGAGCTGTGGGCAACTAAGAAGACATAGCCCGTCGCGTTCCCTTTTCGAGATTATATATGGCAATGTCGAGAAATCTTTCACCGGTCGGGAGGCAAGAGTAGCGGGTGGGTGCCCCCAAGATGCGTAACGTGAAGTGCCGAACAAGGCCGCTGCCATGGCCGGAGTTACATCTAATAGGACCGTTAGGGCGAATAGGACGTATGGGGCCGATAGAAAGCCCTTTCCCTAATGATGGCAATGGGACCGACACGGAATGTGTATCCGGCGGCGTCGGGAAGATGACTCCAAAAGCCCTGGGCCCCTGCTTTCGCAGGGGTGACGGGGAGAGCAGCCTGAACTTCCGGCATCGATCATGGCGGCGCCGCCCTGGAGCGTTCCGCAAAATTAATTCCTGTTGCTACTCCCTGGCTGGACGCCGTCCGCCGCTTCCTGTTCGATCGCCTCGTTCCTCGGACGACTCGTGGTTGAATCTCGTTAGCAAATATGCTAACATGGAAACATGGGCTATGCTGTCGAGTATTTTCACCCGCGCGTCAAGGCAGAAATCGAGGGTTGGCCTGATAGCGTCTTGGCTGACTATGCGCGGATTGTGGAACTGCTGATGGAGTTCGGCCCGTATTTGCGGATGCCGCATTCGCGCGCCATGGGAGACGGACTATTTGAATTGAGACCCCGGGGCAGCGACGGCATCGGCAGGGCCTTCTATTGTTTTGTCGTGAATCGGCGCATCGTGATCCTTCACGCATTTATCAAGAAGACGCAGGGCGCCCGGAGCGGGAAATAAGGATAGCCCGAAAACGGATGACGGAGGTGCGAAATGGCTGACCTGAAGCATGAACCGGTTTCTCATGACCACGAGGCGTTTCTCAAGAAAGCCGGGAAAAGCGAAGGATTCCGCAAGGCATACGATGACCTGGACGAGGAGTATCGCATTGTCCGCGAGATGCTGTCTGCACGCTCGCAAGCAGGTCTTACGCAAGAGGCTGTTGCGGCATTGATGGGAACAACAAAGAGCGCCGTATCGCGGCTCGAATCAGGGGGCAAGCATGCCCCGTCCATCGCAACCTTGAAGAAGTATGCGAAGGCGGTGGGGTGTGGCTTAGAGATCAGGCTTGTCCGGAGAGGTCGTCCGACAAATCGTTCTGCCGGTTCGCCCAAAAAGCAGGTCTCTCGCTGAGCTCGTAGAAGATACATGGCCACGAATCCGGCGAGGTTCGAGAAGTTAGGCGAGCGCGTATGCCCATACGAAGAGGGCCGCGTTCGCGTATATGCCGGCGAGGACATCGTCTGCGATGATGCCGCAGGCGCCGGGCAGATGCTCCACTTTTCTTATAGGATAGGGCTTTAGTATGTCAAGGGCGCGGAAGAGAATGAAGGCTTTGACGATGTTCCATTTGCCGGGGTCGTGGCCGGCCGTGGCGACGAGCATGCCTATCAGTTCGTCTATCACTATATGGCCGGGGTCTCGCTCTTCTCCCCTTATCCGCTCAACGGCGAACAGGGCTAAAAGGATTAGGAGCGCGATGACGGCCGGGTGGTTGAAGCGGGGGACGAAGTAGAGGATGATGCAGGTAAGGGCCGACGCCCACGTCCCCGGCGCGAAGGGCAGATAGCCCGTGTAAGAGCAGGTGACAAACCATTCGCAGAGCCTATCACCTGTCGCCGTATACCGATTCCGCATCGAAAGCCTTTTCGCCGACCTCGGTCCACCCATCTCTCCAGGACCGGTAGAAACAACTCCAGTAGCCGGTGTGACAGGCGGCGACTTTCTGATCGACTAAAAGCAGGAGCGTATCCCCATCGCAGTCGAGGAAGAAATCGCGCACTTCCTGGTAGTGACCCGAGGTCTCTCCCTTCAGCCACAGCTTGTTCCGGGAACGGGAATAATAGTGAGCGCGTCCCGTCCTGCGCGTCAGCTCCAGGGCCTCCGCATTCATATAGGCGACCATCAGCACGTCGCGGCTCTTATGGTCCTGGACGACTACAGGGACAAGCCCCCGGCCGTCCCACCTTATAGAATCGCCGATGTTCTTCATAGGAAGGGGGACGCTCCGCTCGCCCCTTGTCTTTCGGACAGCTTTGGCCTTATAGCCTGACGGCGACGCCCCGATCGCGCAGGTACTTTTTCGCGTCAATTACCGGGGCTAGCGTCGCCCCCTCCACGAGCAAGCTCGCGGAGCCTCCCCCTCAAAGAAAAGCCTTACCGGCTCTATAGCCTGACGGCGACGCCCCGATCGCGCAGGTACTTTTTCGCGTCGATGATCGAGTGCTCCCGGTAATGGAAAATAGACGCCGCGAGCACCGCGTCCGCTTTGCCTTCGACGAGGCCCTCGTACAGGTGCGGAAGGTCGCCGACCCCGCCAGAGGCAATGACGGGTATCCCCACCGCCTCCGAGATCGTTCTCGTGAGCAGGATGTCGTAGCCGGTCCTGGCGCCGTCGCGGTCCATGCTCGTCAGGAGGATCTCGCCTGCCCCGAGGCTTTCAGCCTTTTGCGCCCATTTTACTGCGTCGACGCCGGTCGGCCGCCGGCCCCCGTAAGTGTAAACCTCAAAGCCGTCCCTGGTCGCCTTCGCATCGATGGCGACGCAGATGCACTGGCGCCCGAACATCTCAGCCGCCTCGCTTATGATCTCCGGACGCTCGACCGCCGCCGTGTTGATGGTCACTTTATCGGCCCCGGAGAGGAGGATGTCCCTTATATCGGCGAGGTCCCTTATGCCCCCGCCTACCGTGAGGGGCATGAAGACCTCGGCGGCAACCAGCTCGACCACGTGGATGATCGTCTTTCTCGACTCGTGAGACGCTGTGATGTCGAGAAAACAGAGCTCGTCCGCCATCTGCTCCTCGTATGCCTTGGCGTTCTCGACGGGCCCGCCCGCGTCCTTCAGGTTGACAAAATTTATCCCTTTCACCACCCTGCCTTCCTTCACGTCGAGGCAGGGGATGATCCGCTTAGTCAGCACACGCCAGGGCCTCCCCGACCCCTATTTTCCCTTCATAGAATGCCTTGCCCACGATGGCGGCCCAGACATCGAGCTCTTTCAGGCGTTTCAGGTCGTCTGCGCTGCTCACGCCCCCGCTCGCGATGATCGGCAACGGGGTCATCGACTTAATTTTTGCCACGCCTTCGAAGTCGGGTCCGGCGAGCATGCCGTCCCTGGCGATATTCGTGCAAAGGAGGCCGCGTGCGCCGATCCTCAGCGCGTCGTCGAGCACCCGCTCCGCATCGACGCACGCGGCCTCCTTCCAGCCCTTCACCATCAACTTCCCCTCATACATGTCGAAGCCCAGCACAATGTTCCTGAAGGCCGACAAGCCTTCAAAAAACGCAGGGTCCGTCAGCGCCCGGGTCCCGACTATGACGCCGTTTACGCCGGCCTCCGTGTAAGAAGCGATGTCTTCCTCCGCGCGAATGCCCCCTCCCACTTCCAGGTAGCCTGTTGTCGCGCCCCGGATCGTCCTTATCAGCTCCCGGTGGCCGATCTTGCCCGTGCGCGCGCCGTCGAGATCGATCACGTGGAAGTCGCGCGCCCCTTCGGCCGCCATACGGCCGATCATGGCTGCCGGGTCCGCGCTGTAGACGGTCATCCGCTCGAAATCCCCCCGCGTCAGCCTCACGCAGCATCCGCCCATCAGGTCCATGGCGAACAATATTTTCATGGGGCGCTCCCCGACCGGGCGGCCCTCAGATCGTCCGCAAAGAAATCGACCGCCTTGCGGACCCCCTCGCGCGCCAATTCCCCCGCGGTGATCCACTTGGCTTTCCGCTTGAGGAAGGTAAAGAAGCCGAAGGCGTTTTCAGACAAGGGCTGCTGCGTCTCATCGAAGACGAACACCTTGGCGAGGCCGTTCCTGTCGAAAAAGTGGACGTGAAAACCGACGCTCGCCGGCCGCTCGACGGAAAAATCGCCCCCCCGCCGCTCCTGAAACCGGTAAATGAGCACTTGGAGCCGGTACGTTTCGCCCGGCGCCTGGGTGTAGCCGATTCCTTTCTCCTCGAGGGCCCCGCCGAACTCGGTCGCTAACACTTCTTCCGCATTCTCGTGTATTCCGCCCGGCACTATCACTTGATGGCAGACAGGACAGAAATTCAGGTTCGCGTCCCCGAGCCGCTCCACGTAAATCCCGAGGGCGTGAGCCGAGAAGGATAGGCAGAAAAAGACGACAAGGGCTGCGCCGAAGGCGCGAACTACGCGCATAGTCTCACAAAGTTCGAAAGGAGCCTCAAGCCCACGGCCTGGCTCTTTTCCGGATGGAACTGGCAGGCGAAAATATTGTCTCTCTGCAGGGAGGAGGCGAACGTCGTTCCATAGTCGGTGACGGTAGCCGTCACCGGCCCCTCCGGCTCCGGATAGTAAGAATGCACAAAATAAAAATAAGAGCCGCTAGGCACATCGTCAAATATCCCTGAAGGTCTCTCGATCTCCACGCTGTTCCAACCCATATGCGGTATCTTCATGGCGCCCCGGAAGCGGACCACGCGGCCCTTGATCACGCCCAGGCCCTCTGTCCCGGGCGATTCTTCAGACGATTCCAGTAGGACCTGCATGCCGAGGCATATCCCCAGATAGGGCTTTCCTTCCCCTAACTGCTCTTTCAGCAGGTCGAAAAGACCGAAGCTTTTCAGGTTCTCCACGCACTTGCCGAAGGCGCCGACGCCGGGCAGGACGAGAGCGGCAGCCTTGCGGATAACCGATTCATCCCTCGTGATCGCCATGTCGGCACCGAGGCGCCTGAACGCGTTGGTCACGCTCCTCAAGTTCCCCATGCCGTAATCTATTACGGCAATCATCATAAACACCCTTTCGTGGAGAGGGGCCCCTTCACTCTTTCATCCGCCGTCGCGGCCTCCCGGAGCGCCCTTCCCCAGGCTTTGAATATCGCTTCGATCTTGTGATGCAGGTTCTCGCCGTAGAGCAGGTTCACGTGGAGGGTGACGCGCGCCTCGTTCACGAATCCCCGGAAGAACTCCTTTACCGCCTCGCCGTCGAAGGCGCCCGCCTTCCCTTTGACATCCCCGTTCCAGACCAACCCGGGTCTGCCGGAGAGGTCCACGGCTATCATGGCGAGGGCCTCATCCATGGGCAGCACGGAGTGGCCGTACCGTCTTACCCCCGCAAAGGCGGGAAGGGCTTCCCTCAGCGCCTTCCCAAGCGTAATGCCCGTATCTTCGATCGTATGGTGACAGTCGATCTCGATGTCGCCTTTCGCCTCCACGGTAAGATCGAAAAAGCCATGGCGCGCGAAAAGCTCCAGCATATGGTTGAAAAAGGGAATGCCCGTAGAGACGCTGGAGGCGCCTTCGCCGTCAAGCTTCCAGCTAACCCGTATCCGGGTCTCCCGCGTCTCCCTCGTTACTTCCGATTCCCTCTCCATCGATCCCCCTAGAGTATCACCTTATTCAACGGATATTCTACGATGCCCTGGGCGCCGGCCCTCCGAAGGGACGGGATGATGTCGCGCGCCACCCGCTCGTCCATAATTACCTCTACGGCAACCCATGCGCCGTCGGAAAGGCCGGAAATCGTGGGCGTGTGGAGGGAAGGGAGGATGCCTATGACTTCATCGAGCTGCCCCCTCGGCACGTTCATCTTGAGCCCCACTTTCTCGTCGGCGAGAAGGGCTGCCTTAAGGAGCATCACGATGTTCTCGATTTTCGTCTTCTTCCAGTCGTGTTTAAGCGCGGTCTCGTTCGCGATGACCACCGTTTCGGATTCCAGGAGGGTCTCGATGATGCGCAGGTTGTTCGCCGCCAGCGACGCGCCCGTTTCCGTCACCTCCACGATCGCGTCCGCAAGCAATGGCGGCTTGGCCTCCGTCGCCCCCCACGAGTACTCCACCGTTGCGTCTATGCCGTGCGCCTTCAGATAGCGAGTCGTGAACCCGACAAGCTCGGTCGCAATCTTCTTTCCCCGGAGCCCCGCGAGGTCTTTGATCTTCGAGTCGACCGGCACCGCCGCCACCCACTTGACGCCCCCGAACCCCACCTTCCCGTAGCGCAGGCGCGCGACCTCCACTACCTTCGATTCCTGCTCGAGCACCCAGTCGAGGCCAGTGATCCCCAGGTCGAGTATGTTGTTCTCCACGTACCGCCCCATCTCCTGCGCCCGGATCACGAGCCCCTCGAGGTCCGGGTCGTCAATTTCCGGAACATAGGAGCGCTCCGCAAGCTTTACGGCATAGCCGGCATTT
>CAVTDX010000032.1:0-13593 GCA_963733345.1 uncultured delta proteobacterium
GGCCATTGCCCTTCAGTCTCGTCACCTGGTCGGTCAGTCTCTCCCTTCTGCGGGCCAGATCGCGCAGTTCCATAAGGTCGGCCGAGAATGTCTGGCTCTCCAAGGCTTCTTTCCTCAGCATGAGGAACTGGGCAATGGCGAGGGCGTCCTTCTTGTCCGTCTTCGTTTTTCTGAGCTGGAGCTTCACGAAGTTGGCAATGAGAAGAGGATTAATGATGACAACTCGATAGCCTTTTGCGGTAAGA
The DNA here is from genome assembly GCA_963733345.1 of uncultured delta proteobacterium. Taxonomy (GTDB): domain Bacteria; phylum Desulfobacterota; class Syntrophorhabdia; order Syntrophorhabdales; family WCHB1-27; genus BOG-1155. Next base: position 246 of record CAVTDX010000032.1, read on the forward strand.
TAAGAGAAGAGGGCAATGTGATAACAGGCGGTCGATTCGAGGCCGAGAAGCAGGGAGCATTCTTTCCCCTTCAGGTGAAGCAGCAACTTCTCAAATCCTTTCCTGTCCATTGCGGCAGCGAGGGAAAAGACCCTCTCTCCCGCCTCTCCGATGCCGCACGCGTCAAACTTGTCTTTCGATACATCGATCCCGACGAACAGAGCCATACGAACCTCCTCGATAAAGAAGCGGAAAAGCGGGATTGCCTCCGGCCAAGCCTCCATGGTCACGAGGGCTCAAAGGCCCAATCAACATATCAGGGCTCCAGGGGGCGGGGGACAGACTGAAACTAAGGGTTCGGCGACCCAGGAAGAAATAAGTCCCCCCGCCTTTCCTGGAGGCAATCTTACCTACTTCTCACTTATTTATACAGGAATTGAAGGTAGGAGGAAGAAGCTGCGGGACAGGTCCCGGTCCAACCGCCCCGCCCTAAGGCGGTGATCGGGTCATTTTTTTAAAAAACCGCCGCGGGCGCCTTTTGTCACTCCTGATTGTCGCTCCTCCTTGTCGCTCCTGGTTGTTGCTTTGACAAAGAAGCGGGAAAAGGAGGAAAATCTTCTGAGACCGGGCAAAGCCGTGTTCCGTTTCAGCCGGATTCGAAAGGTCCCGTAAACCGTCAGTGTTCTTTGACAACTGAACCGATAATGGCCGTTTGGACGGCGGCGCCACCAGCCGGCCGCTTTCGCGTTCCCCCCCCTTTTTCCCTTTCGACTTTCAACTCGTCGCCCGAAACGTCCCTGGGATTGGGGAGAATAGGGCCCGACACGATACGGCGGACGCAGGCCGTCAAGGAATAGGGCGCCGCACTAGGGCCGGGTTTCCCTCTGTAGCGATTCCCGCTCTATGTCGTGGATTTTGAGCGACAGGGCATGTTGCGCCGTCCTGCTCATGACGACGAATTCCGCAGAAGCGAACCGGAGATCGGGTCGCGCGCCCTCGTAGTCTTCTTCCCAGGTCTTCAGGATGCATGCCTCCAGGGCATAGACCCTTTCGTCGATCTTCAGATCGATCCGCACGATTTCATCGGGCTTGAGGTCGAGAGGCTCGCCGTAAGAGATCTTCACGCCGCCGAGGGAGACGTCGATGATATTCACCTTGTTCGCGAAGACGGACACGGAGATATTGCTCCGGCCGGTCGGGCTCACGCGATAGAACCTTCTGATGTTATACGGCTTTTCCGGACCCGTCCTCTTGACCACGAGAGCCTTCGCCTGCTGGCCCGAGCTCAAGGCGTAGTCGATGAACTCGACGAGTTCCGCGGTAAACCCGTGACGGACCGCGTTGCCTTTTTCCTTTATCAGGTAGGTGACGATCACCTCTTTATGAAGCATCGATTTCAGGATGGGGGGCTGCGTCTGGGCGAGGATTATGACAGGCTCCTGTACGTCGTGCACGGTGGAGCCTTTGACAAGGATTCTCTCTTTCACGACGTCCATGTCGGTGACGATCCTCGCGCTGAGGCCGGGCCTAATGCTCATCTTAACAATATTATCGGACTAAGGCGTTCGAGAATTAAGGGTTCCGGAAAAACCTGGGTTCGAGGGGGGTCGCCCCTCAAAGTTCCGCGCTGCGCTCCCGGATTCAGGCCCCCGCTTTTAGCCGTCGCCGAAATTCAAACGGGAATTATTCTTTCAAAATGCTCTGAGGGCCCTGGAGGGTCGCCTCTCCCGCCCTTCCCCGGACCTTCCCGTAGACGCATTCACATACGGGCAGGTCGGCCGTCCGCAATGACCGGGCGATATCGATGAGCCTTTCGTAACGATAGCCCAGCCCTAAGGATTGCTTGATGAAGGAGGCCAGAAAGCCCGTCCAGCGGTTGCCCTCCAGCTCCGTGTGGACGGACATGATGTTGAGCCCGTCGTTAAGGGACCCGACGAAGAAGCGAGTGAGGGTTGTCTGCTCGTTCCCCTCCAGCCCCACCATCTCGTCGAGGGTGGGGAGGGTCGAAGGAATTTGGGGCGTCCTGAACGTTCTTCCCCCCATCCGCGGAAAGAAGGGGGTGCGTCCCCTCGTGTCGCTGGTATAAACGAAGCCATGCTCCTCGAAGAACGCGAGGGCGTGAGGGTTTATCATCCAGCCGGGCGCCGCGAACGAGAGGGGTCTCTCTCCGAGGAGCTTCTCATAGACCTCCATTGCCTTGCCGAGCGTCTTTTCGGTGCGGTCCCTGTCCATGTGCTTAATGTGGTCGTGCCAGGAAACATGGTCGAGGCCGTGGATGCCCAACTCGTGTCCCTCGGCCGTTATCCGGCGCAAGAGGGCCTGATGCCGCAGGGCGATCTCGGCGCCCGGCAGGAGGAGGCCCCTCATGAGGGTCTTGAGGCCGTATGTCTGAAGCACGCCCGCCCGTCGCGCCTTCGAGATAAAGCCGGGCCGGGTCGCGATGCGCTTTAGCGTCCAACCCGTATGGTCTTTCCCCATGGGGACGAAAAAACTGGCCCGAACCCCGCGCTCGGCGAAAAGATCGAGGAGACGGGGCAGCCCCCTTCCTCATTCCCTCGAAAGTATCGACGTGCACTTCGAGGCCGATGACCTTTTCTATTATACGCATTACACGCTTGTCTTTGATTCGAGGTAGTACGCGATAGTCCGGGCGAGGGCCGTATCGAGGTCTACCTTCGGTTCCCACCGGAGGATTCTCCGGGCTTTATCGATCGAGGGGACCCTCCGGTCTATGTCTTGATACCCCTTGCCATAGAAATCCCCGGAGGAAACCTCGATGATCTCCGCGGCCTTCCTCTCCTGCCCGTTTGCAGTCCAGCCCAGGTAGATGTCCCTGAGCTTATGGGCGAGCTCTCTGATCGTCGCCTCGTTCCTCGGGTTTCCCAGGTTGAATATCTCGCCGTTGCAGACGTCGTCCTTGTTCTCGATGATCTTCATGAGGCCGTCTATGCCGTCGTCTACGTAGGTGAAGCACCTCTTCTGCTCGCCCCCGTCGACGAGCCTGATGGCCTCGCCGTGAATAAGGTTCGATATGAACTGTGTGACCACCCTGGAACTCCCCTCTTTCTCCGGCTCGAGGGCCAAATCGTCGAGCTTTGGTCCTATCCAGTTGAAGGGCCGGAAGAGGGTGAAGCGAAGCCCATGCTGGAAGCCGTATGCCCAGATCACGCGGTCCAAAAGCTGCTTCGACACGCTGTAAATCCACCGCTGCTTTTTGATAGGCCCCACGACGAGACGGCTTTCGTCTTCGTCGAATTCCTCGTCAGGGCACATTCCGTAGACCTCCGACGTGGAGGGGAAAATCAGCCTTTTTTTATACTTGACGCACTGCCGGACGATCTGAAGGTTCTCCTCGAAATCGAGCCCGAACACCTTCAGCGGCTCCCTCACATAGGTGGCGGGCGTGGCTATGGCGACGAGGGGAAGGACGGCGTCGCACTTCTTCACGTGGTACTCTATCCATTCCTTATTTATCGAGATGTCGCCCTCGACAAAGTGGAAGCACCGGTTGCCGTGGCACTTTTCCAGCTTGTCCTCGCGTATGTCCATGCCGTAGACTTCCCAATCCGTTTTTTCCAGGATGCGGCTTGCCAGGCTGTTTCCGATGAATCCGTTGACGCCGAGTATCAGTATTTTCAAGACTTGCCTCCTAAAGATGTCTTAGCCAGCGCGTGTTGGGAGAAGAAACGCTCCGCATCCATTTCATCCTCGCCTTCGAGTTGCAGCGAGGCGATCTTGAGCAGTCCCTGCCCTGTCTTGATAAGAAGGGGATGCGTCGATACGACCATGCCCGGCGTCCCTTCGGCGGCCTCGTCCAGGGGAGCGGCCTTCCAGATGAAAAGCTTGCGGCCGCGAAAAAACGCGTAGGCCCCCGGATAAGGGCGGGCGACGGCCCTTATCAGGTTGTGGATGCTCATGGCGCTCATTGTCCAATCTATGAACCCGTCTTCCGGCTTCCGGCCTCCGTAGTAAGAAGAGTCTCCTGCCTGCGGTCTTTTTTCAAAGGTCCCCGCCTCCAGGAGGGGGATTGTTTCGCGCATTAGGGCCCGGGCGGCGCCGGCGAGCTTCAGGGCGAGGACCTTGGCGTCATCCTCCGGGCCGATCTCCACTTCTCTCTGGGCCACAATATCCCCGGCGTCCGGTTTTGCCTCCATGACGTGGAGCGTGACGCCCGTCCGCGTCTCGCCTTCTATCAGCACCCAGTTGACCGGGCATCGACCGCGGAACTTGGGGAGCAGGGATCCGTGGAGGTTGAGGGGCGCGATCCTTGGCAGCTCGATGATGTCTTTCGGAAGCATGTGCCGGTAGTAGAAGGAGAACAGGTAGTCGGGCGCGCAGGCCCTGATGATCTCGACCCAGGTCGGACTCGTCAGGCTCTCCGGCTCGTGGACGGGTATCCCGCGTTCCTCTGCAAGGATGCGGGGCGTCCTGAACCATATCGTTTCTCCCGGGTCGTCCTTGTGAGTAAAGAGGGCGGACACGGAAATCTTGCTCTCGAGGAGCTCCTCCAGACAGACATAGCCTATTTCATGGTAGGCGAAGACGACCGCCTTCACAGGAGTTCCTTCTTCACGATGAACCTGGGCCTTCTCCGCACCTCCTGGAAAATCCTGCCGATGTATTCCCCTATGATGCCGAGGGCGAAAACCTGAACGCCCATGAAAAAGAAGAGGACGGCGAAGAGGGTGAAGAGACCCTCCGACTCGGGACCGAGGATGAGCCGGCGAACGAGCAGAAAGACCGCGAATGCCAGACCTATGAGGGCGATGACGACGCCGAGGAAGCCGATGAACTGGATGGGGAGCAGGGAGAAACCCGTCATAAGATCGAAATTGAGCCTGAAGAGACGGAACATGCCGTATTTGGAGACGCCCTTTTTCCGCTCTTCGTGGCCGACCTCGATCTCGATTATGCTCCTGGCGAAGGTGTTGGCAAGGGCGGGGATAAAGCTGGAAGATTCCTGGCACAGGTTGATGGAGTCGATCACGCTCCGGCTGTAGGCCCTCAGCATGCACCCGTAGTCCCTGAGCCTCGCGCCGACCAGGCGCGACGTGATCTTATTGACGATCCACGAGGGCCACCTGCGGAAAATCGAATCCTGCCTCCCCTTTCTGTAGGTGGCCACCACATCGTAGCCTTCGTTCACTTTTTCCACGAGGCGGGGTATCTCTTCGGGGGGGTTCTGCAAATCGGCGTCGATGGTGACCATCACGCGGCCGGAGGCCCGCTCGAATCCCGCGAAGAGCGCCATATGTTGGCCGTAGTTCCTGTTGAACTCGATCACCTTCACCCTCGGGTCGTCGGCCCGAAATGTTTCGAGCATCTCCTGGGTGCGGTCGGTGCTCCCGTCGTTCGTATATATGATCTCGTAGCTCTCTCCGGTCGATTGGAGGGCTGTCCGGAGCCGCTCGTTGAGCTCCTGCAACGATTCCTCTTCGTTCAGCACGGGCACGAGCACCGATATGTCGAGCCTACTCTCCATCTTTCCTCGCGAGGATCAAGTATCTTTCCTTTTCATAGCACGCCTCTCTTGAATGAGGAAAAAGCGTCTTGAGCGCGTCCGCTCGTCCATGCTTATTCTCGGCAACGACTATTATATCACCTTTTTCCGAAAGGAGATCGGCCGGGTTCGATGTCGCGCGCACCGGCCTCCCCGCATAGTAGACAAGGGCCGGAGAGTTGAAGCCGAAGGTATACACGGCAGCGGCATCGGGCGCGTCTCCCATCTGGTCGGTGATCAACCTGACTGATTTGCTGCTTTTGTCGAGGGCCGGCATATAGAGAGAGTGATAGAGGAACCCGACGACAACGAGGTATGTAAAGAGCGCCAGGAAGCTTATCCCGGGGGTTTTTGCGAAAACGGAAAGGACGAAACCGAGGCCGCAGGCGAAAAGGAAGGCGGCCAGGATGACCGGCAGGACGATGTTGCTGCCGAACATCAGCCCGAGGAGGGGCACACGGCTTAATGCAGGGAACAAAAGGAGGGGCGCGACCATGAGGGCCGCGCCGAAACAGCACAGGATCGCCGAAGTCCATTTCTTTTCGACCAGGACGTACCATTGTTCTTTCAAATAGACGCCTACGAGAAGGGCCATCGCGGGATAGCACGAAAGCAGATAAATAGCGCGCTTGCTCTTGGAGACATCGAAAAAGACGAAGGTGAAGAGGAGCCAGATGAGGGGAAGCCATAGCCTGCGCCTGAACGCGAAATAGACGGCGAAGGGCAGCGCGATGCTCCATGGGAGGAAGTTGACCAAGAGTTTGGGAAAATAGTACCAGAAGGGCTCGATGTGGTCGAACCCGGTCGTGTAGCGGACAATGTTCTGGTGAAGGATGAATTCGTCGATATAGGCCCTTCCCGCGAGTAAAAACCAGATAGAGGCAAGGGCCAGGGACAGGAGACTGCCGGCCAGGAGGGGAAAAAACATGCGTCGCAGCCGACCGGTAACAAGGCAGTAAAAAAAGAGCACGCCGGAGGGTATGACTAGACCCGCAGGCCCCTTCGTCAGAATCGCAAGGGTGCAGGGCAAAAGGCTGAGAGCCAGCAACCCCTTCCGTTCTTTTTCCACAGAGAGGCCCCCCAGGAAGACAGGCAACGCGATGAAGAAGGCGAAAGTCATATCCATGACCGATTCCCGGGCGTTCCCGAGAAACTGATAGTTGGCGGCCAGAATCAGGGCCGCGAGAAAGCCGGACACCTCGTGGTCGAGCCTCCTGCCCAGAAAATAGGTAAGAAGGAGAAGCAGGGCGGCGGCAATAGCCGACGGCAGCCTCGATGAGAACTCGTTTACCTTGCCCGTGATGCGGGCGGCGGCCATGATGAGCCACGGTTGAAGCGGCGGCTTTTCGAGATATGGCGCGCCGTTCAGGTAGGGGTGTATGTAATCGCCGCGCTGGAGCATCTCCCTGGCCATTATGGCCTGTCTAGGCTCATCGGGGTCCCATAGGGAAATGTTGCCGAGACCGTGAATAAAAAGGATATAGGCGAGGCAAAGAATTACCAGCGTTCTCATGTAAAACCACGAATTATATGCCGTTATGCTCCGGTTTTCAAGTCATTTTTCAGAAAAGTGTTCCTGCAATGCAATTATGTCGCCCCTTAACAACTTGAAGGGGCGCCGAGGGGAGAAACGAGAGGCGTACCGATTGTTTGACGGTCAGATGAGAAAAATGATATGAAGAAGCCATGTACAGGACACGCATCTACTACCAGGACACGGACGCCGGCCGGGTCGTCTACTTCGCCAACTACCTGAGGTTCTTCGAAAAGTCGTGGTTCGAGCGCTTGCTGGGTCTCGGCATTTCACTGCCTGAGTGGGAGAGGGCAGGGGTGTTCGCGATGGTCAAAACGGTCCGCCTCGACCTGAAGGAAAAACTGCACTACGGAGATGAGATCGAGACGGCCACATCGGTCGCGGAGGTGAAGAACGCCCAGTTTTCCATGCGCCATCAAGTGCGCAAAGGAGACCGGGTGATTGCGGAGGGCGAGACGCTGATGGTCTGCGTCGATGGGTCGGGAAAGTTGAGACGGCTGCCCGCAGAGTGGAAAGCCCGCCTCACGCTCTCTTCCGGCAGGGACGATTTTTGACGGCTTCGCGTTATCCGTGAAAAGCGCCCGGCCGCTCTGCTATTTCCCCCTCAGGGCGCTCCAGCTATGCAATATCTGGTCCGCCATGACGAACTGCACATCGTTTTCATCGCTCTTGGCCTCGGGGTCGTCCGGGTTAAGAGCCGGCGCGACTTCATCCGGCTTCTTCTCGTCAGGCTTTTTCGTTCCCTCGAGGTGCTTGTCAAGATCTTTTTCTTTTATTGGCGTATATTTTTCGCCCTTGTTCCTCGTAAAATCGTTTTCCACCACGATATCCGGGTTTATGCCGTCCGCCTGAATAGAACGGCCGGAAGGGGTGTAATATTTTGCGGTCGTGAGCCGTACCGCGCAGCCGTCAGCCAGAGGGATGATGGTCTGCACCGATCCCTTGCCGAACGTCTTCGTGCCGACGATGATCGCCCTCTTTGAATCCTGCAGGGCCCCTGCCACGATCTCCGAGCCGCTTGCGCTTCCCCCGTTCACCAGGACTACCAGCGGCCCCGTAAAATGATTCTTCTTGTGCACCGTAAAGGTCACTTTCTCGTCAGGATTTCTGCCCTCTATATAGGTGATAAGACCGTTGGAGATGAACTCGTCGGACACCTCGACCGCCTGATCGAGGAGTCCTCCCGGGTTGTTCCTCAGGTCGAGCAGCACGCCCTTCAGGTTGCCTTTTGCCTGTTTTTGCATGTCCTTGATCGCCGCGTCCAGGTCGCGCCCGGTCTTTTCCTGGAATTGGGTGATGTGGATATACCCGTAACTATCGTCGAGCATACGGTACTTCACGCTCTTCACCTGTATGATGTCGCGGAGCACCTGAAAATCCTTGGGCATGTTGAAGCCTTCCCTCATCACCGAGAGCGTGACGGGTTTGCCTTTTTGCCCCCTGATAAGCTTAACCACGTCGACGAGGCTCATATTCTTGGTGGGCTTGTTGTCGATCTTCAAAAGCAGGTCGGCCGACTTCAATCCGGCCTTGAACGCGGGGGTATCCTCTATGGCGGAGATCACCACGGGCAGCCCGTCCTTTATCGTAATCTCTATTCCAATGCCTCCGAACTCTCCTTTCGTCTCCGTCTGCATATCCTTATACATATCGGGGGTTAGAAAGGACGAGTGCGGGTCGAGGGACTCGACCATCCCCTTGATGCCCGCGTAGATGAGATCGCGGTCGTTGACCTTGTCGACATAGTTCTTTTTTACTATATCGAGCACATCGGAGAACGTCTTCAGGTACTCGTAAGCCTCCTCGCCGTTGGCATTCTTGACGACCTTGTTCCCCTGGGCCCCGGCCAGAAAGCCCAGGAGGAAGACGGTTGCCGCGAAAAGGCCGACATATAGCTTTAGTTTCTTGCCCATGGATCGAACCCCCTTTGAGCGGGAGCACTCCCCAGACCCTTCGAAAGCCCTTTAGCAAAGGTCAGGGAGCGCAACCAATTGCGCTTTATCCCTATCCGGGAAGCCTGCCCCGTAAGGCAAGAAGCCTCCCCGCTGATCTCATAATACTATATTACTATATATTTAGCTCACTTTCAATTTGATTCACCGCATGCTATATTCATCCCATGGAGACGGTCTTCGTGGCGATGAGCGGCGGCGTCGACAGCGCATATGCGGCGTGCCTGTTGAAGGAACAAGGATATAAGGCCGTCGGTTTTACCTTCGACCTTCTGCCCCGCGGCCTTCGGAGCGAGTCGAATCCCAAGGCGTGCTGCTCGGCGATCAGCATGCACAAGGCAAGGCGCATCGCGGACCGCTTCTCCATCCCGCATTATGTGATCAACATGCAGGAGGAATTCGAGCGCCACGTGATCCGTAGGTTCGTGGACGAGTACGGAAAGGGGCGGACCCCGAACCCTTGCGTTCTCTGCAACAAGCATATAAAATTTGCATCGTTCCTCGGAAAGGCGCGGGCGATGGGCGCCGACAGGGTGGCGACCGGCCATTACGCCCGCCTGGAAGAAACGTCGCAAGGGCTCGCGCTGAAAAAAGGGAAAGACAGATCGAAGGACCAGTCGTACTTCCTCTACCCCGTCCCTCGGGATGACCTCTCTCGCCTCGCGTTCCCCCTTGGATCGTACACAAAAGAAACGGTGCGCCGCGAATTCGGCGCGCTGGCCGCTCTTCCGGCGGACATCAGGGAAAGCCAGGATATCTGCTTCATCCCCGGCAATGATTACCGGCAGTTTATCGGCCAGTTTATCCCCCTTAAACGAGGGCCGGTAGTCACGGAAGACGGCGCCCGGGTGGGATATCACGACGGGGTCCACCTCTACACGATCGGGCAGCGCAGGGGCATCGACGTCCCTTACAGGGAAGCCCTCTACGTGATAGAGGCGAGGGCGGAAGAGAACCTGCTCGTAGTGGGCCCAAAGGAGCGCTTGATGCGGAAGCGCCTGGTAGCAGACGAGGTCAACCTGCTCGGCCCTGCGCGGGAGGGCGAGGCGCGAGCGAAGGTGCGCTATAGGCAGCAGGAGGCGGACTGCTCTTACGCGGTGCGGGGCGGCTGCCTGGAGGTGGTCTTCCCCGAGCCGGTCTCCGCGATAGCCCCGGGCCAATCGGTTGTGCTCTACGATGGCGAGACCGTGCTGGGAGGGGGAACGATAAGAGCGACCGGCTAAAGTTCGCAAACCGCGACGCGACATCACCGGGTAATCCCGGGTGAATGCACGACGACGCGCTGGTCCTTAAAGCGCCGAGGTCGGGATCGCCCGTTTGGGAGAAATTGCATGCGATGCGGAAAGCTCAGCAAAGAGACGGCCTTCTGCGCCCTCGCCGTCCTTGCGGTCGCATACCTCGTTTTTTTCTACAATCTCGGCGCTTATTCGCTCAAGGAGCCCGATGAAGGCAGGTATGCGGAGATACCCCGCGAGATGGTCGAGACGGGCGATTATGTCGTCCCCCATCTCGATTACGTCCGCTATTTCGAGAAGCCGCCTTTGCTTTACTGGGCCTGCGCTGCCTCGTACAAGATCTTCGGGGTCGAGGAGTGGTCTTTCAGGTTCCCTAACGCGCTTGCCGGCCTCGCTACGGCGCTTCTCGCCGGCCTGTTCGCGGGTCGATGGTTTTCGCGGCGGATCGGCCTCATCTCGGGCTTCATCCTCGCCACTTCTTTCGGCTTCTTCGCCATGGCCCGCGTCGTCACGATCGACATGCTTTTTTCCTTTCTTCTCTTCGTTTCTCTCTCCTGTTTCTATGAATTCTACCGGGAACGAAGACGCCTCTTCCTCTTTCTCTCGTGGGCGGCCCTCGGCTTCGCGGTGCTGGCAAAAGGCCCGGTAGCGCTTCTGCTTCTCGGTGCGACCGTCCTGCTTTTCCTGTGGTCCGAAAAAAACCTCTCTTTTTTCAAAGAGGCTGCGTCCCCCGGAGGACTCCTGCTCTTTGCGGCGATCGCCGCGCCCTGGTTCGTCTTTGTAGCTTTGAGGGAAAAGGAATTCTTCCGGTTCTTTTTTATAGACCAGAACTTTCTCAGATTTCTGACTACAAAGCACGGGAGGTCCGGGCCTCCCTACTACTTTTTCCCTGTCTTGTTCGGGGGCCTTTTCCCGTGGTCGGTATTTATCCCCAGGGCCGTGATCCTCCTCCGGCGAAAGAGGGAGGTGCGGTTGCTTTTCATCTGGTCCCTAGTGGTTTTTGCGTTTTTCAGCCTGTCCGGCTCGAAGCTGCCCCCCTATATCCTCCCCATTTTTCCGGCCCTAGCCATCGTGCTCGGCTGTTTCTTGGATTGGCTGCCGAAGGTTGGCAGGCCCGAACGCATCGTCTACGGCGTATTCTTCGGGTTGGTTGCGGCGGCGGGCGTTTCCGCGGCAAGCGGCCTGCTGGAGAACTGCCTCGCCGGCGCCTCAGACGTCGTCTCCGTAATCCGCGACATCCGGGGCCTCTCATTGGGCCTGGCCGGTGTTTCCCTCGTGATGCTCTATATCCTCGCCCGCGGGAGGCCGCGCTCGCCTGTCTCCCTCACTTGGGCGCTCGCCGCTTTTTCCCTTTGCGTGGTCCTCGCAATCATGCTCCGCAGCGGCGTCGTCGACCGCTTCAACACCACAAAGAGGCTGGCGGCGACAATACGCGAGGCGGGCGAAGAGCGCGCCATGGTCGTCAATTACGGCTCTTTCTATGAAACCCTGCCGTTCTATCTGGGCAAGAGGACCTATCTGGCCGAGTTCAGAGGCGAGCTCGAGATGGGCGCGGCGTATCCGGACGCGAAGGCGTTCTTTCTGGACAGGGACCGGGTCGTGCGTCTGTTCCAGTCGGACTCACCCGTCTTTGTAGTGGCGAAGGCGAAGCGTCTTCCCGAGATGGAGAGACTGGGCATAGCGGACGCAGAGACGACCTGCGACGACGAGAGATGCCTGATCCCCAACCGGGCCGCGGCCGCCGCCTTGCGTCTCATGCGTGAGAAAAGAAGGAAAGGCGCATAGTGGAGAAGCAGTTCGGCAAAGACTTGACAATAGGGAGCATCCCCAGGCACCTGCTGCTGTTCTCAATCCCCATGTTGGCGGGCAACGCCATGCAAATCGGCTACAGCATAGTCAATACTATTTGGGTCGGTCATTTGGTGGGCGAGAACGCGGTCGGCGCGGTGGGCGTCAGCGTCCCCGTGATGTATGTGCTCATCGGGATCACCATGGGCATGTCGATAGCGACAACCATTCTCGTGGCGCAGTTCTATGGGGCAAAAGATTACGCCATGGTGGAGAAGGCGGTTGGCGCCTCGTTCTCTGTGGCCCTGATGCTCGGCGCCGTGATGACTATCGCCGGCTTGCTCTGGAGCGACGTCCTTTTGAGACTCATGAAGACGCCGCCTCAGAATTTCGCCATGGCCTCGACCTACCTCAAGATAAGCCTTGCCGGAATTCTCCTCTTTTATCTCGGCTTTCTAACGAATTTCATTCTCAGGGGCATAGGCGACACCGTTACCCCTCTGGTCTTTATGTCCATAGGATTGGGGTTGAACGCGCTTCTCGACCCGTTTTTCATCGGCGGCTTCGGGCCGTTCCCACGCTGGGGCCTGAATGGGGCCGCCTGCGCTACGCTTGTCGCCCAGGCCGCGAGTCTCGGAGCGTCCATTATCTATCTCAATCGCAGTCATCATATGGTCTCTTTCCATCCGGGGAAACTGACCCTCGACGGCCGCATGATTGCCCTGCTTTTCAAGATCGGTCTCCCGTCGATAGTTCAGCAGTCGCTCGTTTCCATCGGCAGCCTCGTGGTCGTCACTTTCGTCAACTCCTTCGGCAGCGCGGCAACAAATGCATTCGGCGCGACGGGCAGAGTAGACATGGTCACGATCATGCCAGCCCTTTCAATGGGTCTGGCCGTTTCCGCCCTGACGGGACAAAACCTCGGCGCGGGAAGGACCGAAAGAGTGAAGGAGGTGTTTAAGTGGGGCATGGCGATGACTTCGTCCATCACCGTCCTCATATCGCTGGCGGTCGTGCTCCTTTCAAGGCTGATATTGAGGATGTTCGGCCTGGGAGAGGACGCCGACGTGGTGCGTATAGGAGTCTCATATCTGCGGATCGTCGGTTCATGCTATGTATTCTTCGCGATCATGTTCATATCGAACGGCGTAATAAACGGCGCAGGCCATACGATGACGACGATGGGGCTCTCTTCTTTGTCCCTCTGGCTGATCCGGGTGCCCGCCGCATGGCTTCTGAGCCGCACCAGCCTGGGAATAAATGGCATCTGGGCCGCCATAGTGCTCAGCTCCGTGATATCGACGGCGGCCAGTCTCACTTACTATTTTTCGGGAAGGTGGAAGCGCTCAACCATCATCGA
>CAVTDX010000033.1:0-5111 GCA_963733345.1 uncultured delta proteobacterium
GGCCACCTCGACCTGCGTTACAAAAACGTCGCCGTGAAGCCTTTGCTTGATTTCCTCGCGCGATGCCGTCTCGAAGAAGAGGCTCGCGCTTCTTTGAGATTCTCACATGCTTGCTCAACGGTATCGCCTTGGCTGGCGATATCAAGTTGGGGCACAAGGACACATATCCGTCGCCTTCTCGTTGAATGATCGCCGTAAGTCTTTGGGTCATGATTCCTCCTTCTTGCTGCTTTCTCTTAGTATACACCCAACCCGGCGCATCAATCGACGTCAGGAGACGTCAGAGGGGAGGTAATTGAGTTGCTGCGCAAGAAGAAGACCAAACTTGAAGGTTCCAGGAAGAATCAGGATACGCTCCAATTCCGGCATCGATCATGGTTGTGCTCGATGCCGGATCGGGTGGCCGCCCTCATGCTCGAAATCGATGAGATGTCGATGCGATCTGAGCCTTGCTGGGCGGAGGCGTCTGAACGTACGTCGGAGCACGCAAGGCGAAGAGCGCGCGGCAGATCGCGATTTCGAGCATGAGGGCGGCCGGCCCGACAAGACCGACAAAAAGAAGAAAGAAAAGACGGAGCTACGGCTGAGGGGCGAGGGCGGCGGCCTGGTCGACCCAGCCCCTCCCATCGCCTTGTAGAGGTTCACCAGCGCCCGGAAGAGCACCGCCTGGGTCTGTATATAGCTCAGCTCGGCGTCGAAAAGACTCCGCTCGGCGTCGAGCACCTCGATGTAGCTGGTGTAGCCGTTCTCGTAGCGGAGGCGCGCGAGGCGCGCGTATGCCTGCAGGGCCACCACCTGCTCCCGCTGCGTCTGGAGCTGCTCCCTCGTCTTTGCCTGGTCTATCAGCCCATCCTCCACTTCCCTGAAGGCCTGCTGGATCACCTGCCGATAGCGCAGCAGGGTCTCTTTTTGGACTGCCTCGGCGGCCTTCACGCTCCCCGCGATCAAGCCCGCAGTAAAGACGGGGGCGGCAATGGGGAGCGCGTAAGTCCATGTCCTGGCGGGACCGGCAAACAGAGTGGACAGGTCCGTGCTTTGGACGCCGAACAGTCCGGTGAGGGAGATGGTCGGGAAGTATTGGGCCTTTGCGACGCCGATCCTCGCGTTCGCGGCGATCAGGTTCTGCTCGGCCTGGCGGATGTCGGGGCGCCTCTCTAGAAGCTGCGAAGGCAGGCCGGCGGGGACGGCAGGCAGCACGAGGTGGTCGAGGGGCTTGCCGCGCACGATCGGACCGGGATTGCGCCCGAGGAGGATGCTCAGGGCGTTCTCCTGCTGTCCGATCAGCTTCCTGAGCAGAGGCAGGGTGGCCTCGGCGGAGCGGCACTCGGATTCAGCCTGGCTCAGCTCCAGCTCGGAGATGAGGCCCCGGTCGTAGCGAAGCCTGAATAATTTGAGCGTCTGCTCGCGGCTTATCGCGGTCTGCTGAGCGATGTCGAGCTGCTTGTCGAGGTCCAGCAAATCCGTGTATGCCGTCGCTGCCGCAGCCACGACGGTGAGGATGACGCCCCGGCGTCCCTCGTCGGTTGCGAGAGATCCGCCCGGGCAGCCTCCGATGCGCGTCTCAGTTGTCCCCAAAGGTCTATCTGCCAGCTCGCCGTGAGGAAGGTCTGATACTGCCAGTATGGATTCTCGGCCGTCGAGGGCCAGGCTGGATTCAAGTAGTTCGTCACGGCCTGCTGCGACCCGGCGGCGCCGGCGGCGACCTGGGGAAACTGAGCGGCCCTCGCTATCGCGGCGCGGCCCATGAACTCTTCTACCCGTCCCGCCGCGATCAGAACGTCCTTATTCTCTTTCACCGCGGTCTCTACAAGCTCATCGAGGACAGGGTCGCCGAATTGTTTCCACCAGGGCGTGTCGACCGCGTCGAATGCCTCCGGTTCCTCGAAACGCCAGTTTTGGGGCGCCGGGATCGACGGCCGCCTGTAATTGGGGCCTGCCATGCAGGACGATAAGGCAAGGGCGAAGAGGAGGGCAGCGGAAATCTTACGCATCGTCGCTCCGCGTTTCCCTTTCCCGGTTCCTTGCCTTCGAACGGCCCGAGACCCTTCCCACCACATAGAAGGTCACGGGGATGAGGAAGATGGCGATCACCGAGGCGGCCGTCGTGCCGCCCATTACGGCGGTCCCCATGGTCTGGCGGGCAATAGAGCCTGCGCCCGAGGAAAAGGCGAGAGGAAGCACGCCCAGCAGGAAGGCAAGGGAAGTCATGAGTATGGGCCTGAGGCGGAGCTTTGCCCCTTCCAGGGCGGCCTCGTCGAGCGCCTTGCCCCGGTCGTATCGCGTTTTCGCGAACTCGACGATGAGGATCGCGTTCTTCGCGCCCAGGCCGATGAGCACTATGAGACCGATCTGGGCGAAGATGTTGTTCACCTGGCCGCGAAGCCATATGGCGGCAAAGGCGCCGAAGACGGCAATCGGGGTGCAGAGGAGAACGCTGAACGGTAGAGACCAGCTTTCGTACTGGGCGGCGAGGATAAGAAAGACGCACAAGAGGGAGAAGCCGAAGATTGCCGAGGCCGGCACGCCTTCCTGCGCCTTCTTTTCCTGGAAGCTCATGCCGATGTAGTCGAGGCCCATCTCGGCCGGCATGGTCCGGCGGAAGACGTCTTCAATGGCTTTCATCACCTGCCCGGAGCTGTAGCCGGGCTTGCCGAGGACGTTGACCTGGGCGGAGCGGTAGAGATTGTAGCGCATGGTGAACTCGGGGCCGATGGCAGGACCGGACGGTAGTCAGGGCCGAGAGCGGCACGGGGCTGCCCTTGTCGTTGTGGACGTAGAACCGGCCGATGTCGTCCATCCGGGTCCGGTATTGCCCTTCCGCCTGCACATAGACCTGCCATTGGCGGCCGAACCGGTTGAAATAGTTGACCAGGTAGCCGCCCATGAACGCCTGGAGGGTCTGGTAGACCTCCGCGATGTCGATGCCCTGCTTGAGCACCTTGTCGCGGTCCACTTTGACGTAGAGCTGGGGAACGGCAGGGAGCAGAGTTGTCGTGACGAGGTCCAGCTCTGGTCTCTTTCTTGCCGCCTCTACAAACTTCCGGACGTTTTCGGCGAGAAAGGAAATAGGTTTTCCTGCCCGGTCTTCGAGCACGATCTGGGCCCCTCCGGCCATCCCGATGCCCTGGATCGCCGGAGGAGGGAAAGCGAAGGCGACGGCCTGGGGCAGCTTTGCCAGCTCTTTGTTCAGATGCGCCATGATGGCGGCATACTTTTCCTCCGGACCTTTTCTTGCCTTCCACTCCTTGAGCGTCACGAAGAGGAAGCCGCTGTACGTGTTCTGGGCAACGCTCATGAGGCTCAGGCCGATCACCGTCTGGAAGTGCTCCACCCCGGCGTTTCCCGCAGGATCTGTTCGATCTTTTTGCACGTTTCTTCCGTGCGCTGGAGGGACGCAGCCTCCGGCAGCGAGACGTTGACGTACATGTAGCCGACGTCTTCCTCGGGCAGGAACCCGTGGGGGAGCGCGTTGCCGAGGAGACCCGCAAACACGGCGATAAGGGCAAGGAAGACGAGGCTTATCGCGCTCTTCCTGATCAGGCGCCCGCAAAGGGAGACATAGCCGTTCGAGGCGCGGCCGAATAGGCGGTTGAAGGAACGGAAAAAAGCGCCGAGAGGCCCCGGGTCGCTTTCCCGGGCTTCAGGAGGAGGGCGCAAAGCGCCGGACTGAGGGTCAGGGCGTTGAAGGCGGAGATGAGGACCGAGATGGCGATCGTAACGGCGAACTGCTGATAGAGCCTGCCCGTAATGCCCGGTATGAAGACCGTTGGGATAAAAACGGCCGCGAGGATCAGGGCGATAGCCATGACGGGTCCGGCGACCTCGCGCATGGCCGCCAGGGAAGCCTCCCTGGGGGAGAGTCCTTCCTCGATGTGACGCTCCACCGCCTCCACGACGATGATCGCGTCGTCGACGACCAGCCCTATGGCGAGCACCAAACCGAACAGCGAGAGAGTATTGATCGAAAACCCGAGGAGCGGGAATACGGCGAACGTGCCGATCAGCGAGACCGGGACGGCAAGGGCCGGGATGAGAGTGGCCCTCCATCCCTGGAGGAAGACGAAGACCACGAGGATGACGAGGGCGAGGGCCTCCGCAAGGGTAATCAGGATTTCATGGATGCCTTCGTTGATCGACCTCGTCGTATCGAGGGCGACCGTATACTTGAGATCGGCGGGAAAGCGCTTCTCAGCCTCATTCATCAGCTTTTGGACCGCCTGCACGGTGGCGAGGGCGTTCGTGCCGGGCATTTGGTAAACGGCCATCATCCCGGCCGGCCTGCCGTCGATCCGGCTCCTGTTGTTGTACATCTGGGCGCCCAGCTCGATGCGGGCCACGTCCTTGAGCCGCACCATCGAGCCGTCGGGATTGGCGCGGAGGACGATGGCGCCGAATTCCTCCGGCGAAAGGAGGCGGCCCTGGGCCTGGACGGTGTAGGTAAATTCCTGCCCCGGCGGGACAGGCTCGCTGCCGATCTGCCCCGCAGGATTGACCGTGTTCTGTTTCTGTATCGCGCTTACTATATCGGGGACGGTAATCCCCAGCTTGCCGAGCGTATCCGGATTGATCCAGACGCGGATGGCGTAGTTCCCTCCGCCGAACATCGTGACCTGGGCCACGCCGGGCGTTCGCAGAAGCCGGTCGACGATGTTTATATTGGCGTAGTTTGTGAGAAAGGTCGCATCGTAAGTCCCCCCGGGTGAGTAAAGACCAAGGAGCATCAAGGGGGATGCCCGCGATTTCACCATGGTAATGCCGTAATTGCGCACGTCGA
Organism: uncultured delta proteobacterium; assembly: GCA_963733345.1. Taxonomy (GTDB): domain Bacteria; phylum Desulfobacterota; class Syntrophorhabdia; order Syntrophorhabdales; family WCHB1-27; genus BOG-1155. Next base: position 4,775 of record CAVTDX010000033.1, read on the forward strand.
GGGGGAGCTGCGCCTCGGCCTGGGTTTGCCGCATCTGCGTAAAGACCAGGTCCATGTTCGGGTCCGTCTTGACGTCGAAGTTGACGAATATCCTCATGGTGCCGTTGCTCGCGTTTACCGAGTACATGTAGTTCATGTTGTCGACGCCGCTGATTTGCTGCTCTATGGGGGTGGCGACCGATTGCTCGACGGTCTCCGCATCGGCGCCCGTGTAGGTGGTGAAGAGCTGGATCTCAGGGGGCACGATTTCGGGGAACTGGGCCACGGGCAGACCGGCCATTGCAACAAGGCCCAGAATGACGAACATGATGGAGATGACCATCGCGACGATGGGACG
>CAVTDX010000034.1:0-13540 GCA_963733345.1 uncultured delta proteobacterium
CACCGGCCTATTCAACACGAAGAACCTTTGGTATCATACGAAGCGCGGGGCAAAAACACAAGAGCAAAGTGCTTCCGGGCAGAGAAAACCGCCAGCCCGTGGTATAATCATGAAAAGGGACGAAAGACGAGCGTCCGTTATATCGTTTGAGCTTACGGAGGATAATGCTGTGCCGAGGATGCTGACTGACATCTTCAACGATAACCCTGACGTAGAGGTTATCGAAATGGTAGGTTACAACGACGGTGGGCCCTTTGGTCTGTCTTCCGACGGGCGTAAGTTGAAGATTCTCGATAATAATTTCGCACGTCAACTTGCGGGCTTACCAGGTTCGAATACTGAAGCAGGTCACATCAGTGATGAGGGGTATTGTATCCGTGGGGGTTATGTAATGGATGCAGACTCCCACAAGGCGTCCGTGTATCGCCCTGATCCCCGAACTGCCAAAAGGTCAGGTTGATAGGTTTCCGGGCAGATTCGTGAGCCGCACATACCCCGGCAAACGTTCGTTTTTCAAGTACCTCGCGCCCGAAACCGCTCTATCTGTGCTGAAGAGTAGAACGATTCGCTACAGCTCACCATTGACGTTCAACGACCCATTTGACGTGCAATCCGGCCTGCACTTCGACTTCGATATCGACGCGCTCCGGGGAAAGATTCTCGACAGGCTCGAAAAACTCGCCGCTGCGCCGGAGGAACCATCAGTTAACAAAAATGATCCCTGGGGAACACGTAGTACCCGTGCGCATGAACTCTACCCGACGCATGGTTTCCCACGGGACCGATGCGAGAAAATGACTGGCTTTGTTTTCGACTGGCTTGTTCGCTCAATTAAGATTGAACAAGCGAAGTACCAAAAACACTGGTGGAAAAATCTGCTGCCGGGCCTTAGGATTTTTTGTATCTCGGAGGTGCGAGACAACCTCTTAATGTGGGCACACTATGCCAAAGACCACACGGGCGCCGTCTTCGAGTTTCTGTCCTTGCCCGATAAAGACAACGAGCCTCTCCGTTGCCGAACCGGTAGTCTACGTCGACCAACCGCCGCCCTTATTGACCGAGGACGAACTGCTGGACCACATATTGTCCGGACGGGAGTTCGACAAGGACGATGTGGGGAAGGGCTATGTCTATACCAAAAGTAAACACTGGCAATATGAGCGTGAGTGGAGGGTCTGGTACCCTCTTGTTCCAGCACCGGGCATTCTATACGAGGACTACCCCATCTGGCCGCCGGAGTTTGCGGCGGTGTATATCGGGTGCCGCGCGAACTCTGCCTTTGTCAGTGAAGTAGTCTCCCTTACTCGCGGCGGGTTTCCGGCTACGCGGATATATCAGGCACGGAAGAGCGAAACAGCCTATACGCTGGAATACACGGAAATCTAACCACTCCCAAGTTGGGAGCATAGGGAGCAACAGAGGGAAGGTGAATTCCAGTTCAAAGTGCACCACATAGCGCCTTTCGGTACACCTCGTGGGGTGTCTGGTAGTTGAGGCACTTCCTGGGCCTATTATTCAGCTTTTTCACCACAAAAGCAACTTCTTTCTCTGAAATGGTCCGGAAGTCGGGGAACTCAAGGGGGACAGCCATAACTATATAACTAACTTTTCCTCCGTGCCGTAGGACGGCCGATAGGACGCCGCCCGGGGGCAACCGAAAAATCGACATTCCGCTTCTTTCCGCCCAAATTATTCAAGAAGCCCCGCTTCCCCGGCCCGGGCACATAGTCCGGTGCCCGGCCCTCACTGTCCAACTAGCTGCCCCGCCGCTTCTGTCTTGATCCGTTCAAGAAACTCCCTTGCGTCGTTCACTTATTTGGCGTCGTCTTCGAACGATGCGGCAACAAGTTCCTTGTAGTCGGGGACGTCACCTGAGAAAGCCGCTGTTTGGACTCCAACGCGATCTGACGGTCTTGCTGGTTCATAGATTCTCCGTTGTGCGGCAATGGAGGTAAGCACATCCACGCTCCCCATCTCCCAGCCTCCAAATCTGAAGATGCTGTTTCTTTTATGGGTGCCAATAGAAGCTGAAATGTCATATAATAGGTTTGACATGGTCTTTGAAGACTACGGGTTTACCGATTACTTCGTGAAAGAGGTCCTGAGAAAACGGCCGTACCTGCAAAAAGAATGGTGTATCCGCATAGTCGAGAATCCGCTGAGGGCGGAGCCTCAAGAGCATAACCGCTTTCGGTTCTGGGGGCCGTTTTTGAACTTGAGGGCCGAATTGTCCGGGTAGTCACCCTCAGCGACAAGAAGACCATTCACAATGCTTTTCCAGATCGGGGGTTTAAGCCATGAAATTGAACTATTACCCGGATACGGATTCCCTTTACATCGACCTTTCTGAGAAGCCAAGCACGGAGAGCCGGGAGGTTTCCGAGGGGGTCGTGCTGGATTATGATGCCGAGGGCAATCTGGCGGGCATAGACATCGACAACGCCAGCAAAAAGGTCCAACTGAAAGAGTTGAGCCTCAAGAAGTTGCCGGCAGATATCTACTCGGCAGCATAGAGCGCCTTTTTCAACGAAGAGGCACCGGCCGGACGTCAGGGACGTAGTTGGCCGGACGTCAGGGCCGGACGTCCGGAACGTAGTTGACTATCGCGACTTATCCTCTCTCCTCTGCATTATCCTCGGTACGCCCGACATTGTCAAGTTAGTCAAGTACGCGTCCCCTCCTTGCGCCTTCGTGCTCTTGCGGGCGGCGCCTCCGGCTTCAGCCGGTCTTCTTCAATTCCTCGCGCAAGACTCGGCGCAGGGTTTCCGCCAACGGCTCGCCTTCCCTATCGATGTGCTCGCGGAGGGCATCGTTGATCATAGTCTGGTAGCTGCCGCCGCCCTTATCGTCCACTTTGCCGCGAAACCACTCCAGGACTTCGTTATCGATGCGTATCGTTATCCGGATCTTGCCCGGAGGGAGCTTTTCTATCGCCCCCCGCTTAGCCTTGCTAAAATCGTACTCTTTCTTCATGGTGATCCCTCATATTGTCTGCGCTCTCGCGCCGTTGCCTTGCGGGCCGATATGACCCTTATCTCTTCGCCCCGCCAGGCGTATGTCGCTACCAGGATATGGCCCAAAGGCATCCATACCGATTGTCGCAAACCTTTCGCTCATCAGGGTCATCGTCTTCTATCGTCAGGGCAGCAGAGGGGCTCGAGTCCTGCTTCGCTTTCTCCTTGTCCTGGTCTAGGACCATGCATATGGCCGTGGCGCGGGCATACAGCATGCCTTTCCCGTCCGTCATCCTGGCTTCCGCCGCTATAATACGGCCCCCGCTATGGATAATGGAGCCCTCGCACCTCATACGTCCGGACCCGGCGCTCACGGGACGAAAGAAGCCCGTATTAAGCTCCAGGGATACAAGACCAGCCGATGGAGGCAGCAGTGAATGGACTGCGCAACCGAGGGTCGCGTCGAGGACTACGCAGAGCAGCCCCCCCTGGACTTTGCCGAAGGGGTTGTAGTGATATTCTGCAGGATCGATCTCCGTAACGGCGTGTCCCGCATCGATCTCGGCAAGCCGCAAGCCAACGAGGCTCCATGCCGGCGGAACGGCGATCCGGCCTTCTTTAACGGCCTGCATGTACTCGAGCCCTCCCATGCCGGACATAGCATGTGCTTCCTCGAAGGGGTCGTCCCAGATAACCAGTCTTTGCCTTTTTGAGCCAGTCCTTGTCTCCGGCATGAGTCCTCCTTGCCGTGCGCCATGACAGCTCTGTCGAGTCGCCCGATGAGATCAAGGAGAAGAGGCGCACGACAACTGAGCGAACACGTCCAAACCCGCACGGATGCTCCATTTTAACAGAAAAGCCGAACGGCGGCAACGAAACGGGACCGGGGGGGGGCGTCGAACCGCACGATATGTTTTTTGTGCAAAATTCTGCTTTTTGTCGCTCCTGGTTGTCGCCCCTCCTTGTCGCTCCTGGTTGTCATGCCTCCTTGTCGCTTTGACAGACAGGATGAAATGAAGGAAAATCTTATCAGGCCGGACATAGCCCGGTCAGTTTCGGCCGGTTTACGAATATCCCGGCGCCGCTCTTTGACAACTGAGCCGCAAGCAGCCCCATCATACGGCGGCGCACCCCGGCCGGCCGCTCTCGCCTTCCGCGTTTCCCCTTTCCCCTCCCTTTCGACTTTTCACTCTCCCTCTTCTTTCTCGTCCCTCGTCCCTCGGTCCTTTTGCTCCCATCTCCCCTCCCTTTTCACTTTCGACTTTCGATTTTTCACTCGTCTCTCCCCCCTCCCCCCCATGAAACCGTGCCATTCCGTGCACAATCGTGTTCCCCCCTTCCGCAATGCCTTGCAGGACAAGGGAATCCTAAGGGCGCGTGGGTGCGCGGTCAGCGTGAAAAGTGCACTTCGAGCCCTCTTGCTTTTGTTTGCCGGCACCCGTATAATGTCGTCTGCACCGAGGTCGAGGGCGTCTCTTGCATCGCCATGAGCGCCCGGCGCAAATCGGGGATGAAAAACTACAACAAGGAGGGCGGCTCGATGGATAAATATACCTGCATCGTATGCGGTTACGTGTACGATCCCGCGGAAGGCGATTCCGCCTCGGGAATAGCGCCGGGCACGGCTTTCGAGGATTTGCCCGATTCATGGGTCTGTCCCGTGTGCGGCGCTCCAAAGACAGAGTTTGAAAAGGCAGGTTAGCGAAGAACGGAAAGGGAGGACTAAAAGGGGAGATGCTTCTGGAGACCTGGTTTGCAGACCTCGGCGTCCCGAGAAGGGGCAAGGTGCGGGACATTTACGATTTGGGCGACACCCTTCTTATAGTCGCGACAGACCGCGTGTCCGCCTTTGATGTGGTGTTGCCGACGGGCATACCTGACAAGGGGAAAGTGCTGAACCAACTCTCCCTTTTCTGGTTCCGCCTCGTTTCGGACATCGTCAAGAGCCACGTTGTGGAATCGGACGCGGCGCGCTATCCTGCGGCCCTTGCCGGTTACGCAGAACAGATAGCGGGAAGAAGCATGATCGTCAGGAAGGCAGGGCCTATTCCCGTAGAGTGCGTGGTCCGGGGCTATCTCGCGGGATCAGGGTGGGCCGAATACAGGGAAAACGGGACCGTCTGCGGCGTGAAGCTGCCGGCCGGGCTGCAGGAATCCCAAAAACTGGGAGAGCCTATTTTCACGCCGACAACCAAGGCGGAGGAGGGACACGATCTCCCTATCTCCCAGGCTCGGCTCCGCGACCTGATCGGGGTGCGACTGGCAGAGGAGGTCGGCCGCCTGAGTCTCGAGATTTACAAGCGGGCCTCTTCCCTTGCGGAGACAAGGGGCATTCTCATCGCGGATACGAAGTTTGAATTCGGCATTGTCGACGGCGAGACGATCATTATTGACGAAATCCTCACGCCCGATTCATCCAGGTTCTGGTCGGCCCGGGATTATGCCCCCGGCCGCGGACAGGACAGCTTCGACAAGCAGATCGTCAGGGACTACCTGAGCGCCCTCGACTGGGATAAGACCGCGCCGGGGCCCGATCTGCCGGCGGCAGTTGCGGCAAAAACCGCGCAACGCTACCGTGAAATATACGAGATCCTCACAGGCGGTCCGATTGGGTAGCCGAGAGGGGGGTCCGGTCGTCTTGGACCCCCTTTGGCAGGAATATCGCTTAACCTAATGCGTCTTTCATTGCGCTTGCCGGAGAGAATTTTGGCGCCTTCTTCGCTTTAATATTGATTTCTTTTCCTGTCCGGGGATTTCTCCCCGTCCGTGCCTTCCTCTCCACCACAGAGAAGGTGCCGAATCCCGTGACGGTCACCCGGTCGCCCTTCTGGAGAGATTCTTTCACCGCCGAGACAAACGAGTCGATCGCCTTCTCCGCTTGGGTTTTCTTGATTGCTGCTCCTGCTGCCACTTTGTCGACAAGATCTTTCTTGGTCATGCTCCTTCACCTCCTTTCTTCATGATCGCGACTTTACCGACATTACTCCTCTTATGCGAACATTGTACGTGTTTTTCGCAGATAATGGAATAGAAATCAAATTTTTTGGAGGAGAAAGCGGTGGAAATTGGCGCAGACGGGTCTTAGACTATGATTGTTTGCTAAAGAGGGTGAGGCGGGAAGCGGGCGATTGCGGCTGTGAAAACCGTGGAGTGCGAAAAAACGCAAGGGATTTGCAAGTTATTCCCCTTTTTCCTTGCGAATATGTTATCCTGACACTCGAAGTTTCTCCTGTTTTGAAGCTTCCCCTTTGTTCTGCTTCAAAAGAGACTCGTTGGCAAAGAGGGCGCCCGAAAGGACGAAAGGAAGGCAAGGCCTGAAACTTCTTGTGGGCTGCGGACCGGCGTTTTTGGCTAAGCGAAAGCTTTCAGGCGGCTTGCACGATGCAATGCGGCGTGAAACGAAGGAATGGCGGATGATCAACGCAAACCAGGACAAAAAGAGGTAAGCGCGGTGGACGTAGAAGTGAGCGACGGCAATATCGAGAAGGCGATCAAGACACTCAAGCGCATGCTCCAACGCGAGGGCGTCCTTAAAGAGATCAAGAGGAGAAGCTTTTACGAGAAACCATCTGAAAGGGAAAGGCGGAAGCAAAGGGAAGCGAGGAAGCGACGGCTGAGGGCGGAGAGGAGGAAGCATGCGTCGAGCAGGGAGTGAGCTTCCGGTATAAGGGCGATCCGTTTGCCCCGTAGCTTTTCGGGGAACGCCGCGATGAAGCAACTTTTTCCGCTGAGGCGCCTTTTCCATCTTTCCGGGTGTTTAATACCCGTTGTCTACCTGCTGACAAACAAGCGCGTCGCACTGCTTGTCGCGGCCGCGGCTATCGTCGCGGTCGCCTTTATCGAAGCGCTCAGAATCAAAGGCTGCATCCGCTTGGGTTTTGTCGAAGCCCTCTTAAAAGAGAGAGAATTGAAGGGGCCTACAGGAAGCCTTTTTTATCTTGTTTCCTGTCTGGCAACGATACTCTTCTTCGATAAAAGAATCGCATCGGCTTCAATTTTTGTTCTCGCCGTGTCTGACCCCATCTCTTCTATAGTAGGCTTGAAATGGGGAAGGCGATCCTTCCGTGGAAAATCGGCGGAAGGGACAGCCGCCTTCTTTTTCTCGTCCGTTCTTGTCCTTGCCTGCTTCTCCTTCAAATGGCCGGGCATTATTGTAGCCGCGGCCGCTGCATGCGCAACCGAGCTCTTCTCGTCGAAGTACGTCGACGACAACCTTGCCATTCCGATCGTCGCCGCGCTGGCGCTCGCCGCGCTGGCCCGTTGACGCTCCCCTGCCCGTCTTTTCCAGGGTTTCGCATTTCTTTTTAAAAACGGAGCGCCGACCCAATCTTGTCGCTTTACAAAATCAAGGGCGACAAAGCTCGTTCTACCGCCTACAATAATGAAATGGAGTTGACACTATATGGCCCCCTGCAATAAAATAAATCAGCGAGCATTCGTTCCTTTCGGAAAAACGGAAAGGCCGGACTTGCTTACCCTATTTTGCTTTTTGGCTGGGTCAGGTTGACAGGATATCACGGGATGCTGAGAATTCTTAGGTAACTTAAGGCAGCGTTATAAGGGGCAACCGGCAGCGTTAAAGCCGTTTTCCGACATGCACGCCCTATTCCTCAATCCACCCTCATTCAAGGGCTACGACGGTAGTGCAGGCTCGCGCTACCAGGCGTGCAGGGAGGTCCGCTCGTTCTGGTATCCGACCTGGCTTGCCTATCCGGCGGGCATGATCGACGGGTCGCGCCTTCTCGATGCGTCTGCAGAAGGCATGACGCGAGAAGACGTTATTCGCGAGGCGGGCGGGTACGAGCTTCTCGTGATGCACACGGGCACGCCGACTTTCGAGAGTGATGCGACGCTGGCGGATGCCCTGAAGGAGGCGCACCCACGCCTGATGATGGGCATGGTCGGCCCCCACGCCGGCGTGTCGCCTGAGGAGAGCCTGAAAGCCTCGCCGGCTCTCGACTTTATCGTAATCGGCGAGTTTGACGACGCCGTGGTTGAGATAGCGCAAGGCCGGCCTCTCGATCAGGTGCCGGGGATCGTATTTCGTTCGAACGGGTCGATTAACCGGACCCCGCCCAGACCGCTTATCTCCGACCTTGATCGGCTCCCCTTTGCGACAGGCGTTTACGCCAGGGACCTGCGCGTGGAGAATTATTTCATAGGCTACCTGAAGCACCCCTACGTCTCGTTCTATGCGGGGCGCGGATGCCGTGGTCGCTGCACGTATTGTCTGTGGCCCCAAACCATAGGAGGAGGCAGATATCGCGTACGGAGCCCGGGCAACGTCGTTCAAGAGCTATCGGCCGCAAAGACGCTCTTTCCACAGGTGAAGGAGTTTTTTTTCGACGACGACACCTTTACCGACCACCCGCACTTGGAGGAGATCGGCCGGAAAATAGGCCGCCTCGGCGTCGTCTGGTCCTGCAACGCCAGGGCGGACGTGCCGAAGAAGACGCTGGAGATGCTTAAGGACAACGGCTTGAGACTCCTGACGGTCGGTTTTGAATCGGGCAACCAGGCTATACTGAACAATATCAGGAAAGGGATCAGTCTCGAAGGGGCGCGCAGATTTTCGAAGGCGGCGAAAGAAGCGGGCGTGCTCATCCACGCCACTTTCATACTTGGCCTGCCGGGAGAAACGCGCCAGACCATGGAAGAGACCATGCGGTTCAGCCGCGAGATCGACCCTTACAGTCTGCAGGTCTCTCTTGCCGCGCCTTACCCCGGTACGGCGCTCTTCGAAGAAGCAAAGCGTGAAGGATGGCTCGTCGGGGAGGGAGGCGGGCTGACGCGGGAAGGCATCCAGAATTCGGTCATGGCCTATCCATGGCTCTCAAAAGAGGAGATATTCGCCACGGTGGAGGTCTTCTACCGGCGCTTCTATCTCAGGCCCGCCCCAATCTTGAGGATCTTGAAGGATATGCTGAAAGACAGGGAGGAGTTCTCCCGGCGCATCAGAGAGGGGAAGGAGTTTTTTTCTTTCATGGCAAAGCGAAAGGCGGCCGTCGCGTGACAGCCGACGCCTGCACGCGGACGGGCGAGAGCGCGTGCGTCGTGGTTACGGCCGACGATTTCGGCCGCTCTCCGTCGATCAACAGGGCGGTCGCCATAGCCTGCGAATGGGGCGTGCTCACCGCTGCAAGCATCGTCGCCTCCGGCGACGCCCTTGAAGAGGCGGTCGATCTCGCCGCGAGATGCCCGAAGCTCTCTTGCGGGCTCCACGTCATGCTTTCCGACGGGCGCCCGGTCCTCTCCGCCGTCGAAGTGCCTGGGCTTGTCGACCCCGACGGCTGTTTCCGGATGAGTCCGATGAGGGCCGGCATTGCTTACTGGAGGTTGAGGAAGGAGCTTGCGGGCCAGATCCGTGCCGAAGTGAAAGCACAGTTCGACAAGGTGGAAAGGGCCGGCATTCACCTTACTCATGTTGACTGCCATCACCATCTCCACATGCACCCCCTCCTGTTCGACATCATTGCAGGGGAGGCAGCCGAGAGGGGAGTCGCGTGGATAAGGATCCCGCATGAGCCTTTTTCCCTCGTGCTCCGCCTCCATGCGTCGCGTTTCGGGGCGAAGGCCCTTCTCACGCGGCTGGTTTTCGGCCTTCTCGCCAGCCGCAATTTACGGACGGCCCGCATACGCGGGCTGGCCGTGGCGGACAACGTGTACGGCCTGTCCGGGACCGGAAGGATGGATGAAAAGTATCTCATTGAGGTCCTGCCGTACATAAGAGGAGCGGTAAGCGAGATATATCTCCATCCGGATTTGGGCTCGCTGCCCGGCCGGGAGGAAACGAAAGCTGTTGCCTCGAGGCGGGTTCGCGATCGGCTTAAAAGCCTCGGCCTTCAACCGGTGGGGTTTAGAGAGCTTTCGGGGCAATCGCTGCATATCAGACCGGCCGGTTGTCAATGGTAAAAAGGATCTTCTCGCGCATGCTCATAGATAATCTACGCCCCTTGTCCGTTGCGGCCGGCGCGGGGCATAGTCCCGAATCCTGCATGAATCTGGCTGACCGGATAGGAGAAGCCGTCGAAAAAAGCCGTCGCTACTTCGCCCATTGCCAACATCCGGACGGCTACTGGTGGTTCGAGCTGGAATCGAACGTTACGATCACCGCGGAATATCTCATGCTCCTCATTTTTGCCGGCATCGAAGACAAAGAGAAAAACGCAAAGATGGCGAACTATGTGCTCGGCCGCCAAAGGCCTGACGGCACGTGGGCCCTCTACAAGGGGGGCAAGGGGGACTTGAGCACCAGCGTAGAGGCGTATTTCGCCTTAAAGCTCGCCGGATATCCCGCGTCCGACCCCCGTCTCGAAGCAGCCCGGCGGTTCATCATCGCGAGCGGCGGGCCGGCTAACACGAGGTTCTTCACGAAGATATTCCTCGCCCTCTTCGGGCAGTACGACTGGAAAGAGATCCCTTCCGTCCCGGTGGAGATCGTGCTTCTGCCTCGCTGGTTCCCTCTGAATATCTACAATTTTTCAAGCTGGGCGCGGGCCACCTTCATTCCCCTCTCGGTCGTGCTCGACGCGAAGCCTGTGAAGGCTATTCCCGAGGACCGGGGGGTTCGGGGAGCTTTTTGGCAGCGGTTCGGCCGATAGGCCGAGGGAAGAAACCAGGAGCGTTCTCTCCTGGAAAAGGTTTTTTGCGCAGCTCGACAGACTGGTGAAAGCGACCGAGGAGAGCCGGGTGCGTTCGTTCAGAAGGAAAGGCCTGGGACGGGCCCTGCGCTGGATTCGGGACCATCAGGAGGAGACGGGGGACTGGGGAGGCATACAGCCGGCCATGGTCAACTCGATTCTTGCCCTCCTAGTCCGGGGTCGCGCCGTTTCCTGCAAGCCCGTGCAGAAAGGTTTCGAAGCGCTGGAGCGGTGCACCATCGAGCGGGGAGACGAGCTGCTGCTCCAATCGTGCATCTCGCCCGTGTGGGACACCGCCCTCACCGCTCTCGCCCTTTCCTGTTCTGGGCTGAAGGAGAGCCATCCCTCCATGGCAAGCGCCTGCCGATGGCTGGGGGGAAAGCAGATTTTAGAGAAAGGGGACTGGAGCGTAAAGAGGCCCGACCTCGAGCCGGGCGGATGGGCCTTCGAATTCGTCAACAACTGGTATCCCGATGTAGACGATACCGCTGTAGTGCTCATGCTTCTTAACAGATGCGGCCGCCAGCGCTTCCTTGCGCCCGAGAACTTTGAGAAAGCGGTCGGATGGGTGTTGGGCATGCAGGGCAAAGACGGGGGATGGGGCGCCTTCGATGTCGACAACAACGTTGAGGTGCTGAACCAGATACCTTTCGGAGACCTTGAGGCGATGATCGATCCGGGCACGCCCGACATCACGGGCAGGGTGCTTGAGCCTCCTCGGCTGCATCGACTATCCCCGATCGAGCCAAGCGGTAAGAGCGGCCCTTAAATTCCTCAAAAAGACGCAGGAGAAGGACGGCCTCTGGTGGGGCAGGTGGGGAGTCAACTACCTCTACGGGACGTGGTCCGCGCTTGCAGGCTTATGCGCCATAGGCGAAGATATGACGAAGCCTTACATACGGAAAGCCGTCGCCACTCTCAAGGAGCGCCAGAACGCCGACGGCGGGTGGGGGGAGAGCTGCGAATCCTATGAAGACCCGCGCTTGAGAGCGCGCGGGAAGAGCACGCCCTCCCAGACCGCCTGGGTGGTGATGGCCCTGGTCGCAGCAGGAGAGGCCGCCTCCGAAGAAGCCGTCGGCGGCATACGGTTTCTCCTCGAAAGACAGGCGTCCGACGGGACCTGGGAGGAGGAAGAATTCACTGCTACCGGTTTCCCGAAGCACTTCATGATAAAGTACCACAACTATCGGAACTGTTTCCCCTTGATGGCGCTTGGAAAATTCCTCTTTAACGCAAAGGGCCAATCCGGCCGCGGCCCGGAGGCTTAAGATGGCCGGCAGGGCCCTGGTGACCGGCGCTACGGGGTTCATCGGGCATCACATCGCGAAGGCGCTAAGAACCAAGGGGTTTGACGTGCGCGCCCTCGTGAGGAAAAGCGCCGACGTCTCGTCTCTTGCGGCCCTCGACGCGGAGTCTGCGCCGGGCGACCTCCGGGATTACGATGCGGTGCTGCGGGCGATGAAGGGCTGCGATCAGGTGTATCATGCAGGCGCCGACTACCGGCTGTGGGTCCCTGACCCGGAGAGCATGTACGCCGTAAACGTTCAGGGGACGGCCAACGTCATGAGGGCGGCGCTGGAGGCGGACGTCGCAAGAGTCGTCTACACGAGCACCGTGGGCGTGCTCGCCCCCGGAAAAGGAGGAAAACCGGGCAGCGAGGAAACGCCGGCACGCCTCCGGGACCTGACCGGCCATTACAAGAGGTCTAAGTTCCTGGCCGAACAGGAAGTGCGGCGGTTTATCGCCAAAGGCCTCCGGGCGGTCATTGTCAATCCGACCGCCCCCATAGGCGCAATGGACAAAAAGCCGACGCCCACGGGAAAGATCATCGTCGATTTTCTCAATGGGAAGATGCCCGCCTATCTCGATACGGGACTCAATTTTGTGGACGTCGAGGATGTCGCAGAGGCGCACCTGCTCGCATCGGCGTCCGGCGTCGTCGGGGAGAGCTACATATTGGGAAACGCCAATCTCGCCTTGAAGCAATTCCTGCAGATGCTGGCCCGTCTGACGGGAAGGAAGCCGCCCAGATGGAAACTGCCTTATGCGCCGGTCCTCTGCCTTGCATTAATCAACGAGGGCCTTTCGAGGCTTTCAGGAAAGAAGCAGCCGGCGATCCCTCTAGACGGCGTGCGGATGGCGCGCCGCTACATGTTTTTCGACTGCTCGAAGGCGGTCGGGACGTTAGGGATGGCGCAGAATTCAGTTGAAATAGCAGCGATGAAAGCAATAAACTGGTATAGGGGGAGTGGCTATGTGTCGGGCCGTTTCTCGAAGGACGCCGCGTGACTGAAAAAGAGCCCGATCCCAACGGAGCCGCGAAGGACAGAAGGCTAGGGGACGAGTGGCTCGGCTGGAAAGGATTCTCAAGCCCGGAAGAGGGTGAGATCGATGAAAAGCTGAGCACGTTCCTCATGCTTGCAGCCGGGTCCGTGCTCATTTTGATCGCATGCCTTATCTTCGGCTGGTATTTGGCGAAGCCCAGAATCGACCAGCTCAGCCTTTTTCTTACGACCTTTATCGAATGGTCAGCCTGCGTGCTGGCCGTTATTCTGCTTCTCCTGGTCGGTCTGGAGACGACGCTCCTCCTGAAATTCAGAAAATCCGTTGTCCCCCATATCTGGGCGGAAAAACTCCTGTTGTCCCTTTTCGCGAAGAGCGTATGGCTCGGAGGGAAGTTCGGCATCAACAAGGACAGGGTGGGCAATTCCTTTATCAAGGCCCATAACCTGGTAGTCAAAAGCCACGCCCGCGGGTTGTCCGTCGACACGCTTCTGATCCTCCTGCCCAGGTGCCTGGAGAAGGAGACAAGGCGGCAGGTAGTCGAAAGGGCGAACGGAAGGGCCGTTCAGATCGTCACAGCCTCGGGAGGCGAAGAGGCAAGAAAGGCGATCGGACAGTACAAGCCCTCCCTCATCCTTGCCGTTGCCTGCGAAAGAGACCTTG
>CAVTDX010000035.1:0-36217 GCA_963733345.1 uncultured delta proteobacterium
TATAATTTATACACGGCCGGCCGTTGCTACGGCGAGATGGCGATGCGCCGGATAAGTGACAGGAGCGGCCCCGGATAGACCCCCCACCATACGAGGACGACGGAAAGCAGTACCATCACTGCCCGGCCCTTCGCGCTCGGGGCCGGAGCCAGGGCAGGCTCCGGACCGACATTCCTGTACATGGCGGCGATCACCCGCAGGTAATAGAAGAGGCCGATGGCGCTCGTGACGACCAGGACAATGACCGGCAGCCATAGGGCCGTGCCGATCCCTGCCGCAACAATGTACGCTTTTGCGATGAACCCGGCCGTGAGGGGCATCCCCGCCAGGGACAGGAGCATGAGCGTAAACGCGCCCGCAAGCCAGGGCCGCCGCCGGAAGAGACCCTCGTAGTCAGCGATCGCATCGGCGTCCCGCGCCGGAGGCGACAGCAGCGTCACCACGCCGAAGGCCCCCAGCGTCGCCACGAAATAGGCCGCCAGATAATAGCCGACGGCGGTCGCCCGGAAAGGACCGACGGACATGAAGGCCACCAGGAGATAGCCGAAATGTGCTATGGAGGAATAGGCGAGGAGCCGCTTGACGTTGCGCTGAAAAAGGGCGAGCAGGTTTCCTGCGGCCATGGAGGCGACGGCGACGACAGTGAATATGGGGAGCAGAGAGGGGTAGTCCCGGAGGTTCACGTCGGTGAAATAGCGCAGGATGAGGGCGAAGACGGCGCCCTTGGAAACTGTGGCGATGAAAGCCGTCACAGGGGCGGGCGCGCCTTCGTAGACATCCGGTGTCCACATGTGGAAGGGGACGACGCCGAGCTTGAAGCCAAACCCGACGACAAGTAGGGCCATGCCCGCTGCCGCCGCGGCTCGGCCGCCGGCAAGGCCGCTCATGCGCTGGGAGAGGAGGGAGAATTCCATCGTGCCTGTCAGACCGTAGATGATTGCCATGCCGTACAGCAAGAATGCCGATGAAGCCCCGGAGACGATCAGATACTTAATGGCCGCTTCCGTATGAGCCGGTTTGGCGCGCAGGTAGGCGATGAGCGGGTACAGGGAGATGCTAAGCACTTCGAGGCCAAGAAAAAAGGAGACGAAATGGCGGGCGGCGATAAGGGCAAGGGCCCCGAGGAGGGCGCCGGAAAGGAGGAGATAGAATTCCTCCGGGGCCCGGCTTCGTTCCTTCAGGTAGTCGTAAGAGAGCACGGCGGCAAGAAACCCGGCGCCCAGCGCCAGGCCGCCGTAGAAGAGGGCGAAGCCGTCAAAGACGAAGAGGAAGCCTGCCGGGCGGGGGATGAAGGGAAGAAAGGCCACCAAAGCGACCAGGGCCGCGATGATGCCCGCCAGGGTAAGACAGAACACGAGCCTGTGGTCTCGCCGTATCGAAATCGCGACCATGGAGACCACGAGAGTTGCGGCAACGATCATGAGCGGGAGCAGGGGAAGGAAGGGAGATCTCACGTGCGCCTCCCCGCAGGAGAGGTTTCAGCCGGTTTTACGCCGTGAGCGTCGGGGGCTGTCTCTTGAACGGCCGCATGAGTTTTCTCCACCCGGTCGATGAGGGGCTGCGGGAATAGGCCGAGCCACAAAAGGGGGAGCATCATCAGCGCCATGACGCCTGCCTCCCTGGGCGAGAGGTCGGCGAATTTCCAGCCTTGCCTGTTCTCTCCGAAGAATATGCGCTGCATCATGCGCAGCGCATAAGCGGTAGAGAGGATGAAGCCGAACGAGGCGGCTGCGGCCAGGCCCGGCCGGGCCTGATAGACCCCCAGGACGACCATGAACTCGCCGATGAAATTGGCCATCCCCGGCAGGCCCAGGGAGGCGAGGGCAAAGAACATCGCGGCGCCGCCCAGGCGGGGAGTGACCCGCCAGAGGCCGCCCATGCGGCGCAAATCGCGCGAATGGAGCCGCTCCTGAAGGATGCCGGCGAGTATGAAGAGCGCCCCCGTGCTCAACCCATGCGAGACGATCTGGATAACGGCGCCCTGGAAGGCGAGGGCGCTGCCCGAAAAGAGCCCGAGGAGCACAAAGCCCATGTGGCTGACGCTCGTATATGCGACCAGGCGCTTCACGTCGTCCTGGGCAAACGCAAGGAGCGCGCCGTAGAGTATTCCGGCGACGCCGAGGGCCATTAGGACGCCTGCCGCCTGGTGAGCGGCTGCCGGGAAGAAAGGGATTGAAAAACGGAACAGCCCGTAAGCCCCTGTTTTGAGCAGCAATCCGGCGAGGATGACGCTGCCGGCGGTCGGGGCCTGGGTGTGCGCGTCCGGCAGCCAGGTGTGGAAAGGCACGGCAGGGAGTTTCACGAGAAAGGCGGCTAAGAACCCGAGCTGCAAAAAAAACGCAACGGGTGAGGCAAGGGGGGTATTGAGCAGATGCTCGTAGTCGAAGGTGTAAACGCCCGTCGCGCGGCCTTGTGCGAAGTAGAGGCCGATGATGGAGACGAGCATGAAGAGGCCGCTGAGTTGGGTGAAGAGAAAGAATTTAACGGCCGCCCTGAAGCGGTCCTCATGGCCCCAGAGGTTGATGAGAAAATACATAGGCACGAGCATGAACTCCCAGGCGAAATAGAAGAGGAAGAGGTCGAGGCTCAAAAAGACGCCGAGGACGCCCGCGATGGTCCAGGTGAGGCAGAGGTAAAAAAAACCGGGTCTGTCAGTGATCTCGCTCCAGGCGGCTGCGACCGCCATGCAGCCGAGGAAGGCGGTCAGACCGATGAGGACTAGGCTAGTCCCATCGAGGCCCAGATGGAAGCTGACGCCGGGAAGCAGGGCCCACGGGGCGTGAAAAGAAACGAGCCACGGACCGGCCGTCCGGGTGAGCCGCACGAAGCCGAGCCACAGGGCCGCGGTAAGCAGAAAATCGACGGCGAGGCTGACGAGTGAGACCCACCGGGGCAATTTCGGGCTGAAAAATTCGGCGAGCCACGCAGCGACCCCTCCGCCGACAGGGATGAAGAGTATGGCCGCCAGTATCACAGGAACACCGCCATGGCGATAAAAACCGCCCCGCCGATAGCTACGCCCATGACGTACCACCTGACCTTGCCCGACTGGGTCGCGACGAGCGCACGCGACCCGAGACCGGTCGTCCAGGCGAGTCCGCGGAAGAAGAGATCGACAAAATCGGCCCTGTTGATTCGGGTGATCCACAAGAAAGGGTCGACGAGCAGGGCCCGGTAAAGCCGGTCGAACCCCCAGCCTGAAAAGAGGAATGCGTAAACGCCCGCAAGAAAGGGCTTGGTTGCCAGGGCCTCAGTCTGCCTGCGCCGCGTCAGGTAGAGGAGGCCGGCTGCGGCAATGCCGATTATCGGGAGCAATGCGCCGACGGCTTGAATGAACGGGCCGGCGGGACCGGTCGGGAGGGCGCGCGCAAGCGCCCCCGGGGTGCGCGGCAGGAATCCGGCGCCGAGAGAGAAAACGGCGAGTAAGACGAGGGGGACGATCATGGACGGCGCATGGGTCCGCCTGATTGCCTTCCCGGGTCCGAAAAATACTAAGAACACGAGCCGGAACGAGTAGAGAGCGGTGAGAAAGGCGCCCAGGGCGCCTGCGCCCCAGAACCATGGGCCCCATCTCGGCGACGACCAGACCAGCCGTAAAATCAGGTCCTTGCTGTAAAACCCGGCGGTCACGAAGGGCAGGGCGGAAAGAGACGCAGCGCCGATGAGGAAGGTCCAGAAGGCCGCGGGCAGCGCCTTTTTGAGTCCCCCCATCCTGAAGATGTCGTGCTCGTTGCCAAGGGCCTGGATCACGACGCCGGCGCTCAAAAAGAGAAGGGCCTTGAAAAAGGCGTGGGTCACGAGGTGAAAGATGGCGGCGGACCATGCGCCCACCCCGAGGGCGAGGAACATGTAGCCTACCTGGCTCATCGTCGAGTAGGCGAGGGCGCGCTTTATGTCGCGCTGCACACACGCGCTTCCGGCGGCGATCAGGAGCGTGGATGCGCCGATCACGGCAACGATGAGGAGAACGCCGGGGGCAAGGGTGAAGAGGGGATGCATGCGCGCTATCAGGTAGACGCCCGCGGTCACCATAGTGGCCGCGTGGATGAGGGCGCTCACCGGCGTGGGACCGGCCATGGCGTCAGGCAGCCAGACCTGAAGCGGGATTTGGGCGGACTTGCCGACAGCGCCGCCCAAAAGCAAGGCCGCAGCGGCGGATGCGACGAGCGATCCGGGGACCCACAGCCGGCCCGCCCGCTGCATGACCTCCTGTATCTGGAGGCTGCCGAGGTGTGATGCGAGCAGGAAGAGGCCGATAATGAGCGCCGTGTCCCCGATGCGGGTCACCACGAAGGCTTTTACGGCAGCGCGGGCATTCGCCGCCTCCCCGTACCAGAAGCCGATGAGGAGATAGGAGCACAGGCCCACCGCCTCCCACCCGAGGTAGAGCAGGAGCAGGTTGTCCGCGAGCACGAGGATGAGCATGGATGCGACGAAGAGGTTCATGTAGGCGAAGAAGCGCCCGTAGCCCTCGTACCGCGCCTTTGAATCCAACTCCTTATTCTCGCCTTCCATGAAGCGGACAGAGTAGAGGTGGATGAGGAAAGCGACCACGGTGATGACGGCCGTCATCACGAGGGAGAGGCTGTCCAGGTAAAAACCGATGCCGCACGCCAGGCCGCCGGCCGCAAACCAGGTCCAGAGGGGCCTGGAATAGGCGAGGCCGGCCGGCGGGGCATGGATGAAATCGGCGAGGACCAAGAGGGCTGCGGCCATGGAAAGACCTACCGAGACGCAGCCGACGCCGGCCGCAACTTGCGCCTTCAGCCTCCCGCCGGACAGCGCCAGGATGAGAAAGCCTGCGAGGGGCAGAGCGGGGATGAGCCAGATCGGGTCGTGCAAGTCAGCCTCTCAGGGAGCGGGCGTCGTCCGTATCGATGTTTCTCTGCCAGTGATAAAGCCAGAGCGCCAAAGCAAGACCTATGGAGACCTCGGCGGCCGCAACTCCCAGGACGAAAAGGAACATCACCTGGCCGTCGGGCGCCGCGTATCGGGCTCCGGCGATGACAAAGGCAAGCCCGGCCGCATTGAGCATGATCTCGAGGGAAAGGAGGATGAAGACGGCGTCCCGCCGCAAGAGGACTCCCGCGAGGCCGAGAAGAAAGAGGACCCCCGTGAACATCATGCCGTGCCCGAAAGGGATTTGGCTAATCATTTCCTCCCTCCTTCTTCGTTCTTTCCCAGGCGGTAGGCCAGATGAAAGGCCCCGATCAGGCCGACCAGCAGAAGCATCGAGACAAGCTCCACCCCGAGGAGGTAAGGGCCGAGCAAGGAGGCGCCAGGGTAGACCGGCATAGCCGGGTTCGGGGCCGGCAGCGGGCCGTGCACGCCGGACATGACGTATAAAAGCTCGGCCAGGAGGACCGAAGCAAGGACCGCCGGGCCGATCCAGGCTTTGATGCGCGGCCGTCGCCGCTGTTTGGCGGCCGGGGTCGGACCGAGGATCATCACCACAAAAACAAAGAGGACCATGATTGCGCCCGCATAGATGATTACTTCCAGGGCCGCGGCGAAGGGCGCTCCCACGAGTAGAAGGATGAGGGCCGCGGCCAAAAAGGAGACCACGAGATAGAGCAGGGCGTGGATGGCGTTGAGGCTCGTGATCACCATAAATGTGGCGACGACCGCCACCGCGGCAGCCGCGTAGAATGCAACGGTCATTGTTTCGCCCCCTCCAGCGAGGCCGGAGCGATTTTTGATGTATGGCGCGAAGCCGGGACGGCGTCCGGGCCGGAGTGCACTCTTTTGTACATGAGGACCCGGACCCGTCCCGGCGACAAAGCCAGGCGCAAAAAGCGCCCGGCCGTGACTCCATGTCTCATGGCAGCAGGCTCCTTATGTCCACGGGCGGCTCGTCCTCGACGCCTTCCCCGGCGGCCTTGCCCTCGATCGGCGCGCTTGAGACGTGGTAGAAATCGTACTCCTGGTATTTGCCGGGTCCGCTGATGAGCAGGTCCTCCTTTTCATACACGAGGTCATGCCGCTTCCATTCGCCCATCTCGAAGTCGGGTGTGAGCTGGATCGCATAGGTGGGGCAGGCCTCTTCGCAAAAACCGCAGAAGATGCAACGGGAAAAGTTGATGCGGAAGAACGCGGGGTAGCGCCTGCCCGATGGTTCTTGAGCCGCCTGCAAGGCAATGCAGTCGACAGGGCACGCCGCCGCGCACAGATAGCACGCGACGCACCGCTCTTTCCCGGAGGGGTCGCGGGTCAGGATGATCCGACCCCGCCAGCGCGCCGGCAGACGCGGCCGGACTTCCGGATAGAGCACCGTCCTGCGCTTGCGAAAAGCGTGGAGAAAGACTTTCCATAGGGCGCCCACGATGCTCCACATAGTCAGCCTCGAGGAGTAAATGCGAGCACTATCGCCGCCGTCGCAAGCAGGTTCAAAAGGGTAACCGGCAGCATCACTTTCCAGGCAAATGTCATGAGCCGGTCGTACCTCGGCCTGGGCAGGGCCGCCCGCATGAGGATAAAAAAACAGATAAAGAGGCCCGTCTTCAGGCAGAACCAGACGATGCCGGGAAGCGCCGGGCCTCGCCAGCCGCCTAAGAACAAGAGCGTGATGAACGCGGAGATGAGCGTCACGCCCATGTACTCGCCCACAAAAAACATTCCGAACTTGAGCGAGGAATACTCCGTATGGTAGCCCGCCACAAGCTCGCTCTCCGCCTCGGGCAGATCGAGGGGCAGGCGCCTCGTTTCCGCGACCCCGGCGATAAGAAAGGCGAAGAACCCGAAAAACTGGGGGATGACGAACCAGACGTGGCGCTGGGCCGCCACGATCGCCGACAGGTTGTAGGAACCGGCGAGCATCACCACGCCCATCAGTGAAAGGCCCATGAAGACCTCGTAGCTGAGCATCTGGGCGACGCCGCGCAGGCTCCCGAGGAGGGCGTATTTGTTGCCGGACGACCATCCGGCCAGGGCCACGCTGTAGACGCCCAGGGAGGAGAAGGCTAGAAAGAAGAGCAGGCCGACGTTTAGATCGACTACCATGACATGGCGCGAGAAGGGCACGACTGCAAATGACATTAGGACCGTCACGATGACGACCGCCGGGGCGACGACGAATACGGGCTTGTCGGAAAACGGCGGTATCCAATCCTCCTTGAAGAGGATCTTGATCATGTCGGCGAGCACCTGGGCAAGGCCGAAGGGCCCTACCCGGTTGGGTCCGTAGCGGTCCTGCCAGAGGCCGAGGAGCCTTCGCTCGAGCCATATGAGGCCGGCTGCTGTCGCCAGCGCTGCGACAAGCACTGCAGCGACGAGAATGAGGGGAAGGACTACCTCTCTCATCGGACCGCTTTCCTCACCTGCCCGAAGGCAGGGAGATCGAGGACCGGGACGTCGGGTACGCCTGAAGGGATGGCGGCGATGCCCGGCGGTAGCTCCGGCGCCGTCATTGCGGGAAGCACGTAGGACCGCCCGCCGATGGAAAGCGCGGCCGCATCGCCGTCTTTAAGCCCGCTGCTCGCCATGTCGCTGCTTGACATGGCGAGGCAGGGCCCGGCTGATCGTTCCCTCACGCCGGGACCGAGCATGCTCAGCTCCTCCGAGCCGAAGACGCGGTAGAAGGGCACGACGAGAAAGAGGTCTCCTTCTCGTACGAATGGCGCGGGTATATCGTCGAAATAGGAAGCGGCTTGCTTCTGGTCCGGCTCGATCAGCCTCACTCCGGGGTCGCCGCCGGCCAGGGGTCCTCCCACTTCGGCCTGGAACTTGTTGACGGACTGGATTGAATTCCATCCCGGCGCCAGAAGCGGGGCGTCAAGGCGGAAGGCGGTCTTCCGCCGTACCCCTCCATCGAGAAGGTGAAAGGCG
Organism: uncultured delta proteobacterium; assembly: GCA_963733345.1. GTDB lineage: Bacteria > Desulfobacterota > Syntrophorhabdia > Syntrophorhabdales > WCHB1-27 > BOG-1155. The sequence continues at coordinate 7,825 of CAVTDX010000035.1, forward strand.
CGTCCTCATCGCAAGGCGGCGGCGGCTCGTGGACGGTCGCATCCGCGCTTACCGCCGTCCTGCCGCTGCAGCGCCGGTGCTCCCGCGCGATCTTCATCCCCGCGATCCGGAAATCGGCGCCCGGCGCGGCGTCAGCGACCCCGCCCAGCAGGGGGACCGCTTTGGCCATGGAGGCGATGAGGGCGTCGAGGCTGCGCCATGTCTTTCCTTCCGGACGTCCCTGCTGCGCCATGACTTCCGTAAGCCATCGCCAGCCCGGCCGGATGAGGCCTCCCGGCGGAAATACCTGGAAATAGCGCTGAGCCCGGCCTTCGTTGTTGACGAATGTCCCGTCCTCTTCTGCGAAGGTCGCTGCCGGCAGGAGCATGTCCGCTCCCAGGGCGGTCCGGTGGAACAAGTGGTCTATCACGACCACCCGGTGGAAGGCGGCCAGGAAGTCGTCCGCCTTGTCGATCTGAAGCCGCCTGTAAATGTCGTTTTCGAGGACGATGGCGATGTCGTCACCGGCTTGCGCGTCCTCGAAGGCGGCGTCCAAACCCCGGTCGGACAAAAGAGCCAGGCCGAAGCTGTTGCACTCGGGCATCACGAGGCAGAGAGAGGCATTCTTGCCCTTGCCTCTCAGGGCCCATGCAACATTCGCTGCGGCCTTCAGCACGGGTGCGCTCCGGCAGTTGACGCCCGAGATGATAAGGGGCCGTTCAGCCTGCTCCAGCGCGGATGCCGCCGCGCCGGCAAAGGCTGCGGCCTGTCCGGCAAGGCCCTCGACCGCAGGCGCCGATCCGTCGACCAGATGGCCTATGGCGAAGCCGATCCGGCCGATATCCGCGGGAGGAAGCCGCATGACCGAGGTCGCGTAAGGGTCGAGGCCCGTCGCGCCCGTAGCGACGATGAAAAGCGGGTTTGACTCGCGCGGGGCCGCCGCGCGCACGGCTTTGTCGTCCCAATAGGCGATCCCTGCTTGATTCGCGATCTCCACCTGCTTGCGGCGCAAGCATTGGAGCGTCTGGAGATGGAGCATGGGGGCGGTGTTCCCTATGTCCTCTCCCAGCACGAGCACGGCGTCGCATGCCGAGACTTCGCCCAGGGAAGGAATGCGCGCCGGGCTTTCATTCATGATATCGACGGCGAGGCGGACGAGGCGTTGCTCCTGTCCTGAGACGCCCGCATAGAACCGGTCGGGACCGACAAGCGTCCTTAGGGCGAAATTTGCCTCGAGAGACGCCCTTGGAGAACCGATGCCGATCACCCGGCGCGCCGAGGCGAGCAGGTCCGAGACCTGCCTGAGGGCGTCTTTCCCGCTCACGGCTGTGGAGGGGGCCTCGCTGCTGCGCCTCAGGCGGGGCTCGCGCACCCTCCGCGCATCATTGACGAACTCATAGCCGTACCTTCCCCTGTCGCAGAGGAAATAGCCGTTTACCTCGTTGTTGTACCTGTTGCGCATCCTCCTGAGCATCCCGTACCTCTCTCCTGGAATGGTGTTGCAGCCGAGGCTGCAATGGACGCAGACGGAAGGGGCTGTCCGCAGGTCCCACGGCCTGGTGTAGTGGCTTGCAAACGTCTTGTCCGTAAAGACGCCGGTGGGGCAGACCTCCACGAGGTTGCCGGCAAAGACGCTCTCCAGCGCGCCGTCGGCGGCACGGCCGAAAAACACGTAGTTGCGGGAGGCGAAGACGCTGAAATCATCGCCGCGGGCGTAGTCGTTGTAGAAGCGGACGCACCGGTAACACGCGATGCAGCGGTTCATCTCATGAGCGATAAAAGGCCCCAGGTCCTGGCTGCGGTGGGTCCGCTTCTTAAAGCGGAACCTGCGGTAGGCGTGGCCCGTCATGACCGTCATGTCCTGGAGATGGCACTCGCCGCCCTCGTCGCACACGGGACAGTCATGGGGGTGGTTGGTCATGAGCCACTCGATCACGCCGGAACGGAACCGCCTGGCCTCCGGGTCGTCGATAGAGATGCGCATACCGTCCCGCACGGGGGTCATGCAGGCCATCACAAGGGCGCCCCTGGCGTCGTGCTCGTCCTTGAACTGCTTTACGGCGCACTGGCGGCACGCTCCCACCGAGTGCATGGCCGGGTGCCAGCAGAAGTAGGGGAGGTCGAAGCCAAGGCTCAAGGCTGTGTGGAGCAGGTTCTCGCCCGCTTTCGCCTCGTAGGGTCTGTTTTCTACATAAATAGTCGCCATAATAAAACAATGTTTAATGTTTAATGTTGAATTTTGAATACAGGAATTTGGAACTCACCACCGTTGTATTCGCCATTCTCCGTTTACAATTCATAATTCTTATTCTTCTCTCCCCCATTAAACATTCAACATTCATAATTCAACATTTCTTTTCTTCTTATACGCGCAGCCCTTTTCCTCGATATGGCGCTCGAAGTCCGTCTTGAATAGCGCGAGGCTGCTCTGGAGAGGTTCCATCGCGCCGGGCGCATGGGCGCAGTAGGTGTGGTGCATCTTAAGGCGCCACGTGTGCTCCCGCAGCACGTCTAAGTCTTCCGGCCGTCCCCGGCCCTCTTCGATGTCGCATAGGAGGCTCGCGAGCCAGGGCAGGCCGTCGCGGCAGGGAGTGCACCAGCCGCACGACTCGCGGGCGAAAAACCGCTCCAGGTTGAGGACCGCGCCGACGGGACAGGTCGTCCGGTCGATGACGATCATGGCGCCCGTGCCGAGGCGGCTCCCCGCCTGTTTTTCCATGACGTCGAAGGCCATGGGGGTGTCGAAATGCTCGGGCGGCACGAACTCCGTAGAGCCGCCGCCGGGGATTACCGCTCTTGCCGTGCAGCCCTCCTTCATGCCCCCTGCGTGCTTTTCGATCAGCTCCCTTATGGTGGTCCCCAAGGGCAGCTCATAGAAACCGGGCTTTTTCACCCTGCCGCTCACCGCGTAGATCTTCGTGCCGCCGTCCTCCGTCAGGCTGAGGCGCTTGTACCAGTCGGCCCCATGCCTGATGATGTGGGGGACGTTCGACAGGGTCTCCACGTTGTTCACGATCGTCGGTTTTCCCCAGAGGCCCGAGACTTGCGGAAAAGGCGGCTTCGCCCTGGGGATGGCGCGCCTGCCTTCCAGGGCGTTGAGGAGGGCGGTCTCTTCGCCGCATATGTAGCGTCCCGCGCTGGTATGGAGGCGGATGTCCAGGTTGTACCGCGAGCCGGCGATTGCCCGGCCCAGGTATCCGGCGTCGTATGCTTCGCGCAGCGCGGCCGTCAGGCTCGCCCGAGCCCGGCCGTATTCCCACCTCAGAAAGATATATGCTATGTCTGCCTCGATGGCGTAGGCGCTGACGACCATGCCCTCGATCAACTGGTGCGGGTTGCCCGAAATCAGCACACGGTCTTTGAAGGCAAGGGGTTCCATCTCGTCCGCGTTGGCGACAAGGAACTTCGGGTGGGGCGCCTTCTCCCCGAGGGGGACAAAGCTCCACTTGGCGCCGGTGGGGAATCCGGCGCCGCCCCGGCCCCTCAGGCGGCCGGCCGATACCGCCTCCTGGACTTCTCTTGGCGTCATGGAGCGGAGCGCGGTTCTCGCCGCCTCATACCCGCCGGTTTCCTCATATTCCCGGAGCGTCAGGGGCTTTCCGTCGCTCCTCATGGTTCCAGTCAGCGGTTTTTCCACCGGTGCGCTCCTTGAGGACAAATGTTTCGGCGCTTTAGCTCTTGATTGGTCCTATAAGACTTATAGGACCAATAGGACCTATTAAGAACTGAAGCAGTTTTTTCTTTATAGGTTTTTTCACACGTACTCGCTCAAAATCTTTTCTATCGTGTCCGGACTGACGTTTCCGTGCACGTCGTCGTCTATTTTCAGCGCGGGGGCGCGATCGCACTCGCCTATGCATGAAACCGGCAGGAGTGTAAAGCGGCCGTCTGTTGTGGAGTCCCCCCAGGAAATGCCCAGGAGACTAGTCAGGGTCTCGACAATCGGCTCGTATCCCATGACCCAGCAGGCAAGGCCGTCGCAGACGTAGATGACGTGGCGGCCCACGGGCTTGCGGAAGATGAACGGATAAAAGGTCGCAATCGAGTCAAGCTCGTGAACCGTCATGCCGAGTACGGGCGCCAGGTCGGTAATCTGCTCGTCCGCAACCCATCCCCGGCGGTTTTGCACCACCCTCAGCGCATCTACGCAGCCCGCCCTCCTGTCCGGATAGTGGCGGAGCTCCTCTTCGATCTGCGCCCGCTCATCTTCAGTCAACAATGACTATCCTCCAGGCGAAGGGCGACCGTGAGAAAGGGTTCATATGCGCGAAGCTCCGAGCCCGATTTGAGGGAGGCGCGTCAGAGAGTCTCAGATGCGAGGCGCCCGAGTCCGAGGGACGGAGGCGCAGCCGCAACAAGGTCCGATTCGCCTCTTTCATATGTCTGTCCCACTGGATGACAGGCGGTCGACTCTCACCGGTCGCAGTCCCCCATCACATAATCCATACTCCCCAGTATCGCGACCAGGTCGGACGTCATGCGGCCCCTGCACAAGAGCGGCACTGCCTGCAAATGCGCAAACGACGGCGTCCTTATCCGCGTCCTGTAGGAGACGATATCCCCGTCGCTTACAAGATAGTACGTGTTGTTGCCCTTCGCCGCTTCGATCCCTGAGGACGTCTCGCCTGCCGGGACAACGGGCCCCCAGGTCGTCCCAAGGAAATGGGCAATGAGCGTCTCTATGTCGGCCGTGGTCCTCTCCTTGAGGGGCGGCGTCGCCAGGCTATTTTCCGCCTTGTACGGACCGTCCGGCATGTGCTCCAGGCATTGTGCGATGATCCTCAGGCTCTGCCGCATCTCTTCGACCCTCACCCTGGCGCGGTCGTAGCAGTCGCCGGCCTCGCCCGTGGGGATGTCGAACTCGAAGCGCTCATAGCCGGAATAGGGCCTTTTTTTTCGGAAATCCCACTCCAGGCCGCACGCCCTTAAGTTTGGGCCTGTCCAGCCCCACTCAACGGCCTCGTCGAGGGTCAGGGCGCCGACGCCCTTGGTCCTCGCTTTCAGGATGCGGTTGCCCATCACTATTGCGTCATATTCTTTCAGCCGTCCCGGCATGTACGCTAAAAAGTCAGCCACAAGGCCGTCCCACCCCCGAGGCAGGTCGGCGGCGACCCCGCCGATGCGGAACCATATGGGATGCATGCGGGAACCGCTGATGGCCTCGATGATCCCGAAGATCACTTCCCTGTCGTAAAAGGTATAAAAAACAGGGGAAAGCTGGCCCAGGTCCTGGGCGAACGTCCCATACCAGACGAGGTGGCTCGCGATGCGAAAAAGCTCCGACATCATCACCCTTATCACCTGCGCCTTCTCGGGGACGCCGATATCGGCGAGACGTTCCACGGCCATGACGTAGGGCAGCTCGTTGATGACGCCGGCGAGGTAGTCGACCCGGTCCGTATAGGGTATGAATGTATGCCAGGACTGGCGCTCTGCCATTTTTTCCACGCCCCGGTGGTGATACCCGATATCTGGCGCCGCATCGAGGATCTCTTCGCCGTCCATTTTCAGCTTCAGCCGGAATATGCCGTGCGTGCCCGGGTGGTGAGGCCCGAAATTGAGGTACATGAAATCGGCGTCTTCCGGGGTGGAACTTGCGCCGAATTCTTCAGGCCTTAGCGCCAGGGCCTCCTGCTCCGTCTCCTGGAGAGCGTCGGGAAGGCGGAAGACCCCCGCTTCGGTGGCCCTGGCCGGATAGTCTTTCCTGAGAGGGTGTCCCTTCCAGAGAGGCGGCAGCAAGATGCGCTCAAGGTTCGGATGGCCTTCGAAGGCAATGCCGAACATATCCCAGACTTCGCGCTCGTACCAGTTGGCCGAGGGCCATATCCCGACGATGCTCGGCAGGGAGAGGCGCTCTTCAAAAAGCGCCGTCTTTACCCGGATGTCCTCGTTGCGGCTGTAGGAGAGGAGATGATAGATCACGGTAAAATCGCTCTCGGGCTGATCGGGCCGGTGGACGCGCACGCGCTCGTCGATGGCTGTCAGGTCGTAGAGCATACGAAAAGGCCCGGCTATGTCGTGCTTGAGGAAGGCGAGCACCGCCGGCGCCAGGTTGCGGGACACCCAGACGGTCGTTACCCCGTCGAGGGTTGCCTGCTCGTTGATCGAGCCCTTGCCGAAGCGGTCTTCCAGTTCTTCGATTACCGTCATATCCTGTCCGGGGGGTCCAGCAGCGTTGCACGGCCGCGGCCGGCCGCCTTGATCTCCCTCATTGCCTTCATTTCCGGGCGCGAGACCCCTTGAGGTCCCGCCACCCAACTGAGGGGCCGCTTTTCGGCGCCTGCCGCCTTCTGGAGCAGCATGAGCCCTTCGAGAAGCGCATCCGGACGGGGTGGGCAACCGGGCACATAGACGTCGACGGGCAGGAACGTATCGACTCCCTGCACCACGCTGTAGATGTCGTACATTCCCCCCGAATTGGCGCAGGAGCCCATCGATATTACCCAGCGGGGGGCCGTCATCTGCTCGTAGAGCTGCTTCACCACGGGAGCGGCCTTGATGAAGACGGTGCCGGCGACGATGAGCAGGTCTGCTTCGCGCGGGCTTCCCCTCAGCACCTCTGCGCCGAACCGGGCGATATCGTATTTCGGCGTGACGCTCGCGGCCATCTCGATGTAGCAGCAGGAAGTGCCAAAGTTAAGTGGCCAAAAGGAGTTTTTTCGACCCCACGCGACGAGGTCCGAAAGGCGCGACAGGAAGATCCCCGGCAGGCCCGCCGGTCCGCCGGAAGTCCCCTTGCCGCTGTCGTTTCCCGGCCGCGTCCCCATCATGGCTTATCTTTCACCTCCTGTCGGTTTTCGAGAATACTGCCCAGTCGAGGGCTTTCATGCGCCAGATATAGAAGAGGGCCGCGAGGAGCAGTCCCGTGAAGACCGCCATGGCCGCGAATCCGCTCCATCCAGCCTGGAGGAGCGCGACCGCCCACGCGTAGATGAAGACGCTCTCCACGTCGAAGATGACAAAGAACATGGCGATGAGGTAATACTTTACGTCAAAGTGGAGCCATGCCGACCCGGTGGGCCTGATGCCCGACTCGTAAGGCTGGTCCGTCCCCCTGTCTTTGTGGCGCTCGCCGAGCAGGTGCGACAAAACCAGCATGAGTGCGGCGAGGCATAGGACGCACCCCGCGTATACGGCGAGGGGCCAGAGTCTTGTCTGTCCTGCATAAGGTTCCATTATGTCTTTTGCCTGCGGGGCGAAAACTATGCGGCAGGCGGCCTTGAGCTAAATATCGTTCCCCCGCCCTGATTTGTCAATAAAATGAGGAAGGGAGGTGCATATATTGTGTGGGATCGTGAAGGAGCGCAGGGCCATGGTCGGAGGAACCTGTCTTCATCACAGCAGCGCCGACAGATTCCCTACCGGCAGCGCCGTGATGCTTCTGCCCAGAGGGTACGCCTCCGTGCCAGGGTAGACTATATAGGCCCTCTGGCAGGCGAGGTCCGTGCATGCGCTCAGGAAGCCCCTGGGAGGCTTGGGTGCGAGAGAATGCTTCACCTCAACGGCGACAGGTTTGCCTCCTCCATCGAGAAGGAGAAGATTCTATCTCCGCCCCTGCCGCCGTGCGGTAAAAGAAAACCTGCCGGCTTGCGGGGACCATATCGATGATCTGCTCTATAATGAAGCCCTCCCAGGAGCTGCCCGCGGACGGGTGGCCCTGGAGGTCGTCTAAGGTCTTCACCCGGAGCAAGGCGTGGAGCAGGCCGGAGTCGCGGATGTAGACCTTGGGCGATTTCGTGAGCCTTTTCTTGATGTTGGCGTGATACGGCTGAAGCTGCCTGACGATGAAAGTGTCATCGAGGATATCCAGATAGCGGCGTACAGTCGGCGCCGACACCCCAAGACTGTTTGCGATCTGATTGGCGTTCCAGAGCTGCCCGTGGTTATGGGCCGCCATGGTCCAGAACCTCCGGAGCTGCGCGGCTGGGACCCGCACGCCTAGCCGGGGTATGTCCATCTCAAGATAGGTGCGGATGAATGCCTCCCGCCAGGAAAAGCTCTCGTCGTCATCGCTGGAGAGGAAACTGAGGGGATAGCCGCCGCGCAGCCACAGGGAAGTTGCGTTGCCCACCTCCTGCAGCATAAAGGGGGTCAACTCGTGGTACTGGATGCGGCCGGCGAGGGTCTCTGAAGCCTGTCTGATAAGGTCAGGTGTTGCCGAACCCAGGAGGAGAAAGCGGCCCGGCGTTCTGTCTTGATCGATAAGGGCCCTCAGAAGGGGGAAAAGGGAAGGCATCCTCTGGACCTCGTCGATAATCACGAGCCGATCGGGGTACTGACTGAGATAGAGTTCAGGATCATCGAGTTTCGCGAAGTCGGAGGGAAGCTCGAGATCCAGGTAGAGCGCTTTCGCGCGTCCTCCTATGGCTTTAGCCAGGGTGGTCTTGCCTGCCTGCCGGGGACCTACCAGACCGACGGCAGGGTATCTGTTCAGGGAATCTTCCACCTGCTTCTGGAGCAGACGGGGAATCATCATCCTTGTATTATGATATGTTGTCTTTCAATTTGCAAGGTCAAAGTGTTTTGATGCAGGCGTTCGGGAATCCCAATTTGAACCGGAGCGCACGACGCCCTTCCTGCATTCGTGGGTGTCATTCGGCGTAAATGTGAAAGGCCTCGAAAAAAGACGTATAATATGCTATCAATTTGAAGGTGAGTGAGAATGAGCCTGGAAGACAAGATCATAAAGGAAATACAGGATTTGTCCGAATCGAAAAAGGCGGAAGTGCTCGACTTCGTCGAGTACCTGAAGACGAAGGCAGAGGACAAAGATTGGTCCGTGTTTTCTTTATCGTCAGCCATGCGGGGCATGGAGGATGAGAGTACGTTATACTCGCTCGCCGATCTTAAAGAATCCTTCTGATGACCGCCGAAGGCCAAACGGTCCTTTTCAAATTTCCCCAAACAGACCAACAGGAAGGCAAGCTGAGACCGGCGCTCGTCATTCGGCGAGTTCCGGGGCAGTACGATGACTGGCTGGTGTGCATGATATCATCCCGGCTTGAGCAGGAGATAACCGGCTTTGACGAGGTCGTGGAACCGGGGCAAGCTGATTTTGAGAAGTCTGGGTTGAAGGTTGCAAGCCTCTTCAGAATCGCCAGGCTTGCTGTCGTCAACAAGAATATCCTGGTAGGGAGAATAGGGGAGATCGATACGACCCGGTTATTGCGCATAAAACGTAAGCTGGGTGAATGGCTTGGAGGCGGGTGAGCGAATGGAAAAGGCGAGGGGGAAGGGGGATTTGCTCGATTCTTTCACACCTTCTCAGATGTCATGCTCTCCGATGCCAACGGCAGACCCCTTTTCTGTTTCGATCCAACATGAGACAGTTCGTATTATTTTGTCCCATCTCATTGCGTAAGGAGTTTTACGGGGATGTTTCCGGAGCTTGCGCCGGAGTAATATAATAAGCGAGGCTTAGGAAGGGATTAACACGCTTCTGAAAAGACTCTCTCTTGCTAATGAATGGGGTCCAGGTAGTTTGCAACATTCTAAAAAGCTTGGATTCCGGCGCCCAGGGGGCACCCGGCCCGGAATGACGGAAGAAACGAACACGCGGCCGTCAAACTGGAATGAATTCTGCGGCACCGCATAGAGCGAGAGAGAACGTTTACAACACGACAGGCGCCGCAAGCAGCGATGCCGCGTCGCCGTCAAGGTGGAATGAGAGCCGTCCTTCTCTCGGCCGGACCCGCGAGGCCGGCAGCCGCCCGTCCTCCTCCTCGACCACTCGCTTAATTATTGGGGCCTTCGTTTTTCCCGCGACCAGGAAGATTACCTCCTGCGCGTTGTTGATGACGGGCAGCGTGAGGGTGATGCGGGCACACCTGCCGCTGCCCTCCGGGACGGAGACGGCAAGCCGGGTCGTCTCGTCGAGGAGCGGGCTGCCGGGAAAGAGGGACGCCGTGTGGCCGTCCTCGCCTATCCCCAGCAGGACCAGGTCGAACCGTGGCGTCGCGCCCGGGGGCGCACGGAAAAAGCCGCGCATCTCATCTTCGTATATCCTCGCGGCGGAATACGGGTCCTCCCGGTCAACGGGGATAGGGTGCAAATTTTCCCGGGGTATGGGGACAGCGTCCAGGAGCGTCTTTTTAATCATGCCGAAGTTGCTCCGGCTGTCTTCGAAAGGGACCACCCGCTCATCGACGAGGAATACGTCCGTCTTCCTCCAATCGATCGCCGGATCGGGCAGTGCGAGCTCGGCGTATAGACTTACAGGCGTATGTCCCCCTGAAAAAGCGGCGGCAAAGCGCCCGCCTGCCGCGGCGGCTTCCTGCGACAGCCGCCTTATGCGGTCTGCCGTGAAGGCGAACAATTGAGCCTTCGAGCCCAAGACGCGCACTTCTGCCTGTCCTTGGCTTACGTGGTCAGCCACGCCCTGCCTTCCCGCGTCATGATCCGCTCGGCCGCGGGCGGACCCCACGCGCCGGCGCGATAGTTGGGAAAGTCCGGAGGCGGCCTGCTTTCCCACGTCTGGTTGATCGGGTCGATTACTTCCCACATATCTTCAATGGTGTCTTGCCTGACAAAAAGCGTGAGGTCCTCTTTCACCACATCGAGGAGGATACGCTCGTAGGCGTCGAGCGGCGGCGTCTTGAAGGCCGCCTTGTAGCTGAAGTCCATGCGCACCGTATAGAGCTGGTTGGTCGCGAAAGGGTACTTCACGAGAAACCTGAGGGCAATCTTCTCGTCGGGTTGGATCGTAAAAAAGAGCACGTTGGGTTCGAGAACGTCGCACGTCCTGCCGAAGAGCCGCAAGGGGAGGCGCTTGAACTGTATGCAGATCTCGGTGACGCGCCTCGGTAGCCTCTTGCCCGTCCGCAGGTAGAAAGGCACGCCTGCCCACCTCAGGTTGTCGATTAGGAACTTTCCGGCAAAGAAAGTGGGGGTAGTGGAAGAGGCCGAGACGTTCGCCTCCTCTCGGTAGGCGGCCGCCTCTCTGTCCCCGACAATGCCCTGCCCGTATTGCCCCCGCACCATGTACCGGTCCACATACTCCCCGTTCACCGGCCTGATCGACTTGACGATCTTCGCCTTTTCGTCCCTGATGAACTCTGGGACGAAACCTATGGGCGCTTCCATGCACATGAGAGAGAGGATCTGGAGCAGATGGTTTTGGACGATGTCCCTGACGACGCCCGCCTTCTCGTAAAATGCGCCCCTGTGCTGTATGCCTATATCCTCGGCCACGGTGATCTGCACGTTGTCCACGTAGCGCCTGTTCCAGACCTCCTCGAAGATGGTGTTGGAGAAGCGGAAAAAGATGATGTTGTCGACCGGTTCCTTCGCAAGGTAATGATCTATCCTGTAGACTTGGTCCTCGTCGAAGGCGTTCGTGATTACCCTGTTGAGCCGGGCCGCGGAATCCCGGTCTTCCCCGAAGGGCTTTTCTACGACGATCCTCGCCCGGCAGGTCCCCTTGCAGAGACCATGGGCCTTCAATTTTTCCACCGCCTGGGGGACCGCCTGTGGCGGCGTAGCCATGTAGAAGATGACGTTCTTCACAGACCCCGAGGCGGGCTGCGCGATCTGCGCGATCCGCCCGGTGAGTCTGACAAAACTCGCGTCGTCCTCGAAAACGCCGCCTACATAGAAGAGGCGGCAGTCGAAAGCGTCCCACGCCGATTCGTCGAAGACGGCCGCCTGGTCTATCTTTTTCACCGCTTCCTTCATGACCGCGCGGTAGCCGTCGTCGTCGAGCTCGAGCCGGTCGAAGGCGATGACCGAAAAGGCCTCGGGAGACTCATGCTGCCGGAAAAGATGAAAGAGGGAAGGGACGAGTTTCCTCCGGCTAAGATCGCCTCCGCCCCCCATGATCACGAGCGTAAAAGGCTCGATCCCGGGCTGGGAGGCAGGGATGTCGCAGGTCTGAAGGTACCTGCCGTCTGCTGCGAATTCTCCCGGATCGTCGAACATGAGCCGCTCCACAAGCGCTTTAGGCCGGCAAGGAAGGGAGGGTGTTCCTCCCGCTACCGCAGGAGGGAATTCCAATCCTGTGAGAAGCGTTCCATACCCTTGTCGGTCAGGTCATGCCTTATGTCGTAGTCGCGCCAGTCTTTCGTCAGATCGATCTCTTCGTAAGCGATGGCCTTTAGCCCGCCTGAACCATAGCGGTAGTCCGGGCCCGGCAAAGGCAGTCCCTCTTTGCCCCATTCCTCGAGGATGGCGAAAGGGGACGTGATGATGTCGCTCCCCAGCCTTATTGCATACAGGAGATGATCGGCGTTCCTCACGCTCGCCGTAAGGACCTCCACGTGGCCGTCCCCCTTGGCGTACATCCTGACGATAGACGCGATAAGGTCCATGCCGTTCTCCCCCCTGTCGTCGAGCCTGCCGATAAAGGGCGACACGAATACCTGCCCCTTGCGGGCGCCCCTGGTCGCCGCGTAGACGGCAGCGGCCTGGGCCTGGCTGAAGCAGAGGGTCATATTGACCCTCAGCCCCTCTTTGATCGCCGTCGAGGCCGCCTCGAGTCCTTCGGCCGAGGTGGGGAATTTGATATGGGCGTTCGGGATCCAGCCGAACATCTCTCTGCCCTGCTGCAGCATCGCTTCCGCTCTTGTGGTCCGGTCCGAGTATACCTCGATGGAGATGGAGCCTTGCGGGACCATGGCCGATAATTTTTTTACTACATCCCGGTAGTAGGCGATAAGCTCGCCCGATGAAAACCGCCCGTCCCCTTCCAGATGCTCACGGACCCCGGGGTTCTTCGAGATAAGCGTGGGATTGGTGGTCTGGCCGTCAAGGAACCCGAGGCGTCTTATCGCCCCCGCCGTTTCATCCGGGTTTCCGCCGTCCAGAAAAATCCTCGTCTTCAGTTGCTGGGGTCTCATAGAAGCTCCTTCACTTTTTTGACTATCGCGGCCCTTGAGATTTCCTCGTAGTCGAGCAGCTCTTGCGGCCTGCCGCTCCTCGGGACCTTCCGCACCGCCAGGGAGTGGACTGCCACGGGGTCGCCCGCAAGGGCGCTTCGCACAGCCTCTCCAAGGCCCCCTTCGGGATGGTGGTCCTCGACCGTGACGACGGCTTTTGACTCGCCGAGGGCGCTTTTTAGCTTCGACGCGTCAATAGGCTTGATGCAGTAAAGGTCGATCACCCTTACGGAGATCCCTTCCTTTTTCAGCTCTTCGTAAGCGCCGAGCGCCTCGAAGAGAACGATGCCCGCCGCGACCACGGCGATCCGGTCGCCTGGGGCGCTTCTCAGCGCCTTGTTCCCCCCTATCTCGAATGTCTCGGACTCACCGTAGATCACCGGCGTGGCGCCTCTCGTCGTCCGCACGTAGACGATCCCGGCGTGGCCTGCCGCCTGCTCCACGAGCCTTTCGGTGGAGACGGCGTCAGCCGGATAGAAAACGACGCTGCCGGCTATGTTGCGAAACATGGCGATGTCTTCGAGCCCCATCTGGGAAGGGCCATCTTCGCCGATGGAGACCCCCGCGTGGGAACCCGCGAATTTAATGTTTGCGTTCGAGTACCGACTCATTCTTATTTGGTCGAAAGCCCTCGTAAAGAAGGCGGCGAAGGTCGAGACGAAGGGCGTCTTCCCCCGGCTCGACAAACCCACAGCCGCGCCGACCATGTTCTGCTCCGCAATGTACATTTCAAAATAACGATCGGGAAAGGCATCCCGAAATATTTCCGCAAAGGTCGAATTGCACACTTCTCCGTCGAGGACCACCATGTCGGGAAACGCGGGGCAGAGACGCGCGAGGGCGTTGCCGTACGCTTTCCTCGTGGCTACAGGCTCGCCAGGCTCGTAGGCGGGCGGAGCTGCGGCCGTGCGGCTGCGCTTCGCAGGCGGCAGGTCCTCAGGCGTGGTCATTTCTCCGCACATCGACTTGTCGAGCGGCTCAAGGCGCCTGATCGCATCGGCGGCGTCTTCCTTGCTCAACGGTTTTCCGTGCCAGCCGTTCTTGTTTTCTACGGCCGGGGCGCCCTTGCCCTTAACGGTGCGGGCGACGATCATTACTGGTTTTTCTTTGGCTTCCGCCGCTTTCCGGAAGGCCGGCAGGATCTCCTCGAAGTCATGGCCGTCGATCGCCACGCTCTCCCAGCCGAAGGCGCGGGCCCTCTGGCTGTATGCTTCCACGTCCCATCCGTACATGGTCTCGCCCCTTTGACCAAGGCGGTTGACGTCGAGTACGGCAACGAGATTATAGAGCTTGTAGAAGGCGGCGATCTGCATGGCCTCCCAGTTGGACCCCTCGGCCATCTCGCTGTCCCCGAGGAGGACATAGGTCCTGTAGGGCAGCTTATCGAGATATTTTGCGTTCAAAGCCAGGCCGACGCCTACGGAAAGGCCCTGGCCGAGGGAACCCGTCGCTGCCTCCACGTAAGGGAAATGGGGCGTCGGATGACCCTCCAGGGGACTGCCGAAGGTGCGATACGGGAGCAGGTCTTCTTCCGTGAGGCGGCCTGCGGCGGCCCACAGCGCGTAGAGCAAGGGCGAGGCGTGTCCCTTCGACAGGACAAAGCGATCATTGTTCGGCAGCGCGGGCCGGTCGGCATCGTAGCGAAAAAACCCCCCGAACATGAGGGCAGTGGTAAGCTCGACCGCCGAAAGGGACGACGTGGGGTGGCCCGAGCCCGCTTTCTCGGTCATCACAATGATATAGTACCTGACCAGGTTCGCCAGTTTCTCAAAATATCCTGTCGTCTCCCGCCCCATGGCGTCTTCTCCTTTTTCTTTCCCCCCGCACGGACCCGCCTTCGGCCTTTTCGCCCGCCCTCCAATGCTTTTTGCGGCGTCCTCGCCCCGGAAGAGCGTCGGAGCGACGAGTATGCCTTGCTCGTGCCTTCCGAGACCGTTTATATGTTATATATAGTCCGGCCATAGACTGACGTCAAGCTTTGGGCTTTTCGTTGAAACGGTCTGCGTTAGGATGCGGAACAAGTCTCTTGCCTACCGGTTTTTTTTCCCTCGGGCTCGCTTGCCTGCATTTTTTGCTTGCAAGCGACGCATATCGGCTCCATTTTATAGTAGACAGAATGTTAAGAGGGGATCGTATGCGCTTTTCGGAAGGCGGCGCCTTCGGCAGACCGGCCGGGGAACGAGAGCCCGCGGGACGAAAAGCGAGGGGGGGGGAGTGAAAGTGAACGGACTGTGGGCTGTGGGCGTCGACCTGGGCGGCACGAAGGTTGAGGCCGCAAGAGTTGAATGGGGCGGAAAAATAGTTGATTCTCTCAGGATGGCGACCAACGTGGAGGGCGGACCGGCCACGGTGGAGACGCGACATAGTGGAGGCGGCGAAACTCTTGATGGAGAGGGCGGGGACGGAGCCGGTCGGCATAGGCGTCGGCGTCGCCGGTCAATCGAGAAGCAGACCGGCCGCGTCCTGTTTGCGCCGAATCTCAGGTGGCAGGGAACGCCGTTGCGCGCGGACCTGGAGGAGGCCCTGGAAATCGTCGCGGTGGTGACCAACGATGCGCGCGCCTCCACTTGGGGCGAATTGCTCTATGGCGCGGGGAAGGGCTGGGACGACCTCATATGCCTCTACGTGGGGACGGGCATCGGAGGCGGCGTCGTCAGCGGCGGCCGGATGGCGTCGGGCCGCGCGAACAGCGCGGGGGAACTGGGCCATATGGTCGTCGATATGAATGGTCCGCCTTGCACCTGCGGCAACAGGGGCTGCCTGGAGGCCCTCTCCGGCGGATGGGCCATCGCCCGGCAGGCGCAGGAGATGATAAGCCGGGACCCTGCTTCCGGCAGCATGCTCCTTGCCGCCGCAGGAGGGGTCCCGGAAAGCGTCAGCGCGGAAACGGTGGCCGCGTGCGCGCATCGCGGCGATGCCCTCTCGTTGAGCCTCCTCGACGGCGTGGGCCGGGCCTTAAGCGCGGGCTGCGTCAGCATTGTCAATGCCTTTAATCCGGGCCGGCTGATCCTGGGGGGAGGAATCATCGACGGCGTGCCCGAGCTGATCGACCGGGTGCGCCGGGGCGTGATGCAGGACGCCCTTGCCGCTGCGAGCGCCTCCTGTGAGATAGTGCCCGGCATGCTCGGGCGGGACGCGGGCGTCATAGGGGCGGCAAGCCTCGCGATGCGCGCGCATGGCGGCGGCGTCGAAGCAGTGCGTGGAGAATAGGGCGATGCGGATCGGCATGGCGGCGGACCATGGGGGGTTCGAGTTGAAGGAGCGGCTTACGGCGCTGCTCAAGGAAGCAGGCCACGAAGTCGTCGATTTCGGCCCCGGGGAGCTGGCGCCGAGCGACGACTACCCCGATTTTGTCGTGCCTATGGCGAGGGCCGTGGCCGAAGGCAGGGTGGCCAGGGGGATAGCTGTCTGCGGCAGCGGCGTTGGGGCCTCGATTGCAGCCAACAAGGTGGCAGGCGTGCGTGCGGCTCTCGTGCATGAGGTCTTTTCCGCTCATCAGGGGGTGGAGGACGACGACATGAACGTGCTGTGCCTTGGGGGGAGGGTGGTCGGCGTAGCGCTCGCCTGGGACCTGGTGAAAATGTTCCTGTCGGCCCGTTTTACCGGCGCCGCCCGTTTCACCCGGCGCCTGGATAAGGTGAGGAAGACAGAGAGAAAGGAGCTTTCGCAATGAGTAATGCAGAGAAAGGCGGGGCCTCGGGGCGGCACGGGGAGGCGCCCGAAGGCCGGGTCAACCGGATGGTGCTGAACCTGGGCCGCCTGGAGGCCCCGCCTGAGGCCGCCTCGTTTGAGATAATGCGCCTGAAGCCCTGCCTCGAGAAGCTCCAAAAGAAACGGTTCGTGGAGCGCCTCTGGCAGAAGGACGCGGGCCTCTGGAAGGAAGACCCTGCGGAGCAGGAAGCGATACGGAACGGCCTCGGGTGGCTCGATGCGGCGGAGAAGATGCGGCAGAACGCGCCGGACCTCATGGAATTCGCGAGGCAGGCCGCAGCGTCGGGTTTTTCTCGTGTGGTCCAGATGGGCATGGGCGGGAGCAGTCTCGCGCCCCTCGTCTTCCAGCATATGTTCGAGCCGGCGCCGGGGGGGATCCCCCTGACCGTGCTGGACACGACCGACCCCGTGACGATCGAGGCGATCGAGAGCAAGATCGACCTCTCAAGGACCCTCTTTATCGTAGCGAGCAAGTCCGGGACAACCGCCGAGCCCCTCGCTTTCGACGACTATTTCTACGAGCGCCTAAGGTCCATCAAGGGGGAAAAGGCAGGAGAGAACTTCATTGCGGTGACGGACCCGGGTACGCCGCTGGCTGCAAGCGCGCAGGAGAGGCAATTTCGCAGGGTCTTTCTCAACTTCATCGACATCGGCGGCCGGTATTCGGCCCTTTCCTATTTCGGCCTGCTGAGCGCGGCCCTGATGGGTCTCGACGTGGGACGGCTCCTCGACGAGGCCCTCCGCATGGTGCGCGCCTGCGGGCCTTCCGTGCCGGTCGCGGAGAACCCCGGCGTCCTGCTTGGCGCAGTCATGGGCGAGATGGCGCGTGTGGGCAGGGACAAACCGACGTTCCTCCTCTCGCGCGATATGGCCGTATTCGGCCTGTGGCTGGAGCAGCTCGTCGCGGAGAGCACGGGCAAGGAGGGGGTGGGACTGCTTCCGGTGGCCGGCGAGCCGGCGGGTCAGCCTGCCGTATACGGCAACGACCGGTTCTTTGTCCACATCTACCTGAAAGGGCGCAGCGACGAGGGTCTGGAAGAAGCCGTGAGGATGCTTCAGATCGCCGATCTGCCCATCGTTTTTATCGAGGCGGCGTCGCCTGCGGCCATCGCCCAGGAATTCTTCAGATGGGAAATGGCGACCGCGACAGCCGGCTCGCTTCTCGGCATAAACCCCTTCGACCAGCCCAACGTGCAGGAGAGCAAGGACGCGACGGACCGCTTCCTCTCCTTAGTCGGGCAGCGCGGCTCGCTGACCGAGCCGGCCCCCGTTGCGACCCACGGCCCCTTGAGCTTCTTTTCGAAAAACAGCGCGGAGAGTCCGGAAGAGTTGCTCTGGGCATTCCTCTCGCAGGGCCGCCCCGGCTATTACATCGCGCTTTTGGCCTATCTGCCGGAAGAAGAGTCTACGGACGAGCTTCTTGAGGCAATCCGACGGCGCATCAGGGATGAACTGAGACTCGCCGTCACCCTCGGGTATGGGCCCCGCTTCCTACACTCGACCGGACAGATGCACAAGGGCGGTCCGAACACGGGTCTTTTCATCCAGTTGACCTGCCGCGACGCAACCGACATCTCTATTCCGCGGCGGGCCTACACCTTCGGCATCTTCAAGAAGGCCCAGGCTATGGGCGATCTCGAAGCCCTCGCGAGGCACGGCAGGCCTGTGATGCGAGTCGACCTCGGCGGCGACGTGAAGAAGGGTCTGTTGCTCTTGCGGCAGCTCCTGGAAAGGGCCTTGATCGTGGGAACGGAAGGCCCTTAAGGCACTGAGGTGAGAAATGAATGGCGGCAATCGCGAAATCGGCATGGTGGGACTCGGGGTCATGGGGCGGAACCTGGCACTCAATATCGCAGAGAAGGGCTTCTCCGTGGCTGGATACGACGTCGACCGGAAGCAGGCGGATGCCCTTGACCGCGAAGCGGAAGGACGACCGGCCGCAGGCGCTGCGGATTTGCGCGAGATGGTCCGTCTGTTGCGGCAGCCGGTCGCCGTAATCATGCTCGTCCCCGCCGGACCTCCCGTCGATGCCGCCGTCGACTCGCTCCTTCCCCTGCTCCGGCCCGGCGATCTGCTCATAGACATGGGAAATTCCTACTTCAAGGATACCGATGCCCGCATGCGCCGTCTCGACGAGCGGGGCATCCTCTACATGGGCGTGGGCATTTCGGGCGGCGAGCGGGGCGCCCGTTTAGGTCCGAGCATTATGCCCGGCGGACCGGAGACAGGGTATGCCCGGGTGCGGTCGATTTTCGAGGCAGCGGCCGCGAAGGTGGACGGCGAGCCGTGCGTCGCGCGCCTTGGACCGGGCTCTGCAGGCCACTACGTGAAAATGGTCCATAACGGCATCGAGTACGCGTTGATGCAGCTCATCGCCGAATCCTACGACCTGATGAAGCGGGGCTTAAGTTTGCCGAACGAGCGGCTTAAGGAGATTTACGGCAGATGGAGCGAGTCCGACTTCGGCGGCTTCCTGATGGGGATCACGGCGCGGATTTTTGAGAAAAAAGACGAAGCCTCCGGCCGCTTCCTCGTGGACATGATCGTCGACGAGGCCCAGCAAAAAGGCACCGGCAAGTGGACGGTTCAGGATGCGATGGATTTGCGTGCGCCTGTGCCCGCTATAGGCAGCGCCGTCCACATGAGGGACATGTCCGATCTGCGCGGCGAGCGGCAGGAAGCGGCCAGGGCGCTTTCCGGGCCGGACGGCCGCCTTTGCGAGGATGAAGGGCGATTTGTCGAGCGCCTGGGCAGGGCGATGGGGGCCGCCATGGTGATCGTCTACAGCCAGGGGATGGCGCAGCTCGCCGCGGCCTCCCGGCGGTACGGGTACGGCTTGAGGCTGGAAGAGACTGCGAAGATATGGAGGGGCGGGTGCATTGTACGTTCGGCGCTGCTTGAGCCTATCCGCCGCGCCTTCCGGGACAGGCCCGAGCTGAAAAACCTGCTCCTCGACCCCTTTCTCGGGAAGATGGCGGCGAACAGCCAGGCCGACCTGCGGGCGGTCACGGCTGCCGCGGCCGCAAGCGGCATACCGGCCCCCTGCCTGGCGTCCTGCCTTGCCTATTTTGACGCCTACCGGAGCGCATGGCTTCCGGCGAACCTCGTGCAGGCGCAGAGGGATTATTTCGGCGCCCATCAGTATAGACGGCTGGATAGGGAGGGGAGCTTCCATACGGAATGGGAGTGATTTTCTAGCCGGCCGGCGGCCTGTTCGGAATCGCGATCTTTGGCGCCGGGCTCGCCGGGCGACCTCCGACGTACGATGAGTACGCCTCCGGTAAACCCGGCTCACGCGGCATCCAAACCTCGCGATTCCGAACAGGCCAGTCTGAGAAACATGTTCACCTCTTTTGGTTACACCCCGCTCAACGATCCTGAGAGAACATCCAAACGTCCCGATTCGGAACATGCCATCCATCCCCCGGCTCCGGCGCAGAAGTCCGGTTATCGCGTCCACCTACCAAGCGAGCGTTCACTGCAAGGGCTGAGAGCAATGGTGACCACGAGAAAGGGAGTTCTTTGAGAACAGGGACGGCACGGGGAAGCGAAGACACCCGGCCGCCCTCAAATCTGTTACACTATCTTTATGTCCGATTTTCTCCCGACGACAAGAGGAGAGATGGAGGAACGGGGCTGGGATGCGCTCGATGTTATCCTGGTGTCCGGCGACGCCTATGTCGACCATCCGTCATACGGGACCGCGGTCATAGGAAGGGTGCTCGAGGCAGCCGGCCTGCGGGTCGGCGTGATCGCCCAGCCGGACTGGAGAAGCACCGGGGATTTCCTGCGCCTCGGCATCCCCCGGCTTTTTGTCGGTATCACCGCCGGCAACCTCGACTCCATGGTATCCAATTACACGTCGCACAAGAAGCGCCGGCTTCGGGACGCCTATTCTCCGGGAGGAAGACCGGGACTGCGTCCCGACAGGGCGACGATCGTTTACGCCAATCGCGCGCGAGAGGCGTTTGGCCATATCCCCATTACCCTCGGCGGCATCGAGGCGAGCCTCCGGAGACTCGCGCACTACGATTGGTGGGACAACATGGTGCGAAGGTCGATCCTCCTCGACGCGAAGGCCGACATTCTGGTTTACGGAATGGGGGAAGCGCAGGTCCTGGAGATCGCACGCAGGCTCAATAGCAGAACCGACCTGGCGGGCATACCGGGCACCGTCATCCTGCAGGGCGCTTCGCCGTCCCCTGCGGAATCCCTGGAGATTCCCTCTTATGAAGAGGTCAGGGATAACAAGGACGCTTTCAATAAAGCTTTCCGGCTCATCGCACAAAATCAGAACCCTTTCCGGGGTAAAGCCTTGTCGCAGCGACATGGCGACCGCTTCGTGGTGCAGTTTCCTCCCGCCATGCCTCTCACCGAGCACGAGCTCGACGCGATCTATCGTCTCCCCTACTCAAGGATGCCTCATCACTCTTACGAAAAGGAGGGCGGTGTTCCCGGTTTCGAGACGACCCGCTTTTCCATCGTGTCGCTCCGGGGTTGCTGCGGCTCGTGCAGTTTCTGTTCCCTGTCGATGCACCAGGGAAGGATCATCCAATCGAGGAGCGTCGAATCGGTCCTCGAGGAAGCGCGGGTGGTTTCCGGGATGAAAGGGTTCAGGGGAACGATCACGGACGTGGGCGGGCCCACTGCCAATCTTTACCGGGCCGGGTGCGCCAGATGGGCAAAGGAGGGCGGATGCGACGACCGTGACTGTCTCGTGCCTGAAAAGTGCAAGGCCCTGAAGCTGGGTTATAATGACGCCATGCGCCTTTACCGCGCAATCCTGAGCCTGCCGAAAGTAAAACATATGTTTATCGAGAGCGGCCTTCGGTACGACCTGCTCGTTTACGATGAGGCGGGTGACTATTTTGAGCACATATGCCGGCATCATGTGGGAGGCCGGATGAAGGTGGCGCCGGAGCATGTCGGTAAACAGTGTCCTCAGGCTCATGAACAAGCCCGATTTTCAGGTGTACGAACGCTTCGTGCAGCGCTTCAGGGAGCTGCGGGAGAAGACGGGGAAAGACGTCTATCCGGTCAACTACTTCATAAGCTCTCACCCGGGGGCCACACTCAAGGACGAAGAGGACCTTGCCTCATATCTCAAGCGGCGGCACATGCGCCCCGAGCAGGTGCAGGACTTTACCCCCTTGCCCATGACCCTATCGGCGTGCATGTACTATACCGAAAAGCACCCTGTCACCGGGGAGAAGATACACGTAGCCAAGTCCTTCCGGGAGCGTAAGATGCACCGGGCACTCATTCAAGCTTGTTGATTCCCTGATAGCTTGCCCGTCAGTTTCAGGCATTCTCGCGGAGGATTTCGAGCAGTTCTTTCCCGAACGCTTCAATCTTCTGGGTGCCAGTCCGTAAACTTCTTCCAGCCCGGTTAATGTTTCAGGGTTCTTCCTGGCAAGGTCTTCCAGCGTTCGGTTGCTGAAGACCATAAAGGCAGGCATGTCCAGGGACTTCGCATATTCGAGCCGCCAGTCTTTAATGGCCTTCATCCTGGCGGATTCTTCCGCACTCATCGGGCCTGCAACTCTTTCGATTCGAGATTTCTTCTCCTTCGATCTTCCCTTCCGGGCCACTGCCTTTGCCGGCGCCATGAAGGTGTGCGGAACTCTTCTCGGGGAGCCGGGGTCACATACATCGCAATGGCCGCACGACTGAATCCGATTGGCATCCTTAAAGTACGTGAGGATCCCGGCGTGCCGGCATTCACCGCCTTCGGCGTACTGAACGATGGCATCGAGAGATTTCCAACGTGCGTGTTTGATTTCAGCCGGGGCATCACTTTCGCGTATAAAAAATGACTGAAGGCTCCGGTCTTTCTTTGCGTATAACAGAAGACAGGTGGACTGTTCTCCGTCCCGGCCCGCCCGCCCCACTTCCTGATAATAATAGTCGAGATTGGCCGGCATCTGATAGTGAATGATGAGCCTCACGTCCGGGTTATCGACGCCCATGCCGAAGGCATTTGTAGCCACCAGTATCCTGACGGCGCCTTCGTCGTACCGGCCTTGCACGGAGTCGCGTTCTTCGCTTGGAAGCCCCGCATGATAATAATCAACGCCGGGATACTTCGTCCGCAGCTCGTCACAGAGGTTCTCGCACTGTTTCCGCGTTCCTGCGTAAATGATAATTCTTCCCCGGGGTGTTCGGTCTATCGCTTCCCGAACGAGGGCCGTCTTCTCCGTCTCGTCGTCGCAGTACTCAACCTGGTAATAAAGATTGGGGCGATAGAAGCCGTAGACATGCCGGCTTGGCGCCTTAAGCTCCAGTTGTTTCGCGATGTCTCTCAAAACCTGCGGGGTGGCCGTCGCGGTGGTGGCAAGAATGGGAACGTCCGGGCGCAGGGTGCGGAGGAGATTGAGCTTGCCGTAATCCGGTCTGAAATCATGTCCCCACTGGGATACGCAATGAGCTTCGTCAACGGCAAAGAGCGAGATGGGAGCGGTCTTCACCCAGCGGTCAAAACCGGGTTTCTGAATCCGTTCGGGCGAAAGATAGAGCAGGAATGAATCATTTGTCCTGAGCTCGTTAAAGACGCGCCGGTTTTCGGTCGCGTCCTGGCCGGAATTGATACATCCGGAGGGGATGCCCTTTGCCTTCAGGGCCGACACCTGGTCCCTCATCAGTGAGATGAGAGGCGTTATCACCAATGTAATTCCTTTCCGACAGACAGAGGGGAGCTGATAGCAAAGGGATTTTCCTCCGCCCGTCGGCATTACGGCCAGCGTATCCCGTTTGCTCAACACCGATGAGATAATCTCCCATTGGCCGTGACGAAAGGACTGAATGCCGAATGAGTATTTCAGAATGTGAAGTATCGCTGATTCTTCCAAAGCATTCACAGGCGTTCGATGAAGCCGGCCGGTCTTTGTGTATACTATATCGGTTCTTCCTTACGCGTCAATAATGCCTTTTTTCTCCCCGGCAAGGCGACGCCATGTCTCTGCTTTTGAGGGTTGCCAGGGAATAGCCGCAGCCAGATACGGCCGAAGAGGACCGGAAGCCAGTGGCGGGCCGGGATTGAGGGGCGCAACAGAAACATCCGTTGCAGGAAGAAGCAGATGACGCCTCCACCTACAAGTGCAGCATGGAGCAGGTCGATGTTAACCTATCGATTACCAGTCTAAAGCCACAACGGAACTCACTCGTCCAACACCTTCCTGATCGTCTTTGCGATCTCCCTTTTGGTGAGTGGCTTCATCGCAAATGCCTTGATGCCTGCCGCCTTGGCTTTGTCCTCATTGACCGCATAGCTGAAACCCGTGCACATGATGATGGGAGTATCCGGTCTATTGGCGAGGATTTCTTTCGCAAGCTCAACACCCGTCATTTCCGGCATGGTCTGGTCGGTAATAATAAGATCAAACCGGGATGGGTCCGCTTTGAAGAGCGCGAGGGCCTCGGTGCTGCTCATCCGTGATGTCACCTCGTAGCCGAGTTCTGCAAGGATGTCTTCACCCATCTCCACGAGGGCTTCTTCGTCGTCGATGAAGAGGATGCGCTCTGAGCCTGTGGGGAGCATGTCGTCAGTGGTCGCATCGGCTTCCAGCTCTCCTGTAATCTGAGGGAAGTATACGGTGAAGGTGGACCCTTTGCCGGGTTCGCTCTCGACGGCAATATGACCGTTGGATTGCTTGACGATGCCGTGGACCACCGAGAGGCCCAGTCCCGTTCCCTCTCCAAGCTTCTTTGTCGTGAAGAAGGGATCGAATATCTTATCCACGATGTCGGGAGACATGCCGGCACCGGTATCACGAACGGTTAGCCTTGTATAAAGGCCGGGGTTCATCCCGTCGGAGTTTCCGTCCGATGAGGAAACGCGGTGGTTGCTCACCTCTATGTCGAGGGTCCCGCCCTTATCCCGCATAGCATGGGCGGCGTTCGTGCACAGGTTCATGACGACCTGCTGCATCTGCGTAGGGTCTGCGAGGATTGGTCCCGATTCCTTCAGAGTGTCCACCTTTATGCTGATCGTCGTCGGAGTGGTCGCCCGAATGAGCTTAACGGTCTCCTCGACGATAGTGCTCAAGCTCAAGGGCTTCTTATCTTGCTCGGCCTTTCTGCTGAAGATGAGCATCTGCCGCACCAGGTCCCGGCCGCGCAAGGAAGACTCCAGAACCCTTTTCAGGTGATGTGCCTCCCGGCTCTCTTTGGGGACGTGGTCCTCCACAAGCTCCGTGAACCCGATGATGGCCGCTAAGATATTGTTGAAATCGTGGGCGACGCCTCCTGTGAGCGTGCCGAGGGCATCCATCTTCTGCGCCTGGCGGAGCTGAGCTTCAACCCTCTTAAACTCCTCGATATCGGTACATGTACCAAACCACTTTGTAATCTCTCCTTTCTCATTCGCAACAGGCACGCCACGGACCAACCACCAGCGATATGTCCCATCCGCTGCCCGCAAACGGCATTCAAGAGAATAAGTACCGTTGTTTGTTATCGCATTCTGCCAGGCATCCCAGGCGCGCTTTTGGTCGTCGGGGTGGAACGGCTTGTTCCAGCCATGGCCGTAGCTTTCCTCAAGCGTGAGTCCTGTGTAATCCACCCACTGCTGGTTGAAATAAATGTTCCACCCATCCGCTCTCGTAATCCAGACAATTTGGGGCATGGCCTCAGCGAGCATGCGAAACTCTTTTTCGCTGGCAGAAAGCGCTTCGGCCTGACCCCGGAGGGCCTCCGTTCTCTCCTGAACGCGCAGTTCAAGCTCATCGCGGGACTTGCGAAGCTCTTCCTCTATATGTTTGCGCTCGGTGATGTCTATCAGGACAGCAACCGTGCCGCGCGGACGACGCTGGTCGTCCAGCAGGGGCGTGCCATAGCCCAGGACATGGCGGACCATTCCGTCCTCGAAGGCCAAGGTGAACTCGAAATCTTTCACGTGTTCACCCCGGCAAGCCCTCTGGGCGGGCAGTTCGTCAAGCCTCAATTCGCGCCCATCCTTGAAGGTCCGGAAATGACGCGGCCTGGTTTCCTCTGGTCCCGACATCGAGAGTTCGTTGCCGTGGGAAATCCGCAGTATTTCATCCGCCAGGCGGTTGCCCGTGAGGTGGATGCAATCGGGGTCATGGGCGATAAAAACAGGCATGGGCACGGCTTCAAACAGGGCGGCCAACTCCTCCGCTCGCTCGCGTTCACGATGCTCGCTGTCGCGCAGGGCCTCCTCCATCTGTTTGCGCTGGGTTATGTCAATAAAGACGCCTACGGCGCCGTTTGTGTTTCCGTCAAGACCCTTGAGTGGAGCGGCATTGCCGAAGATGGTGCGCCTCGTGCCATCTGTGAAGACGAGGTCCAGTTCGTAGTCTTTCACCTCATGACCCTGCGCCGCCTGCTGGACCGGCAGTTGATCGGCCGGTATTTCTTGCCCATCCCTCATGGCGCGGAAAGTCGCGGGTTGTTCTTCATAAGGCGCCGATTTGGAGACGTTACCGAGCGGGGGTACCCCAAGCAGGTCGCAGGTCGCACGGTTGCCCGTCATATAGCTACTTTGGGGATCGTGAGTAACGAACACCAGGGCGGGAACAGCTTCCATTATAGCTTGCAGTTCGATAGCCCGGTTCTCTGCGAGGGTTTTTGTCTTTACGAGCGCCTCCTCCGCGCGCTTGCGCTCCACCACCTCCCGTTCCAGTTCGCCAGTCCGGTTTTTAACCAACTCCTCCAGATGATCCTGGTGGAGAACCAGGCGAGCTCTGGTCTTGTGCATCGCTTCGATTGCAAAGGAGATCATTGCGCTGGCCAGGAGGAACAGCAGCATGGTTATCCAATCAGTCGGGCTCTCAATAGCGAATTGCCTGACCGGCTCCATCCAGAAATAGTCGACAATAAGCGCTGACAGGACGGTGGTCAGCAAGCCCGCCCGCAGGCCCCCGTAAAGGGCGGCCAGTATCACGGCCGGATAGAAGGTCAGGAAGGGCGAGCTCGTCCCGAGAGCCGGCAAGAGCGCAAATCGCGCGGCTGTGGCGGCAACGACAATCGCTACGGCGACGCCGTAGCCGTAGCGCTTCGGAAGCGACTTTCTTTCGGGCGGAAAAAGCGGCAGATTCGACTCGCGCAGCGCGGCTATGGAGGCGAAAAGCAGATAGAGCCCGCCGAGCCATTCCGCCGTGCGGGCGAGCCAGTTGACGACGCTGCCGAACGACAACTGTATCATTACGCCTAACAACCCTACTGAGAGCGAAAGCATGGCGAGGGCGTACCAGGCAGCAAATGGGGCGCGCGCCTCGCTCTGACCGGCGAGCATAAGACCGGCAGAGAGCACGAAGGCGGCGATGGCCGAGATGAGCACGCAGTAGCGCACCAGCGTGCCTCCCTGTCCGGGGATGAAGAAGACCGGCAGCCAACCGGCCATCGCCGCGTGCGCGACCAGCCACAACGCTCCTAAGGCGAGCGCTGAAGCCCCAGTCAGCCACAGGGGCGGAGAACGAAGCGCCGCTTGAGGCCGCAGCGAGAGGCTGGCGCCCGCCAGATGGCACAATCCCGCCAGAAAGATAACCGTATTGAAGATGGTGGCATTGACATTGGCATCGGTTGGGGCGACGATGTCCCCGACGGTGCCGGCTAGGCTCCACAAAATTACCCCGCACTCCAAGAGCAGCAGCCCCTGGCCTGCCCCCATTCATTGTACCATTCTCAGAGTTAGACTTCCTCTCATAGGAGAGAGCATGACGGCTTCGGGCGCTGGCGGCTTGTAGCCGATGGCGCTGTGCGGCCTGATCGTGTTGTATTCCCTTCTCCAGTTTTCTATCAACACCTTCGCCTCAAGCAGGGTCGTGAAGATCTCCCCGTTTAGGAGCTCGTCCCTGAGCCTCGCGTTGAACGATTCAACGTAGCCGTTTTCCCAGGGGCTTCCCGGCTCGATAAAAAGGGTCTTTACTCCCAGTCTCCCCAGCCACCTCCGCACCGCCTTTGCGGTGAACTCGGGTCCGTTGTCCGAGCGTATATGTTCGGGTATGCCCCTTGTGATGAAGAGGTGCGCTAGGCGCTCGATGACGAGGTGGGAGGCAATCTTCCTCTCCACAGTGATATCCAGACACTCCTTCGTATACTCGTCAATGATGTTCAACATCCGGAATGCCTTGCCGTTATCCGTCCTCGCCGTCATAAAATCGTAGCTCCACACGTGGTTCTTATGCTCCGGTCTGAGGCGTACGCAAGACCCATCATTGAGCCAGAGCCTTCCCCGTTTCGGCTGTTTCTTAGGAACCTTCAACCCCTCTTTTCTCCAAATCCGCTCCACCCGCTTGTGGTTCACCTTCCACCCTTCGTTCCGTAAAAGTCCCGTAATCAGCCGGTACCCGTAGCGCCCGTAGTCCGTGGCCAGCTCGACGATCCGGTTCGTCAGCTGCTCTTCTTCGTCGGCAATCTCCGGATCGTGCCTCTGCGTCGACCGGTGCTGCCCGAGAGACTTGCATGCCCGTCGTTCGGAAACATGAAGCGCAGCGCAGACCCGATTAACTGCCTGCCGCCTCCTCGACGGGCTTATGAGTTTCCCAGGGCCGCCTCCTTCAGGATAGCATTGTCGAGAGACAAGTCAGCCACGAGCTTCTTGAGTCTCGTGTTCTCCCGTTCAAGCTCCTTCAGGCGCTTGGCCTGCTCGACGCGCATGCCCCCGTATTCTCTCCTCCATCGGTAGTAGGTTTGCTCGGTGATGCCAAGCTTCCGGCAAACTTCGATTGCGGTACTCCCCTGGGAGAGGAGCACCTCCGCCTCCCTAAGCATGGTGATGATCTGCTCCGGGGTAAACTCCTTCTTCTTCATTTCCTGCCTCCCTTGAATTTGGGTCCAGAGTATAACTCAACATCTGGATCGATTTCAGGGGG
>CAVTDX010000036.1:0-10564 GCA_963733345.1 uncultured delta proteobacterium
AGTCTATTTCGACTTATTCCTCTGGAAATCTTCAACGATCGCACCAAATCTCGGGATAAAAAGGAACATATTTTACCTTTTACTCGAGCATACATTAGTGGATGGGACGAATTGATGAAGATAGTGAAATCCGTTGTCAAGAAATATGGCAAGAATGGGTTCACTGAAGACAAAACGAGATCACAATTCGAGTCCTTCGCGAAAACGCTCGCATCCATCGAAAGTTTTCTTCTGTCCAATTGGGACACGACCGCCCAAGAGACCAACGAGGAGGCCGTAGCGCGCCTCGCCGAGGAAACACTTGCCTACTTTTTATCTGATGAAAAGAAGAGGCAGACAATTCGCGAGTTGTTTGGATTGCTCGCAGAAGGCATTCTAAAGAATGTAGCAGAGCCTGAGGTCAGGAAGGTTTATGGCAGGACTCTCTACGGTGTCGGAGACGCAAAACAAATACGCGATTGGGTAGAAGCCCACGTTGACCAGATAGGCTCTGTGGACAACGATGCGGAAATGCTTGATTTAGTGTGGCCTCTATTGGACCGGTATCTGCGTGGAAGTTTCAACAAATGTGATAAGCCCACGGCATTGCTCCAGCTTGCTAAGGGGTGGGTGGAGGGCAGGCCGTTTCAGCAACTCTTAGAGGGTCTAAAGAGGGCGGATGCTAAATTGATCTGGGGTACAAAACGGCGCGACTTTAAGATCGATCATGTCGTTGATATGTGCGAAGCCGGCCTTTCTTATGAAGGCGCCTTATTGGTGGGTTCCCTTACGGAATTCATTGAACTCCTGAAAGGAGAAGAAGCTGCGGAGCTTAATGCTGATATCCGCTCGTTTCAGAAGCGTCTTAGATATGGGCTGCCGAACGATGCAGCTATAACGCTGTATGAGCTTGGTTTCTCAGACCGCGTGATCGCCTTAGATTTGGCGCCCTTGCTTGCTTCGACTACCCAACAAAGAAAGGATGCCATTAAAGCACTAAAGAGAAAGAAGGCCGATGCCCAGGCAATTATACAAGAATATCCTAGTTATTTTCAGGAACGTTTAAACGAAATCCTGTCTGCTAAACGATCCAGTTAATAACGTGGAATAGGATAGTTTCCTATGCACTTCCTCATCGCTGATACCTTCACCGATAGCCTCTCCAAACTCACCGGCGAGGAGCAGAAACTTGTAAAGACGACGGCTTTCGATTTGCAAATGAATGTGAGGCAATGGGGTCAAATCTTTATTCTTGACTTTAACCCTTGCGTCTGCTATCATCCGTTTATGGCCCGGCCCTTGCGCATCCAGTATGAAAACGCCTGCTATCACGTTACGTGCAGAGGCAACGGAAGACAGCAAATTTTCCTGGCCGATTTAGACAGGAAGAAGTTTCTGGAACTTCTTGCCCGTTCTATGGAAGTCTATCAGGTCCGTTTGCTCGCCTTCGTCCTGATGAGCAATCATTTTCATCTTATCGTCAAAACGCCTCGTGCGAACCTTAAAGATTTAATGCGCCACTTCAATATCTCCTATACGGCCTACTTTAACAGGAGACATCGAAGATCCGGTCATCTGTACCAGGGAAGATACAAGGCGTTTCTGATAGACGCAGACAGCTACCTTTTAGCCGTGTCTCGCTACCTCCACTTGAACCCTGTTTATATAAAACAGCTCGTCAATTCCAACGTGGAGCAAAGAAGAGACTATCTGAGGGCCTATCAATGGAGCAGCTATCCCGACTATATTTCTTCATCTCGTTATTCCTTTCTTGCCCTCGACGAAGTCCTCGGGTACTTTAGGGGCGACAGGCTGTCTTATAGAGAGTTCGTAGAGGAGGGGATAGCGCTGGGCGAAAAACCTCTGGAGAAAGGAAAAGGCCACGGGATAGTCGGCGACGCGGCCTTCATCAAAGATATGCTGAAGCAGGAAAGGATAAAACCCAGGCGGGAACAACCCGCGGCAAAAAGGGCCATCGGTCAGGCGGCGCCAGAAAAGGTGCTCTTGATAATCATGAAGCACTTCCGGACGACCCGCGAAGACATCTTGAAGACCAGATGCCGGGGGCCGGCAAGAAGCTTCGCCATGGAACTTTTGTACCGTTATGGGGGCGTGAACCAGAGGGAAATTGGGGGGCTTATGGGCGTTGACTACAGTTCCGTGAGCGTGGCGAGGAAAAGACTTCGGGATATGCTGGCCGCCGATGATAGGCTGAAAAAGCAGTTCCATGCTTTAGAAGATGCCTTAAGTCAAGGATAAAGATTTGACCCCATTGCGCAACAGAAAACCCCACGCGCGGCCATGCGCGGAAGAACCCTGCGCGGGGAGGTTCGGAAGGACCTGCTGCCGGGCCGCCATCATCGCAGCCTCCTACCAGATCTTCTCCCTTGGCGCAGGCACGCTCATAGACCGTAACCCGCAGCTTCTCGTGCGCCGGGAGGACGACAGGAAGACCGTCATCGAGAGGGTCGCGACGAGCGTCTCCTCGACCCTGGAAGAGCCCGTCTACGGGTGGTGCCTGTGCGCCCACCTCGGTCAGCGGGGACCGGGCGGAGGGGGAGGCTCAACCATCCCGACCTGTATAGTCTGCATGGGAGCCATCGGCGGCAACGTTGCGCCCCCGGCAGCGGCGCCGCAGCCGCAGGTCCAGCAGCCCAACGAAAGCCAGGAAGAGGAGAGGGAACGACAGGCGCTCGAGGAGAAGAGGAAGGAGACGGAGCGCCGCCAGACCCAGGAGTTCGAGGAGCGCAAGCAGCGAGCCCTTGCCGAGTTCAAGGGCGTGGCCGGAGGCGACTTCGACATGAAGGGGCTGCCTGGCGACACGGGCCTCAAGGGGCTCGACACGGCCGGAGGCCTTTCCTTGAAGGACATCAACACGGACACGTCCGTGGTCGACCTCAGGGACAAGAAGGAACCCTACAAGGTTGATCTTGCGGCCATCAAGGGCATGGCGCCGCAGCTGCGCCCGCTCGTGGCCGACCTTCCCGAGGCGGTCGCGAAGAGAACGGGAACAGGGAACAACGCCCAGGCCCTCGAGATACTGCGTTCCTTCGAGGGCAGCCCACTCGCCCACCCCGCCAAGAGCATGAAGGAACTTACGCCGGGGGATGTCATCCTCATTGCGCCGGACTATCTGCGCCTCGAGGGGCAGGGACGAGGACGTGAGCCATCACCTCTACGAGTGGGGCCTGTCCAACGGGATCAACTGGCTCGACCGGAAGGGCTCCAACAACCCCTCCTCGCCCGCATCCCACGCGATCGTATTCCTTGGCAAGCGGAACGGGAAGAATTGGTACCTCGACAACACCTACGCCACCGGTCCCGTCATCAAGGACGAGAAGGCGTTCCTCCAGGAGTACGGCCATCGCTCGATGGACGTGGCGACCCTCGTCGGCCAGCCCCTCTCAGCCCACGAGGGCCAGGAACTCTGGAAGGGCGCCCACGAGCTCCGCAACAACGCATCTTACGGCATAAAGATGCTCCAGTACAACGGCAACGACGTCATGGTCTGCTCGGAGGCCTCGAGGTGGCTGCTCGTCCGCGCGGGCCGCAGGGTCCCCGAGACCCAAAGCGGCGACATGAGGATAGGGGGTGTCGACGCGGGCCTCGCCAAGAGGCAGTTCGTGGCCTTCAGCCCGTCCGATTTCTACGAGCAGGACCAGTACTTTATCATCCATCGCCTGACGCTCAGGTAACGAGGGCGGAAAGGTGGAAGGGGGATCGCGTGAGACACAAAGGAGTCATAAGTCTGTTTTGCCTTATGGTGGCGTTCGCCCCGCTTCTTGCTTATTCTGCCGACCCGGCCGGCGAGCAGCTCGCGCAGTACGTTTCCGAGCTTGGCAGGAACCCGAACGACGCCGCTCTGCGGGAGAAGATCATCAGGCACGCGCAAACGATGGCGCCCGCCCCCGCTGTTCCGGAAGAGGCGAAGAGGGCCATGGTACGCGGAAAGATCGCCTTCGAGGAGGCGAAGACGGACGCCGACTTCAAAAAAGCCGTCCTTGAATTGCAGAAGGCCGCCGACGCCGCCCCGTGGCTCGGCGCCCCCTACTACAACCTCGGCCTCGCCCAGGAGCGGGCGGGCGACCTCGCTGGCGCAATCGGGAGCTTCAGGCTCTATCTCTCCGCCGCCCCACAGGCGGGCGATGCGGAGGCTGTGAAAAACCGTGTCTACGGCCTCGAGTATAGGCTCGAACAGAGACAGAAGGGGGCCGACCGGGACCATGAGTTCGAGGAGACCATGTCGCAGATCAATGCGCTCGACGGCGGCAGCAGTTGCAAGTTCCTTTATTCGGGATGCACGATAAAGCTCGCCTGCGGCATCAACGACTGGGTGTTCAGTCTTTCGGACATAGACAAGGCAACGCTCTCGGACACGAGGTTCGGGAAGTACGCGATGGTCGTACTCTCCACCCGGGGCTTCGCCAAGTCGATTACCGACACCACCCACGGCGCCTCTGACGACCTCTGCAGGACACAAAAGATATGCAACGGGGTCGAACACAAGGACTCGGTCGGCCTTTTCTGTGAGCCCTATGAAGAAGGCCCGAAGATGAAGAAGCTTTTCGAGAGGGCCATAGAGATGTGCAATGGAAGCAAACAATGAAACGAGAGCTGATCATACTCGCATCGGTTCTGCTTTTGGCCCTTGCCGGCGTATGCCTGGCGCAATCACCCGAGGAAGCCGCAGGAAAGGCCGCCGAACAGGCAGGCAAATACCAGGAAGCGCTTGCCCAGTACGTTGCCGCATTGCAGAAAACACCGGAAGGGACTTCGGACGAACAACGATTGCTCGAAGCGGCGATAAGGGTGACGCAAAGAGTTACCCCTACACCCACAATGCCAGAGGAGGCGAGGCGCTTTTCGGTGAGGGGGCAGGTGCGAACTAAGGAAGCCAAATCGACTGCTGATTTTGAGAAGGCGGCCAAGGAATTTACCAATGCACTCCATTTGGCTCCATGGTGGGCAGATGCATATTATAACCGGGGTGTCCTGCTGGAGAAAGCAGCCAAGTACGACGACGCAATCGCGAGCTACAAGCTCTATTTGTTGGCATCACCAAAGGCAAGTGATGCAAGCAAGGTGAGAGATGAGATCTACTCCATTGAAGTGCGTAAGGACAGGGCACTGGAAGAAGCGGAAGCGCGAAGAAAGCTGATAAGCCCTGAGGAGCTGGGTAAGGGTGCATGGCGGGTCAGGGAAATAGAGAACGGCACGACAGTCAAAGACCGAGGCAAGGAGGTGACTGCGACTGGTTCTCTCCATTTTACCGGCAACAAGGGATCAGCTGAATATCTGTGGGGAGCTACTTCTATGAAGATCAATGGAGTTCTTTCCAGCACTTCCTTTAGGGGCAACTTCACTGGTACTCTTGGCTCCACCTTTACGGGACGATGTGAGGGTGAAGTTAGTCCTGACGGCAAATCGATCCTTTTCAGATTAAACTGGGCTCCGCTAAGAAATCAAATTCAGCAAATCCTGTTCGATCGGAGTGACTCACCGCTTTCGGAACCTTTTAAACGGTAATGTTCAGAACTCGTTTGTGATTCGAAGGGCAGGAGTAGCAGGTGGAGTGGGTAAGAACGGTTTCCGGGGACCGTTGTTGGCGCCCATAGAAAGGCAATGTTGAATTATGAATTTTGAATGTTGAATGAAGAAAGTTCCTTTCCATTAAACATTAAGCATTCAACATTAAACATTATCTTTTCCTGTGAGGGCGCCCGGCCGTTGTAATAGAAGAAAGAGGACTGCAACGAGGCGCCCTTCACAATCCTATGCCGTCGATCTTTGCATTGCAGAACCGGCAGCGGCCCTCGTCGATATTGTATTCGGCGACCGTAAAGCCCAACCTTTTGACGACGGCTTTCTTGCAATTATAGCAATAGGTGTTTTCTCCATCCAGGCCGGGTATGTTCCCTGTATAGACGTACCTTAAGCCCGCCGCGAGCCCTATTTCGCGCGCCCGCACCAGCGTCTCGGGCGGCGTGCGAAAGCTGTCCCGGAGCTTGTACGTGGGATAGAAGGCGCTCACGTGCCAGGGGGTCTCGGCACCCGTCTCATCCCTTATGAACGAGGCAATCTTTCCGAATTCCTCGTCGCTGTCGTTGTAGTTGGGGATCACGAGGGTGGTCAGCTCGATCCAGATGCCCAAAGACTTATAGTGCTTTATAGACTCCAGGACGCCTTCTAAACGGGCGCCGCACACTTTCTTGTAAAAACCGGCGGAAAAGCTCTTCAGGTCGATGTTTGCCGCATCGAGATAGGGCCTTATCGCGGAAAGCGGCTTCGTCTCGATATAGCCGTTGGTGACGAAGTTGTTGTAAAGGCCCGCCTCATGAGCGAGCCTTGCGATATCGAAGGCGTACTCGAAGAACATGGTGGGTTCCGTATAGGTGTAAGAGATGCTCCTGCACTCCGCATCCAGCGCATGGGCGACCACCTGTTCCGGCGTGGTCGGGAAACCCTCGATCCGGTCTTCATCGGCCGCCGCTTGAGAGATATCGTGGTTCTGGCAGTGGAGGCACCGGAAGTTGCAGCCCACGGTGGCGATGGAAAACGCCTTGGAACCCGGGGAAAAAATGGAAGAGCGGCTTCTTTTCTACAGGGTCCGCGCGCCAGGAGCAGGGGATTCCGTATACCAGCGTGTAGAGCATGCCATCCCGGTTTTCCCTGACGCAGCAGAGGCCCCTCTTCCCGTCGGGTATGACGCAGTGGTGTCTGCAAAGAAAACAGGCGGTCTTCTTCCCCTCACGCTTTTCGTAGAACGAGGCTTCTTTCACGACCCGCAACCTTCTTGGAGTCCCTCCTCTTGCGGTGCTTTTCCGGAGCGGTGAGGAGCAGGGCTTCGAAGACCTCCTCCATGCTCCCGACGGGCGTGAACTTGAGCCGCCTCTTCACGTAGGAAGGCATCTCGTCCAGCTCCCGGGCGTTTCCTTCGGGGATGAGCACCCTGCCGATTCCCGCGCGGAGCGCCGCCAGGGTCTTTTCCTTCAGGCCGCCGATGGGAAGGATCCTGCCGGTGAGGGTGATCTCGCCGGTCATCGCGACCTTCTTGTCCACGGGCTTGCCCATCAGCGCGCTCGCCATCGCTACGGCCATGGTGATGCCGGCCGAAGGGCCGTCTTTCGGGATCGCGCCCTGGGGCACGTGCACGTGCATCTCCAGGTTGTCGAACAGGGCGTCGTCTATGCCTAAGCGTGCGCTCCTCGTCTTGATGAAGCTGAGCGCCGCCTGGGCCGATTCCTTCATCACGTTCCCCATGTTGCCCGTGAGGATCAGCTCCTTTTTGCCCTTCCTGCACGATGCCTCGATGAAAAGCAGATCGCCGCCGGCTTCCGTCCAGGCGAGGCCGCAGACGACCCCGATCATATCCTCCGGCAGCGTGTTTTCGGCAAGGAATTTCGGCTGACCCAAAAGGCCTTGAAGGTTCCTCGGCGTTGCCGTGATCCTCCTGTCGCTCCCTTCCGCGATCTTGCGCGCCGCCTTGCGCGCAACCGAGGCTATTTCCCGCTCCAGGTTCCTCAAGCCCGCTTCTTGCGTATAATCGGCAATGATCTTCGAGACGGCCTTATCGGTGAACCTCAAGGCCCCTTTCTCGAGCCCGTTCTCGTTGATCTGCTTCGGGATGAGATAGCGCTTCGCGATGAGCAGCTTTTCCCGCTCGGTGTATCCGGGAATGCCGATCGTCTCCATCCGGTCGCGGAGCGCCGGAGGGACCGTGTCGAGTTGGTTGGCGGTGGTGATGAACATGACCCTTGAAAGGTCGAAGGGCACGTTCAGGTAGTGATCGCTGAAGGCGACGTTCTGCTCCGGATCGAGCACCTCGAGGAGCGCGCTTGCCGGGTCTCCCCTGAAGTCCATGCCGATCTTGTCGACCTCGTCGAGCATGAAGACCGGGTTGTTGGCGCCGCATTGCTTGAGGCCCTGCATGATCCTGCCGGGCATGGCGCCCACGTAGGTCCTCCTGTGGCCGCGTATCTCCGCTTCGTCCTTCATGCCGCCCAGGGATATGCGCCGGAAGCTCCTGCCGAGGGCCCTGGCAATGCTGTGGCCCAGGGAGGTCTTGCCGACGCCCGGAGGACCCACGAAGCAGAGGATGGGGCCTTTGATCTCCCCTTTCAGCTTGACGACGCTCAGGAACTCGAGTATCCTCTCCTTCACTTTTTCGAGGCCGTGGTGGTCCTCGTCGAGGACGGCCTTGACTTTTTTTATGTCGATGTTGTCTTTGGTCGAAGCGCTCCACGGCAATTCGACGAGCCACTCGATATAGGTCCTCAGCATGCTCGACTCGACGGCGTCGGGATGCATCATCTCGAGACGCTCTACCTGCTTTTTTGCTTCTTTCTCCACCTCCCGCGGCATCTTCGCCTTCTTGATCTTCTTGCGGAGAATCCTTCACGTCCTCGTCGCGCTCGTCCGTATCGCCGAGCTCCGACCGTATCGCCTTCATCTGCTCCCTGAGGAAGTATTCTCGTTGGCTTTTCGTCATCTCATCCTTGGCTTGGGAGAGGATCTTCGCCTGCATGTTGAGGAGCTCGATTTCCTTGCCGATGATCTCCGAGAGCTTCCGCAGCCTCTCGATGGGGTCGATGACCTCCAGAAGCTCTTGCGCCTTGTCCACCTGGAGCCCCAGGTTCGCGCAGGCGACATCTGCGAATTTCCCCGGCTCGTCTATCGTGTCGAGGACAAGGAGAACGTCGGATGGAACCAGCCTCCCCATGGAGACTACTTTCTCCATCTCCTCCCTGATGTAGCGCATGAGCGCCTCGGTCTCGAGGGTGATTTCCGTGATGAGCGGCTCTTCCACGGGTTTTATGCGCACGAGGAACGTCGGCCTTTCCTGCACGTATTCTTCGATCTGCGCCTTTTTTATCCCCTGGATGAGGATTTTTATCCTCCCGTCGGGAAGGCGCAGCATCCGCATGATCTGAGAGACGACGCCCATGGAGTAGATTTTTGCGGGCAGCGGGTCTTCGTCGGTCAGGTCCTTTTGGGCGACAACGAGGATGAGCCTGTCCTGAGAGAGAGCTTTCTCCACCGCGTTTATCGACATCTCTCTTCCGAGAAAAAGCGGAAGCGTGACCGCCGGATACATCACCATGTCCCGTACGGGGAGCAGGGGGAGCATCTCCGGCACTTTTAATGTTTCATCTTCCAACATGCGCTGACTGCCTCCGGTTTATGACGCGAAAAAGGCCTTGAAGGCCCTGTAAGTTTCATATATGTCGAGCTTGCTCGATATTTCAAAGGGGGAATGCATGGTGAGGATCGGGGCGCCGATGTCTATGATGTCCATGCCGTACTCGGCAAGGTATTTTGCCACCGTCCCGCCGCCTCCCTCGTCGATTTTTCCCAGCTCCCCCACCTGCCAGACGATGTCGCTCTTTGACAGTATGCTCCTGATCTCGCCCACATATTCGGCGTTTGCGTCGTTTGCGCCCACCTTGCCCATATGGCCGGTGAACTTGCTTATGCAGATGCCGCCGCCGAGATAACACGCATTCTGTTTATCATGCACCTCCTGCCAGTTGGGGTTGATCGCGCCGTTCACGTCGGCGCTGATCGCCTTCGACGCAAAGAGCACGCGGCGCAGGAGCGTTTCCGCATTGCCGAGACCCATCCCCTCGATCAGCTCCTGAAGAAAAAGCTGAATGAAATGGGATTGGGCGCCCGTATTCCCTTCCGAGCCTATCTCCTCTTTGTCGATGAAGACAGCCAGGGCGGGCCAGGCAATCTCTTCATCGAGGTCTGCCGCGGCAGCGAGCAGCGAGTAGGCCGAGGCCCGGTCGTCCTGACCGTAGGCCCCCACCATGCTCCTGTCGATGCCTACATCCCGCGCCTTGAAGGCGGGCACAACCTCGATCTCGGCGCTGATAAAATCTAGCAATACGTTTTATGTCCGCTGTTGCTTCGTTCGCGTACGTATTGCTCGGCAACGAAGAAGGAAGTCCTCCAAGCTGACGAGCAGACCAGAATCGCCAAGCTCGACGGGGAGAAACGCGCGCAGCAGGAAAAGGCGCTACAGACGGAGAGCGAGAAGAAACAACTCGCTCCCGTCGCTGTGGAAGCAAAGCCGGAGAGCAAGCCAGAGGCGAAGGTTGAGTCCAAGCCTGTGGCCGAGCGACCGGCGGCGACCAGAGAGCCAACCGAGCAAAAGTCCGAGAAAGACGACGAAAAGAAGGATTAGCGGGCCAGGGGAATAGGAGATCGTCGTGAACCGTTGCAGAAAACACAGTATCCGCAGCCACTGGCGCTCGACCGTATCGGGAACGGTCGCGTGTGTTTCCTGCTGGTCAACCGTTCCGTCCGCCACAGCGCAACAATCCGAATCCCCATTCTTGATGGCCTCTTTCCCGGCCTTCTGCTCCGGTTCTCTGGTCGCCGCCGCCGGCTTCGGCCACAGGCTTGGATTCAACCTTCGTCTCTGGCTCGGCCTCCGGCTTGGCTTGCACAGCGACGGTAACAGATCGTTTCTTCTCGCTCTCGATCTCTCCCGCTTTTTCCTGCTGTGCGCGTTTCTCGGCGTAGACCGCCGCCAAGCTGCTCGTCAGCCTGGCTGACTTGGTTGCCCTTACACTGCAGACGA
>CAVTDX010000037.1:0-16273 GCA_963733345.1 uncultured delta proteobacterium
ACTCTTGGGCAGGGAGGAGGGCGACGGCCTGCTCGTAAAGTTCCTCCGATCGCGTCCTTTGCATCACCCCATAATTCTACTTTCGGGGGCTGTCGCTTTCAAGGAAAATATGCGTAGACGGTCATCCCTCGTCCATCGCCTGACGGACGGCCTCGATCACTCTTCTCTTGTCCGGTGCGATGCGCTGTTCCATGGGAGGGCTGAAGGGTACGGGGACGTCGGGCGCACAGACGCGCTTGGGAGATGACTTGAGGCGCCTGTAAGCGTCCCTCTCTTCGACTACCAGGGAGATTATCTCCGCCGCCGCCCCGCACGTTTGGCACGCCTCGTCGACGACGACCAGCCTCCCCGTTTTGGAGACCGAAGCCCTGATTGCGT
This sequence comes from uncultured delta proteobacterium, assembly GCA_963733345.1. Taxonomy (GTDB): domain Bacteria; phylum Desulfobacterota; class Syntrophorhabdia; order Syntrophorhabdales; family WCHB1-27; genus BOG-1155. Next base: position 379 of record CAVTDX010000037.1, read on the forward strand.
CCCTATCCAGGGGCGCCAGGGTGCCGGGGATCGAGCACCTCGACGGAAATGCCCTCTTTTTCCAGCTCGCCTGCCGCATCGAGGGCGACGTGCACCATTCTCGCCAGGGCGACCACCGTCGCGTCGGAACCCTCCCTCTTTACATCCGCCTTGCCCAAAGGCACTATATATTCCTCCTCCGGCACCTCGCCCATCAAGCCTCCCAGAGCTATATGTTGAAAGGAGACGACCGGGTTGTTATCCCTTATCGCTGCTTTCAGCAGTCCCTTCATGTCGTAAGGAGTGCTCGGCAGGATGATCTTGAGACCGGGCGCGTTCATATACATAGAGTAAGGACTGACGCAATGTTGGGCCGCCATGGACCTGCCCGTGCCTACCGTCATTTGGTAGACTATGGGGAATTTTGCCTGGCCGCCGAACATGTAGGTGATCTTAGCGGCCTGGTTCACCATCTGGTCCATAGCGACGAAGCCGAAGGCGGCCATGCCTATATCGACTACCGGTTTGAACCCCGAGCCCGCAAGACCGACCGCGGCGCCCACAAAGGCTGATTCGCTTATGGGCGTCTCCCTTGACCGCGCCTCGCCGAACTCCTTTCTCAGGGACTCGTTTAAACGCACCCCCATATACACGGTTTTTTCATCCCGGCGAAACTCCTCCTGAAGCGCCTCAAGCACGGCCTGCTCATAGGTTATATTCCTCACCTTCAGTCTCCTTCGATAAATTTGGATGGGGGACACTCCTCTCGCCATCGAAATCGGTTGGGGGGACACTCCTCTCGCCCCTTGTCCTTCGGAGGGGTGTCCCCCCTCCAATCTTGATAGAGGGGCGTCCCCCATCCAGGTTTACCCCCGAGGGGCGTCCCCCCAACCGTTCTTAGTCCGAGTAAACGCCCTTAAGGGCGTCCTCGGGGTCGGGGTAAGGGCTGCCGGCGGCGAATGCGGCCGCTTCCTCGACCTGCGCCATTACTTCCCGGTCGATCGCTTCCTGCCCTTCGCGGTTGAGGAGGGCATCCTCTTCTAACTTTTGCCCAAGCCTTTTAATGGGGCACCTCTGCATCCAATCGTCGATTTCGTCCTTCGGCCGAAGGTCAGGAAAATATCCGCTCTCAAAGTGATGATGCCAGCGATAGGTCTTACATTCCAGGAAACTCGGACCTGATCCGGATCGGGCCCTCGCGACTGCCTCCCGGGCGGCCCCGTATACCGCCAGGACGTCGTTTCCGTCGACTATGGTTGCGGGGATCCCGTACGCTCCGGCTCTTTCGGCTATGCTCGAAGAGGCAAGCACGCGCCCGATCGGCGTATTGGCGCCGTAGTGATTGTTCTCGCAGGCGAAGACGAGAGGCAGTTTCCAGATCGACGCGAGATTGAGGCTTTCGTGGAACTCGCCTTCATTGCTCGCTCCATCGCCGAAGAAGGCCACGGCAACCCTGTCGCCTCCCTCCAGTTGAGCGGCAAGGGCGGCGCCGACCGCTATGGGGAGACCCGCGCACACTATCCCGTTGGCGCCCAGCATCCCGACGCTAAAATCGGCTATATGCATGGAGCCGCCTTTCCCCTTGCAGTACCCGGTTATTCTCCCGTGGATTTCCGCCATCATCCGTTTCAGGTCAGCGCCCTTTGCGATGCAGTGGCCGTGACCCCTGTGATTGCTCGCGATACGGTCGTCCGGCCTCAGGTTAGCGCAGACGCCGACCGCTACCGCTTCCTGGCCTATATAGGAGTGAATGAAGCCGGGGATAGCTCCCCGTGCGAATTCCAGCGCAATCCTTTCTTCGAAGCGGCGAATAGTGAGCATCTTCGTGTACATGCCGATGATGTCTTCCTTGGCTAATGGCGGCACTTTTCTCTCCTTTGTCTTGCTCCGTTGATTGAATTTGCGATAGGCGGCAGGTCGATCGAAAAGCACCCTTCATGGGCCTTGCCGCCATACAATCAATACCATATAGGAATCGGAGATTTCAAGAAGAAACGAGAAACTAAGAATTGTTCTATGAATTTGAAACCGCTTATGCTATACTTAATCCTAATTTGCCGCTTGACCCTCCGGGGCTTTCCGATTATTTTCAATTTTATAGAATGGTCGACTGCTGGGAAGGAAAAAGCGGCTGGAAACTACCTCAAGGAGAGCTATGCAAAGCACAAGATTTGACGAGTTGGAATTATCGAGAGAAATGCGAAAGGCGCTGGCGGACATGAAATTCGAAGTGCTGACGCCCATCCAGTTTCAAGCAATCCCCCTTGTACTGGAAGGAAAAGACGTGATCGGCCGGGCCCAGACGGGCACCGGCAAAACCCTGGCTTTTGGCCTTCCCCTGGTTGAGATGCTCCCGCGAAAGGGCGGCCTGGAGGCGGTTATCCTCTGCCCCACGAGGGAGCTTGCGGTGCAGGTAGCCGATGAGTTGCAGAGGTTCGCAAAATACCGGAGGGATCTGCATATAGTGGCCGTCTACGGCGGACAGCCCATAGAGAAGCAGTTGAGCAGCCTGAAGAGGGGCGCGCGGATCATCGTCGGGACGCCGGGACGCGTCATGGACCATATGAACCGGGGTACGATCCGGTTCGACAACGTCCGCATGGCAGTCCTCGACGAAGCGGACAAGATGCTCGACATGGGGTTCATCGACGACATGAAAACGATCCTCTGGGCCATGCCGGAAGAGCGCCAGACCCTCCTTTTTTCCGCGACAATCCCTGGTTCGATCATGGACCTGGTCCGGAAATTCCAGAAAGACCCTCAGTTCGTGAACGTAGTCGGCGAACAGGTGACGGCGCCGGAAGTGGAGCAGACGTTCTTTGAGGTAAAACCGTGGATGAAGCTGGAGATGCTCTGCCGGCTTATCGATGCATACACGCCTACCTCGTCCCTGGTCTTCTGCAACACGAAAAGACGGGTCGACCAGATCGTCAGGGACCTGCGGGAAAGGGGTTATGAGGCCGACAGCCTTCACGGGGACATGACCCAGTCCCGCCGCGACCACGCGATGTTGAAGTTCCGCAAAAAACTCCTCCGGATACTGGTGGCGACCGACGTCGCGGCCCGCGGCATCGATGTGGAGGACATCGAAGCGGTCATCAACTACGACGTGCCTCCGGACGACCAGTATTATGTGCACCGGATCGGGAGAACTGCGCGTATGGGGAAAGGCGGCCGGGCGTTCACCCTTGTCCTGCCGGACCAGCTTTCAAAGCTGCGGGACATTCAGGAGAAGGTCAATACGCCGATAACGCGGCAGATGACGCCGCGGCTCAAGGAGAATCGCAGCGCCGTCGGCCGCAGCCGAGAGCCGGAGAGCGCCGCAATCCGCCCGTAGGAAACATAGCCCAGGAAAACAAGAGCGCCGGCGCACCTGGTCGGCGCTTTAAGCGCCCCTTAGACTCCTTAATTCGGCCCCCCTTCCTCGAACACGCCCATATTCCGGAATTTATCGTACCTCTGCGCCTTTAGCTCTTCTCCGGACATCTGCTGCAGCTCCGCGAGATGCTTCGCGATCATCTTTGAAGCCGCTTCGAAGGTCGCGTCCCAGTCCCTGTGGGCCCCGCCGAAAGGCTCAGCCACGATCTCGTCGATCACTTTCAACGCATAGAGGTCCTGGGCCGAGGGCTTGAGGGTATCCGCGGCCAGGGGCCCCTTCGATCCGTCTCTCCAGAGGATCGCCGCGCAGGCCTCCGGCGAGGCGACCGAGTAGATCGCGTTCTCGAGCATCAGGATCCTGTTGCCCACGCCTATGGCCAGGGCGCCGCCGCTTCCGCCTTCGCCGATAACTACCGAGACGACCGGGACCGACAGTGAGAACATGAGCTGGATGCTCGATGCGATGGTCTCGGCCTGGCCCCGCTCCTCGGCCCCTATGCCGGGAAAGGCGCCCGGCGTATCGATGAAGGTCAATATGGGCTTGCCCCATCGGTCGGCCAGCTCCATCACTCTAATCGCCTTCCTGTAGCCTTCCGGGTTGGCCATGCCGAAGTTCCTTGCCGCCATTTCGCTCAGGGTATTGCCCTTCTGGTGTCCCAGCACCGCGATGCTCGAGCCGTCGAAACGGGCGAAGCCGGCTACCACGGCCGGATCGTCTCCGAACCTCCGGTCGCCATGGAGCTCGATAAAGTCCGTACAGAGACGCTGAATATAATCGAGGGTGTGGGGACGGTTCACGTGGCGCGAAAGCTGGCACCGCTGCCAGTTGCTTAAAAAGCCGTAGGTCTCCTTCTCCGTCTTTGAGACTTTCTTAAGCAGCTCATCCATTTTTTTTGCGTAACGGGCATCCTTTAGGTCGTGGAATTTTTTTATTTCTTCTATGTGGCGCTCCAGCGGCTCGAGTTTTTTCTCGAAATCCAGATAATATCGCTTCATCCGCTCATTACCTCAACGTCCAGACCGGATTCGAAGTGCTTCCTGATGGTTCCGCTCTTCCCCGCGTCGATCCGCATTTCGGGAACGTGAAAGATCTTCCGGTCGCCGTTCTTGAAAAACTCAAGAGTGACCCGGGAATCCCCTCTCATACTCACGAGGATATCCCGCAGCCTCCGCAAATAATCCTTATGAAAGACGCTGCAATCGATTTTTATGCGCACCACCGACTGCAGCTTGTCCCGGATCTCTTGCAGAGGGGTTATGTTCTTTGCCCTGATGCGGGTTGTCCCGTCCTCGGTCCTCTCCAGCGAGCCTGCGACCACGAGGGGCTTATCGCTCCTGATCATGAGAAGATGCTTCGAATAGAGGTCCGGGAAGACGACAACCTCGACAATCCCCTTCGTATCTTCGAGGGTGATGTTCGCCATTCGGTCCCCCCTCTTCGTGGCGATCTCCTTGCACCCGTTGACGATGCCTACGATTGTCACGTCGTCGCTTGTGTCCGTCTCCTTTATGCTGCTCGTGTCGAAGCGGGTAATCCGGGAGATTACCTGCCGATGCGCCGCAAGGGGGTGCTCGCTGAAAAAGAACCCGAGGGCTTCTTTTTCCCCCTTCAGGATCTCCGCGCGGTCGAGCTCCTCCGCGTCGGGGATCTCTTCTTCCTTCGGAGCCCAGACGCTCGATCCGAATATATCCATCTGAAGGCTGTTCTTGCCGTTCTTTTTCGAGAGCCTCTCCCATTTATCCTGGACCAAGCCGAAAAGCTGGGACCGCTTGAGGCTCATGCTGTCGAAAGCGCCCGCCTTTATGAGGCTCTCCACCACCTTCTTGTTCACCTTCCTTGAGTCTACAAGGCTGCAAAAATGTGTAAACGACGAAAAACCGCCGCACTCCTCTCTGGCGCCGAGGATGCTGTCGAGAGCCGCCTCGCCGACGCCCTTGATGCCGAGGAGTCCGTACCTTATCTTGCCTTCTACTATAGTGAAGACCTTCGCGCTCTCGTTGATGTCGGGCGGCAGGATGGCCACCCCGCTCTCCCTGCACTCGGTGATGTATTTGATGAGGCTGTCCGTGTCGTTCACCTCGTTCGTGAGGATGGCCGCCATGAAGGGCAGGTAGTGATGCGCCTTCAGATAGGCTGTCTGGTAGGTGACCAGGGCGTACGCCGCGCTGTGCGATTTATTGAAGCCGTACTGGCCGAACTGCAGGATGACGTCGTAAATCTTCCCGGCGACTTCAGACCTCACCCCGTTCGAGACGGACCCTTGCTTGAATTGCTCCCTGTACGATTCCAACTGCTCGGGCACCTTCTTGCTGATCGCCTTTCTGAGGGCATCCGCCTCGCCCTTGGTAAAATTGGCAAGCGAGGAGGCGATCTGCATGATCTGTTCCTGGTAGACGATGACCCCGTAAGTATCCTCCAGGGCCTCCTTCAGGAGAGGCGTCTCGTATTTTACCAGCGCCGGGTTGTGCTTCCTCTTGATAAAATCGTCGATCATCCCGCTCCCGAGGGGACCGGGCCGGTAGAGGGCGTTAACGGCGATGATGTCCTCGAACAGGGAAGGCTTCAGGCGCGTGAGGAGTTCCCTCATGCCCCTGCTTTCAAGCTGGAACACGCCGGATGTATTGCCGGAGGCGAGGAGCTGAAACGTCTTCGGATCGTCAAGGGGAAGATTGGCCAGGTCGAGGTCCGTTCCCATTTCCCGCAGCATCTTGACCACGTTGTCGATGATGGTGAGCGTCTTGAGACCGAGGAGGTCGAACTTGACCAGGCCTATCTTTTCGATGGTCTTCATGGCGTACTGGGTGACGGTCTCACCCTTCTGGCCGCGGTAGAGAGGCACGTATTCCATGAGCGGCTTGTTCGATATGACGATCCCGGCCGCGTGGGTCGACGCATGGCGGGCGAGCCGCTCGAGCACCATCGCGTTGTCGATCAACTCCCTCACCGCGTCGTCCTGCTGGTACATCTCCTTGAGCCTCGGCTCGTCGGACATGGCCTGCTCGATGCTGATGTCGAGGGTCGTCGGGATAAGTTTTGCGATCTGGTCCACGTTGCCGTAGGGGAGGCCGAGGGCCCTCCCCACGTCCCTGACGGCCGCCTTCGATTTCATCGTTCCGAAGGTGATGATCTGGGCTACGTTATCCTTCCCGTACTTGTTCGTTACATACTCGATGACGCGCTCGCGTTTTTCGAAGCAGAAGTCGACGTCGATATCGGGCATGCTGATCCGCTCCGGGTTGAGGAACCGCTCGAAAAGGAGGTCGTACTTGATGGGATCGATGTTTGTGATGTCGAGGGAGAAGGCGACTAAACTGCCTGCGGCCGAGCCCCTGCCGGGTCCGACCGGTATGTCGTGCGTTTTCGCGTAGCCGATAAAATCGGCGACGATGAGAAAATAGCTCGCGAAGCCCGTCTTCTTGATGACGTCCATTTCGTAATCGAGTCTCGCTTTGTACTTCTCCCGGGTCTCGTCGGTGAATGACGCATAGCTTGACGCGACCCTCTTCATCTTCTTTTCGAAACCCTCGAGGCAAAGCTCCTCGAAGTGCTCTTCAGGGCTTTTGTTCCCCGGCAGGTTCAAGGCAGGGAAGTGGTAGGCGCCCGTTTCGATTTTCACATCGCACATCTCGGCGATGGCCAGCGTGTTTGAGATCGCCCGGGGATAGGCGGAAAAGGCGGAGATCATCTCGTCGGGCGACTTAAAATAGAATTCGTCGGTCGATAGCTTGAGCCGGTCTGTGTCGCTGATCTTCTTGCCCGTCTGTATGCAAAGCAGCAGCTCGTGAGCCCGTGCCTCTTTCTTTCGCAGGTAGTGGCAGTCGTTCGTGGCGACCAGGGGCAGGTTGTACTCCCGGCTGATCCGCAGCAGGCCCTCGTTTACCTTCTTCTGCTCAGGCATGCCGTTGTCCTGCAGCTCCAGGTAGAGCCGGTCCCCGAATATGGAGAGGTAATCGTCCAGATGGCTTCTTAAGCCCTTGTCGTTGTCCCTGAGTATCGCCTGGGGTATCTGTCCCTTGAGGCACGCGGTCAGACATATGAGGCCCGCATTGTACCGGCTGAGGACCTCCTTGTCGATGCGGGGCGCGTAGTAGAAGCCCTCCATATGGGCGATGCTGATCAGCTTCATCAGGTTGTAGTACCCCTCGTTGTTGAAGGCGAGGAGCACCAGGTGGCAGGCATTGTCTTCGTGCCGTTCCTTGTCGGTGCGCGATTTCGGCGCGATGTACGCCTCGCAGCCGATGATAGGCTTTAGCCCTGCGGAACGGGCGGCAAAGTAAAAATCGACGGCGCCGAACATGTTCCCGTGGTCGGTGATGGCGCACGCCGGCATGTGATAGGAGCGGGCCATCTCGAAGAGCGGCTCGAAGCGGATGGCGCCGTCGAGGAGGCTGAATTGCGTGTGCAGGTGGAGATGAACGAATTCGCTCAAACTATTCCCACTCTATCGTGCTCGGCGGTTTTGAAGATATGTCGAGAACCACGCGATTCACCCCGGGGACCTCGTTGATGATCCTCCGGGAGATCAGGTCGAGCACGTCGTAAGGTATTCTTGCCCAGTCAGCGGTCATGCCGTCTTCGCTCTCCACGGCCCGCACCGCGATCGCGTGCGCATAGGTGCGCTCGTCTCCCATGACGCCCACGGTCTTGATGGGGATCAGGATCGCAAAGGACTGCCAGATATGGCGGAAGGTCTTCTTCCTTTCGATTTCCTCCCTGATGATGTCGTCCGCCTCCTGGAGCATCTCGACGCGCTCTTTCGTGACGTCTCCGATCATCCTGATGGCGAGACCCGGGCCGGGGAAGGGCTGCCGGCTCACGACGCGGTCTGGGAGGCCGAGCTCTTTTCCCACCACGCGCACCTCGTCCTTGAAAAGCTCCCTGAGGGGCTCGATAAGCTTAAGCTTCATGCGCCTGGGAAGACCGCCCACATTGTGGTGGCTTTTAATTGTAGCCGAAGGCCCCTTGAACGAGACGCTCTCGATTACGTCCGGGTAAAGCGTGCCTTGGGCGAGATACCGCACGTCGCCGAGGCTTCGCGCCTCTTCTTCGAAGACCCGGATAAATTGCCTCCCGATGATCTTCCTCTTTCTCTCCGGGTCCCTCACGCCCTTCAGCGCGGCAAGGAAGCGCTCGGAGCCGTCAACATATCGCAGGTTCAAGTGGAGCCGGTCCTTGAACAGGTCTAGCACTTCTTTCCCTTCATTCTTCCTGAGCACGCCGTTGTTCACAAAGACGCACGCGAGCTTGTCGCCTATCGCCCGGTGAACGAGGGCCGCCACCACAGAAGAATCGACGCCGCCGCTGAGGGCGCAGACGACCTTTCCATCGCCCGCCTGTTCGCGGATTTTCTGCGTCGTCATCTCGATGAACGAAGCGGCCGAAAAAAGGCCTTTTGCTTTGCAGATCTTGTAAAGGAAGTTTTTCAGGATGACTTTGCCCTTGGGTGTGTGGTGCACCTCCGGGTGGAACTGGACGCCGTAGATAGTGCCGCTCTCGTTTTTTATGGCCGCATATGGAGAATTCTCCGAATGGGCCAGCGTCGAGAATCCGGGAGGCATAGTCATGATGCGGTCGCCGTGGCTCATCCAGATGGTGTCCTCGTCCGCCATGCCCTCCAGGAGGCCGTCAGAGCCGTCCAGATAAATATGGGCGCGGCCGTACTCCCGCTTCTCCGACCGCTGGACCTCCCCCCGATACAGCTTCGCTATGAGTTGTATGCCGTAGCAGATTCCCAGGACCGGCGCCCCGAGACGGAATATGGCCGGGTCGCACGCCGGCGCATCGGCTTCAGTCACGCTGCGCGGACCTCCCGAGAGGATTATCCCCACGGGGTTCAACGACTTTATTCTCTCCACGTCCACGTTGTGCTGGAATATCTCGCAGTAGACCTTCAGCTCCCGCACTTTTCTCGCGATCAGCTGCGTGTACTGGGAGCCGAAATCGAGGATGATGATTATTTCTTTATGGTAGTCGCTCAGGCCCATGCAACCGGTTCCTAGCTCATTCTATCGATAAATCTGGAGGGGGGACACCCCTCCGAAAGACAAGGGGCGAGAGGAGTGTCCCCCCAACCGCTTCCCACCGGAGCCTCCCCCTCAAATAAAATCCCTATTGGGGCTAGCCGTCGCCATCATTCTATCCTGTAATTCGGCGCTTCTTTCGTGATCATCACGTCGTGCACGTGGCTCTCGCGCAAGCCCGCGTTAGTGATCCGCAAGAATCGGGCATGCTTCTGCAGCTCCCGCAGACTGCGGCACCCGAGATAGCCCATCCCCGACTTCAGACCCCCTATCAATTGATGTAACGTAAACGAAAGCGACCCCCTGTACGGCACGCGCCCCTCGATGCCTTCCGGGACGATCTTCGACTCGACCTCATCCTCGGGGATGGAGTAGCGGTCCCTGGTTTTGCCGTTTTTCATGGCGTCGAGGGAGCCCATGCCCCGGTACATCTTGTACGAGCGCCCCTGGTAGAGCACCATTTCGCCCGGCGTCTCATCCGTGCCCGCGAAGAGGTTGCCTATCATCGCCACGTCCGCGCCTGCCGCCAGGGCCTTGGCGATATCGCCGGAGAACTTGATGCCTCCGTCCGCGACGACCGGGATGCCGCGTTCTCTCGCCGCCTTTGCCGCGCCGAAAATGGCCGTCATCTGGGGAACGCCCACCCCGGCGACGATCCTGGTGGTGCAAATCGACCCGGGCCCACGCCGACTTTCACCCCGTCGCATCCGGCCTCGATAAGAGCCCTGCACCCCTCTTCAGTGGCAATGTTCCCCGAAACGACCTGTGCGTTCTTGAACGCGCTCTTTATATCGCGCACGGTCTCTATGACGTTTCTCGAATGGCCGTGCGCCGTGTCGACGACTATCACATCGCAACCCGCCCTCAGCAGCGCATCGACTCTCATTTCCCTGTCGGGCCCCACGCCCACGGCCGCGCCGACCCGCAGCCTGCCCAGCGAATCTTTGCAGGCGGAAGGGTACTTTATCACCTTCTCTATGTCCTTGATGGTGATAAGCCCCTTCAGGTTGTACTCCTCGTCCACCACGAGGAGCTTCTCGATCTTGTGCTTGTGGAGCACCTTTTTCGATTCCTCCAGGCTGATGCCCTCATCGACGGTGACCAGGTTTTCCTTGGTCATTACGTCCGCCACCTTCTGCTCCAGATTGGTCTCGAACCTGAGGTCCCTGTTCGTGATGATGCCGACCAGTTTTCTGCCCTGCGTCACGGGGATGCCGGAGATCCTGTAGCGCGCCATCAACTGGATCGCGTCTTTGAGTTGCTGCTCCGGCGATATAACGATAGGGTCGACGATCATGCCGCTTTCCGATTTCTTTACCTGCTCCACTTCCTGGGCCTGCTCCCGCACTCCCATGTTGCGGTGGATAATGCCGATGCCGCCCTCCTGGGCCATGCATATGGCCGTCTTTGCCTCCGTGACGGTATCCATGGCGGCGCTGATAACGGGGATGTTCAGCTTGATGGCAGGGGTGAGAAAAGTCGACACATCCACTTCGGAAGGCATTAAGGCGCTGAAAGACGGCACGAGAAGAAGGTCGTCGAAGGTGAGACCTTCCTCGATGTATTGCTCATTCATGCTCCTCTCCTGGAATAAGGTCCTCGCGTCAACCCAGATAGGCGAATGCTAAACAACAATATACCATATCGCCCCGGCCGCCTCAATAAAGTCTCCCGGACATCCCGCTATTCTTTCGCACCGGGTTTCTTCTTGCCCACCAGGCTATAGAATTCCTCAGGTATACTCTAAGGGGTCCTCGATTATCCTCTCCCGGGCGCCGCGCGGCTTCACGGTCGAGACGATTTTCCCGTCGTCCTCCTCGATATAGTCTCGGAGGAATATTAACACAATCAGCGGAATTCCTTATCAATAATTGTTCGGGGGCTCGCGAGCGGTCCGTAAGGCATTGGGGTCAGGAGACGATGAGGGGTTTAGGATCCGGGCCGGCCGAAAGCTTTGCCTACCGGTAATACTCAAAGCAATTTGTATATTGTGCGCCCCATCCTTGCGATATTATTTGACATTCCTGCTCCCGGCCGTACGGGCGGCCCTGATCGGTCGCGCAGCCGGCCAGGAAAAGGGCGAGGAGCAGAGCAACGACGATGCGCTTCATTTCACTCCTTTTCGGACCCTATTTCTCGTAAGTTATGTGCGGACCCGGCCTTTGTCAAGTCGCACGGGAATACGGGTGCGGGCCCCGGCGCTTCTGCAAAAAGACCCGTATGCGCGCTTTATGCGTCCTCGGACCGGCGGTTGTCTTCGACCGGGACGCGTGGAACGCTTTCGTAAGCCTGATCGAAGGACGCAGCTTCCACCCATTCCCCGTTGACTAACATCCGATATCTTTCGATCCCGGTCACAGCTTTTCCTCCGGAAGGTTTTCGTGACTGTGTTGATAATGAATGTTCAATTACAATAATACCTTCCATCAAATATGATACATTAAACATTAACTATTCTTTTAACATCTCGCATCCGTTTTTTGATCCTGCCGATCTCTTTCGTCTCACTCTCCTTCCGTCGCCATCTTCCGGGGATCGACGATGTGGTCGAACTCTTCGGCGGAAACATAGCCGAGCCTCAGCGCCGCCCCCTTTAGCGTCAAATCCTCATCATAAGCGAGCCGGGCGATTTCTGACGCCTTGTCGTAGCCGATGGTCGGGGCGAGGGCCGTCACGAGCATCGGCGACTTGTCCACGCACGCATCGATCTGCTTCCTGTTGGGCCTCAGGCCTTTGACGAGAAAATCGGTGAAGTTGTTGCAGACGTCCGAAATGAGGCGGATCGACCAGAGGACGTCGAGGACCATCAACGGCTTGTACACGTTCATTTCCAGATGGCCGCCGGCCCCGGCGAAGGCGACGGCCGCATCAAAACCCATCACCTGCACGGCTACCATCGCCATAGCCTCGCACTGGGTGGGGTTCACTTTGCCCGGCATTATGGACGAGCCCGGCTCGTTTTGGGGGATAAGAAGCTCTTGCAGGCCGCAGCGCGGCCCGGAGCCGAGGAGCCTGATGTCGTTGGCGATCTTGTAGAGGGAGACGGCTACGCCCTTCAGCGCCGCGCTTGTTGCTACGACTGCGTCGTGGGCGCCCTGCACGGCGAACCTGTTGGGCGCGGACGTGAAGGGGAGGCCGGTAAGCCGCGCAATTAAGCCGACCGCGGAGCGCCCGAACCCCTTGCCCGCATTCAGGCCCGTGCCTACGGCCGTCCCGCCCAGGGCGAGGCGGTAAAGGTGCGGCAGGGCTGCGGAAGTTCTTTCCAGACCGTCATCGAGCATGCCCGCATAGCCCGAGAATTCCTGGCCGAGGGTCACAGGCACCGCGTCCATCAGGTGTGTCCGCCCCGTCTTGATGATGTCCATCCAGCTCCTCGCCTTTTCGTCGAGGGCGTCGCGCAGTTTTTCCAGCATCGGGATGAGACGGTCCGCGAATGGCCAGCGAGGCGGCGATGTGCATTGCAGAGGGGAAGACGTCATTGGTCGATTGCCCCATGTTGACGTGATCGTTCGGGATGGATCGGCGTTTTCGTCCCCGGCCTGCCGCCGGCGATTTCGATGGCCCGGTTGGCGATCACCTCGTTGACGTTCATGTTCACCTGGGTACCGCTCCCGCTCGACCAGACGGATACGGGAAAATTTCCCTCCAGGCGCCCTTCAGCCACCTCTTCCGCGGCCTGAACGATCAGCCTTCGCCAATTCCTGCCGGGAGCCTGCCCAGCCGCTCATTGGTCAGGGCGGCTGCCTTCTTGACGATCGCGAGGGCCTTGATCGCCTCCCGGGGCATTCTCTCCTCCCCGATGGAAAAGTGGATCAGGCTGCGCTGGGTCTCGGCGCCCCAGTACCGGTCAGTGGGGACCCATATCTTCCCCATGCTGTCGCTTTCGACTCTCAGTCCATTCCGGATGGTCCCGTCCGGCTCGGTCGGCGTCTCGTTCATTGCGCTATCCCCCATCGGCTCGCGTTGCCGATGAAAATAAAGTAATCGCCGAGAGAAGCGCTGTCCGAGCAAACGCCCTCTGTTCGACATACAATAAAGAGAAGACAGCACGGGAAAAATTTTAAAGGGAGGAGTCATGGAATATGCCGCAAAGTTCGTCGGCAGGCAGAAACTGGCCGCCGACGTGACGCTCTTCCGCGTTGAAAAGCCTGAGGGTTTTCAATTTCTCGCAGGCCAGTATTGCCTTCTCTCCGTTCCCGACATGGGGTTCCGGGACGACCGGGGCCTGCGTCGCCCCTTCAGCATCGCCTCGTCGCCCCTGGAGAAGGAACTGCTCTTCGTCACGAAGCTTAGCGGCAGCGCGATGAAACGGAGCATGGCAGAGATGCCCCCGGGGACGACAGTGGCCCTTGGACAGCCCTTCGGCGACCTTATTTTGCCGGAGGAGAAAGCGACTCCCCTTGCCTTTCTCGCGGGCGGCGTCGGCATCGCACCCTTCCGCTCACTGTGCCGTTACGCGACGGATGCGGTTACCGGCCACGCGATAACCCTCTTTTACTCGACGAGGACCCCCGGGGAAACGCCCTTTCTGGATGAGCTGCAGGGCATGCCGGAGCAAAACAGAAGGCTGAGGACGGTCATCACCATGACGCGGGTGGACGATCCCAAGAGCTGGAGCGGTCTTACGGGTCGGCTTAACGCGGAGATGATCAAGAGCGGGTGCGAAGCGTGGGAGCGCGCCCACTACTACATCGCTGGCCCTCCGGCCATGGCGGACGCGATGAAGAAGACCCTCGAAGAGATGAAAATCCCGCCTGTGCAAACCAGGATAGAACTTTTTGCGGGGTATTAGCGCACGGCAGCCAAAGCCCCGGCGGCTAAAGCCGCCGGGGCTGGAGAGTCGAGGTCAGGCAGCTGTCACGGGGATTTTCCGGGACTCCTTCATTGCCTTCTCGGTCTTGGGCAGCGTCACGGTGAGAACGCCGTTTCTGTACGCAGCCTGAATTTTATCGCCTTCGACCGAATCAGGCAGGCAGATGTCTCTGCAAAAGGAGCCGTATGAGCGCTCGGCGTAATGGTAGTCCGTCTTCTTTTCTTCCTTTTGCACTTTTTTGTCGCCGCTGATCGTCAGCATTCCGTCACGGACGGAAACATCTATATCATCCTGATTCATCCCGGGTATTTCAGCGCTGATCTCTAACGCCTCATGCGTTTCTTTAATGTCGATGCTCGGAGAGAACGCCATCCTCATATCCGGCGCCGCGCAGCTTACGAGAGAGCCGTCGAAGACCTCGTTGAAGAAGCGATCCATCCCTCCTTCGAAGCTCGAGAGGAACATGTTTTCTCTCCAGTTGTCCAAGGGCCAATCCTCCTCGTAACGTCTAATTGAAAGTGCCATCGCGCCACCTCCCGATTCCGTTATGTCAGGCTCAAAGACCCGACAGCCTGCTCCGGCTTTCTTTCTGTCGGAGGGGCTTAAAACCTAAGAGCTAAGCCCGAGTAGACAATAATCCGTAGGGTGTGATTTGTCAAGGAGGGTGCGGGCGGGCCGAAAAAGCTTGAGTGCTCTTCGTTTGAAACCGCCTGGAAAATATGCGACAATGGAAAAAAAAGGCCGGACCCAGTCTAAAGCGCGGGGGGACCATGAAAGAACGTTCGTCGAAAAGTGTTATGTTATTCCTTCTGTCCTTGGCCTTGATCCTGGCTTGCGGGCCCCACGGAAGGGCCGCTGCCGGCGTAGGGGCCGATCTGGCCGAGCAGTTTCTCGCGAAGACGCCGATTACTACGGTCGATCCTGCCATGACCGCGGATGCAGCGGCGAAGGCGCAGGAGGAATTTATCGCCGTGATCGGCAGGGAGTTGGGAGATCCCGTCGGCTACAAGGTGGGGCTGACAAACCCGAATATGCAGAAAGCCTTAGGCGTCTCTCAGCCGGTGAGAGGCACGATGCTCAACAATATGATGCGGGAAAGCGGGGTGGTGATGCCCGTTGCGTTCGGCTCGGTCCCTTTCTGCGAGGGCGCTCTCATCGTAAGGGTAGGGGATGGGGCGGTCAACGGCGCAAAAACTCCCGAGGAGACATTGAAGTGGCTGGATGCGGTCATACCCTTTACCGAGCTTTCAGACATGGTGTTCGCCGGGGGCGTCAAGCTGACTGCGCCAGCCGTGGCGGCGGTCAATGTCGGCGCCCGCTACGGCATTATGGGCGACCCGATCAGGCTTTCGCCGACGCCCGAATGGATCGCCCGTCTTAAAACGTTTTCTGTCAGGGTCGTCGATGAAAAAGGGACTCTCATCGAGGAAGGGAGGGGCAAGGCCCTCATGGGCGACCCCCTCGCCGCCGTCCTCTGGATAAGAGATTCTCTTGCCGCGGGAAGGGAAAGAGCTGGTAAAGGGCGACCTTCTGTCTCTCGGCTCGTTGACGAAGCCAATACTGCCGAGACCCGGCATGACCGTGCGCTCGATCTACACGGGGCTCGATCCGAAAGGACCCGTGGAGATATCGGTGGGCTTCGAAGAGGAAGACCACGGCTGAGGCCCGTGCCATTATTAGCGCGCCGGGTCCGGTTGCGCGAAT
>CAVTDX010000038.1:0-28137 GCA_963733345.1 uncultured delta proteobacterium
CCGGGACAGGGCCCCCTTCTTGCTTGTCTCCAAGCCCAGGCAAACGAGCAGGGAATAGGAGACAAGATAGTCTTCCACGGCTTCGATCGGCAGCCTCGCTTGTTTCTCGAAGAGATCGACATCTTCGTTTTGCCGTCGCTTCACAAAGGGATCCATTACACCCTGCTCGAGGCCATGTACTGCTCCAAGCCCGTCGTCTGCTCGAACGTCGGCGGCATCCCTGAAATCGTCGAGCATGGAAAGGACGGCATACTGTGTCCCCCCGAAGACCCGGCCGCTTTGAGCGCGGTCTTCTACGCCTGATCGACGACCCGGAATACTCTGCTTACCTGGGGAGAAACGCCAGAAGGAAGATCGAAGAGCGCTTCACTTCGAGTCTCATGGGGAACAGGACGTACGAATTGTACTGCCGTCTCTTCCGATAAAGGTAGATGCCTCAAAACAGCAGACACCCAAAACAAGGATTATATGGAGGCGCCGATGAAGGTAGGAATCGTTGGATGCGGGCTTAATTCAAATTACCATATTAACTTTTCGAGAAATTACGAAGGCGCGGTCATCGTAGGGGTCGCAGACGCCGATGAAGCGAAGGCCCGGTCGTGCGCCGACAAGATGGGCGCCAGGGGTTATCGCACTGTCGGCGACTTGCTGGAGGAGGAAAAACCGCAGGTGATCCATGTCGTCACCCCCCCGAAAACTCACTACGACATCGCTGTTCAGGCGATCCGACTCGGCTGCAACCTGATCATCGAGAAGCCTATGGCCCTCTCCCTTCGGGAAGCCGAAGACCTGTATGCGCTTGCGGAGCGCCGTTCCGTAAAGATCTGTCCCATGCACAACCATTTCTTCGATCCCTGCATGATGAGGGCGCGAAAGGCCGTAGACGAGGGCCGATTAGGTCAGATAATCGGAATCGAGAGCTATTACGGGATCAACACGCACATCGACGCATTCCGGAAGTATCCGGCGCCTAATGCGCTGCCTTGGCTGTACAGTCTGCCCGGCGGCGTCTATCACGATTTTCTGCCCCACCCCCTATACGTGATGCTCCCTTACACGGGCAAACCCGAAGAGGTCCGGGTTATGGAAAAATCATTCGGCACGTTGCCGCAACGCATGACGGATGAGCTGCGGGTATTGATAAGGGGAGAGCGCTGCTTCGGTTCCATGACGTTCTCATTCGCGGCGAATCCCCACCTGCACTTCGTGAGGATCTACGGGACGAAAATGATGGTCCAGGTTGACTTCAATACCATGACGTGCGTGTTTCATCCCGTGAGCGCTCTTCCGAAAGCAGCCCAAAAGGCGACCTACAACCTCACGGAGAGCCTGCAACTGGCCAAAGAGACGATGAGCAACGTTTGGAAGTTTGCAAGGGGGCGGCTGCGGCCTTACCAGGGGATGGAAGCCTTGATCCATCGATTCTACGATGCCGTGTCCGAAAAAGGTCCCCTCCCGGTAACGAAGACCGACGCCCTTCGGGTCGTGGGAACGACGGGAGTAATACTCGGCAGGATCAAGGGCAACAAGCTGAGCTTCGAGACTCTCCTGCCCATGAAGGCATACCGGCCGAAGAACGGGAAGAAGCGCGTCCTCGTGACGGGCGCGAGCGGATTTCTGGGAAGAAGGCTCACCGAGCTCTGCATAGAGGACGGCTATGATGTAAGGGCGCTGGCGAGAAAACTTTCCGGAGCGGAACGACTGAAAGAGCTGGGCGCCGAGGTCGTTTTTGGAGATGTGGCCGATTTAACGAGTCTCGAAGCGGCTTTCGAAGCAGTAGACCTTGTGGTGCACGCGGCAGCCGATACGGCTGGGGATGAGAGGGAAGGCCCGATAAGCACTGTGCAGGGCACAAAAAATGTTCTCAAGATGTGCAGAAAGTTCAACATAAAGAGGCTTGTGTACATCAGTTCCTGCAATGTCTACGAGATCGCTACCGCCAGGGAGGGCGCGTCGATTCGGGAGGATTCCCTGATCGAGCGCTCTCCCGAACGGCGCGGCGCCTACACGGAGGCAAAGCTCGAAGCGGAGCGTCTCGTGCTGGAGGCAATTGAGAGCGAGGAAGTCCAGGCGGTCTGCCTGAGACCGGGAACCATATTCGGGCCGGAAGGAGAGGTCTTTACCCCCATGATGGGTTTTGCCGCAGGCGAGAAGGTTTTCCTGATCATCGGAAGCGGCCGCTTCGTACTGCCCTTCGTCTATATCGACAATCTCATTCATGCAATCCTCGCCGCCCTGACAAACCCGAACGCTTCAGGCCGCACCTACAACGTCGTCGATCCTTACCGTGTTACGAAGAAAGACTATGTGGAGAAAATTCTCAAGAAACTTTACCCCAAAGCGAGATATCTCTACGTGCCATATCCGTTCATGCATTCGGCAGTGTTTATGCAAGAGCTGCTCTGCCGCATTCTCAAACGGAAACCTTTCCTGACCCGCTATCGCTTGATCTCTTCCCAGAAGAGCATACTCTATAGCTCCGAAAGAATAGAAAAAGAACTCCAATGGCGACCGGTCGTTGCCTTGGAAGATGCCGTTTCCGAGATAATCGAATATAAACAGCGGCAGAAACCGGTCGACGCGATGGAGGTGGAAAGGATTGTTGCCGACGGGACAAAAGAGCCTCTCATGGAACAAACTCTAGCGGCAACAAACTAATGGATGGATAGAAATGACAAAGTGATACTATTAAGTTCCAAGAGTCATAAGTATTCAATAATACAATGCATTCAAAACCCTTTACTGAAAATAATCCTTTATGTTATAAGCATGGGCTCGCCTCGGAAAGGCGAAATATTTACCGAAGAGGTAACCCATGCAGCATGGCAAGATCAGGCGTTTGGCGGGTTTGATGTTATTTTTGGCGATCATTCTGCCATTTATGGCGCACGCAGCCGGCACTCCGACGATTACAAGCATCAGCGGCGCCTTGACCAATGGGAACACTGTTGCTATCAACGGCAGCAATTTCATCCAAATGAATACGGCGAATTGGATCCCATTTTTCCAGAACAATCCCAATGCCTCCAATTTCGGGGGAGCCTCGCCGGCGGCCGATGGCTACAGCACTCAAGGACCGCAAGGCGGCGTTTACGACACGAGTTTTTACATCATGGGAAAGCAATCGATGAGGTTTGATGTAAGTGGTGGTTCCACGACTTGCCCCCAGGACAACCTCTTCAATTACAATGCGATCCTTACCGGAGGAGGCGACGCGCAAGACCTATGGATCCGCGCTTATGTCGCATATAATTCGGCAAATAATCTTTGGTTTGCCAACCAGGATAAGATGTTTATGTGCGAGGGATATGGACCGGGGCAATATGTCTATATGCCTGCAAATTGGGCGACACTTCCGAGTCAGATGGAGGCAGACTTTGACGGCATGTCTCATCGCGCAAATATACCGAGCGGTCCGATCCAGAACAAGCGGTGGTACTGTATGGAAGTACACTGGCAGACGGTTGCCGCTCCTTATGTGTACCAGGCGTGGATCGACGGGGTCGAGATTTTCAACGCCAATCCTCAAACCCAGGGTTGTCTCATGGCCATCCTTTTCGGTCTTATCAACGGCTGCGGCACAACATCGGGATTTTCTCTCAGTAATTGGTTTGACGGCTTTGCGGTCTCCACGTCGAGGGTATATCCTGCTTCGACGATTCAGGTAGGAAACAGTCCGACCTACGGCCAGGGCAACGAACAGTATCAGCAACCTATTTACGTTAATGATAACCAGGTCCAATTCGTACTGAACACCAGCGCCGTCGGACCGGGGCCGTACTATCTCTGGATCACGAATAACAGCCAGGTTCGCAACGCCGCCTACGCCCTGCAGGCGAGCAGCGGCTCCGGCAGCGGCTCGGGCAGCGGCACCGGCAGCGGCGTCGGCAGCGCCGCCGCCGACCCGACGGGGCCGACGGTCCCCGCCAACCTCACAGCGACAGTGGTTTCTTCCAGCCAGATAGACCTCTCATGGGCCGCCTCTACCGACAGCGCGGGCGTGGCGGGTTACTATGTCTACGAGAACGGCGTGCAGATAGGATCGACCACGGGCACGAGCTACGATGACCGCTCACTCTCTGCAGACACCGCCTACTCGTTTACGGTCGCGGCCTACGACGCCTCGGGGAACGTATCGGCCCAGTCGAGTGCGGTCTCCGCAACCACTGCCGCGAGCAATAGCAGGGGCGGACACGGCGGCCGACGCCGCGGATGACCTTTAGGCGCCGCTTCAACGCGACGCAAAGCAATCCCGGGCCGGGCGGCCCGGCCCGGGATTTCACTTAAATCCAGCCCCCCGGCCTTTTCGCAACAAGCCTGACGTTAATTAGTCATTAAACCGAAATTTAAAAACACCGCCCGAGCCGTGACGATGAAACCGGCGCGGCGAAAATCGCAAAGGAGACGCTATGTGCGGCATCTTTGGAATAGCAGGCGACGGTCCTATAGAAGGGCAGCTCAAACGCTCGGTTGCGACACTCGCCCATCGCGGCCCGGACGGCGGCGGGTTCTTTCTCGCACCCGGCATAGGGCTCGGCCATCGACGCTTGAGCATCATAGATCTGGAGGGCGGCAGCCAACCCATGTTCAATGAAGACGGCACGAAGGCCGTGGTCTTCAACGGGGAGATATACAATTTTCAGGAACTGCGGGAGGAGCTGCTTTGCAGAGGCCATCGCTTCGCCACAAGGAGCGATACGGAAACGATCCTTCACGCCTACGAGGAGTGGGGGGAAGCCTGCGTCGAGAGGATGGCGGGCATGTTCGCTTTCGCCATATGGGACGAGAGAGAAAAGAGCCTATTCCTTGCGCGCGACCGCCTGGGGATCAAGCCGCTTTTCATCGCCGATTACGGCGGCAAGTTCTATTTTGCCTCGGAGATCAAAGCCATCCTCGCCGACCCCGCGTTCGTGCGCGAAATGGACTACGCAGCGATTGCGAGCTATTTTTCCCTCTCCTACATTCCCGCGCCCCTGACCGTCTTCCACAATATACGAAAGCTCCTGCCGGGACACACCCTGACGTGGCGCAACGGCACGGCAACCGTAAGGAAGTATTGGGACATCCGGTTTATCCCAAATAGGGAAAGAAGCGAGGCATCCACGATCGAAGAGTTGATTGCGCTCCTCTCGGGGGCGGTCAGAGGCCACATGATAAGCGACGTGCCCATAGGCGCATTCCTGAGCGGAGGAGTCGATTCGAGCGCCGGGGTCGCCCTCATGAGCATATTCAGCGACCGGCCCGTCAATACCTTCTGCATAGGCTTCGGCGGCTCAGCCGGCAGCTACCTCGACGAGCGCGGCTACGCGAGGATGGTGGCGGAAAGGTATGGGACCCGCCACCGGGAGCATGAGGTCGAGCCGGCCGTATCGGGCCTCGTCGAGACCATGGTGCGGGCGTTCGATGAACCATTTGCCGACGATTCCGCCATCCCCTCGTACTACGTCTGCGGCATCGCCCGCCGGGATGTGACGGTGGCCCTCTCGGGCCTCGGCGGCGACGAGGCATTCGCCGGATACGAGCGGTATCTGGGGATGAAGTTGAGACGGGCTTACCGGAAGCTGCCTGCCTTCTTCAGGGAACAGATGATCAGGCGGGCCGTCGAAGCGCTCTCGGAGACCCCGGGCGGCCACTACACGGTTAACCACATGAAGCGTTTTGTCCGCTCGGCATCCTTTCCGGCCGACCAGTCCTACTACGGATGTCTCAACATCCTCGGCGACAGGATCGAAGACGCCTTCTTTTCCGACCCCGAGACGTTCCGGCCGCACCTCCGGGCATGCCGCGACATGATTTCCGGTTATTTCAACAGCGACTGCGCGTCAGGCGGCGCCGACGATCTTGACAGGGCCTTCTACTGCGATATGAAGACCTACCTACCCGAGGACATCCTTGCCGTGACGGACAGGATGAGCATGCACCACGCCCTTGAGGTGCGCGTACCCTACCTGGACCACAAATTCCTGGAGTTCTGCGCGACCATCCCGCCGGAGCTGAAGATCAAGGGCCTCGCCAAAAAACACCTCCTGAAAAAGGCGGTCGCGCCTCTTCTGCCGGACGAGGTCCTGTCCCACCGCAAACAGGGGTTCGTGGGGCCCATGGCCATGTGGCTCAAGAACGATTTGAAGTCTTATGCGCAAACGACGCTCTCGAAGGAAAACCTGGCGAAGCACGGCATCATCAATTACAGGACCATGCAGCGAGTCATGGACGAGCATTTTTCGGGCAGGGAGATACACGATACCCTGATATGGGCGACGATTATGTTTCAAAAATGGTTCGATCTGTACATAGAGCAGTCTTGTTCGCCGTCGTCTTCTTCTTTCGCGTGGCCGGTGAAAGAAGTACTGCGGTCGGATAACGCCGGAGGAAACCGTGTTCAGAAGGACCCTTGACAAGATTGCCCCCTACGCCGGATACTTCCGCCTCCCTTGCGCCCTCAGAAGGGAATTCCGAAAGGATTTGACTGGGCCGGACGGGAAAGATCCGGGCGCAGAGACGATAATGGACCTTGGGGTAAAATGGCTTTTCCGCGGCCAGGACCACTCGGCATCCGGCGACGGAGGCGTTGCCAGGCACTTCGAACTCCTGACGGGCTGGTCAAGTTCCTATCCCGAAACCACCGGCTACATCATCCCCACTATCCTCGATTACGCCTGCACATTCGGAAAACCGGAAGGCCTCGCGAGGGCCCGGCGCATGGTAGACTGGCTCCTCTCCATTCAATTCCCTGACGGGGGGTTTCAGGGCGGGGCCATAGGCGAGCGCCCCCGGAGGCCCGTTATCTTCAATACGGGCCAGATACTGCTCGGCCTGGCCGCGGGCGCGCGTCAATTCGGGAATGATTGCCTGGCCGGCATGATACGCGCGGCCGATTGGCTGGTAGGCGCCCAGGACCCTGACGGCTGCTGGCGAAAATACCCCACCCCATTCGCGGCCCCGGGGGAAAAATCATATGAGACGCACGTCGCGTGGGGCCTCTTCGAGGCGGCCCGCATCGAGCAGGGAAGGGGATACGGCGAAGCGGGTCTGAAGAATGTTTATTGGGCGCTCACCTGCCAAAGGGAAGACGGATGGTTCGAAAAGTGCTGCCTGACTTATCCTTCCAGGCCCTTGACCCACACGCTCGGCTACGCCCTGAGAGGGGCTCCTGGAAGCCTACAGGTTTTCCGCCGACCGCCGCATTTTGGCCGCGTCCGTCAAGACTGCCGACAGTCTGGCGCGGATGGTCAGGGAAGACGGCTTCCTCCCTGGCCGGTTTTCCCGCGGCTTCAAGCCCGCCGCATCCTGGTCCTGTTTAACGGGCAGCGCCCAGATCAGTTGCTGCTGGCTCATCCTCTACGGGATCACGGGGGTGGAAAGATACAGGGATGCCGCCCTGCGCGCAAACCGCTTTCTCAGGCGCACGGTTGCCACTGAGGGGCCGCCCGACATGCGGGGCGCCTTGAAGGGTTCCTTCCCCCTGTACGGCGACTATTGCAGGTATCAGTATCCCAACTGGGCCACAAAATTCCTTATCGATGCGAACATGCTCGAGCTCGCGGCGGCCGGTGCGTCCGTCTGCCGGCGCGAGGTCCGCCGGGGCGCGGCATATGCGACGCAAACGGGGACCTTCCGTGCATAAGCTGACGCAGGGGTTTTGCAAATACGGCCGCCGGCAATACTTGCGTCGATTGTTGACGAAGCAGGCCGAAAAGCTGTTCTTCCGCCTGGACAAACATGCCCTCGTCGCGGCCTTTCGCGAGGTTGGGATCGAGGGGGGCGAGAAACTGTTTGTGCACTCGTCGATGAACCGTATGGGCTACATCGAAGGAGGGGCCGAGACGGTGATCAGGGCCCTGATGGAGGCGGTCGGCGCGGCGGGTTCTATATTCATGCCCTCTTTTTCTATGACCGGATCGATGAAGAGTTACCTGGAGAGCGGCCGGGTCTTCGATGTGAGAAATACGCCGTCGCCTATGGGCGTCGTGCCCGAAACGTTCAGAAGGTGGGAAGGGGTGCGCAGGAGCCTTCATCCAACCAGTTCCGTCGTGGGTTGGGGCAGGGACGCGGATTTTTTCCTACGCGACCACCATGGGTCTCTCACCCCTTTTGGTGAAAAGACGCCTTACGGACATGCAGCGGAGTGCGACGACGCGTATGTTCTCATGATGGAAACGCATATCCACAGCTTGCTCCATCATTTGCAGGAGAGGTGCGCGTTCCCAAACCTCTTTCTGCCGGGCGTCAGGGAGGTCCCAGTGATCGGATGGGACGGCAGACAAAAAATTATCTCCACCTTGACGATGCGGCCAAGGACCCCCTATTTTATCGCTATTCCGTCAAAGGGGCCGGAGAAGCGCGATTGGGTTATGATCCAAGACTTCGGCCTGATCTTCCCTCGCCGCCGCCTCGGCGAGATAAAGGAATTGGGATATTTCCTCGACGGTTATCCGGGGATTTTCAAAAGGGCAGAGCGGCTCGAGCATGCCGGCGTCCTCCGGCGCGTGAAGATCGGGAAGGGGGAGATGGGGCTGCTCCACGTGCGAGGATGGCTCAAAATAGTCGAACCCGAGCTGCGGGGCCTCCTGGCTGCATTCTCCCACTGTTACAACGCCGAAGCGATTGACGCCCTCAATCTCCCTTACGCGTAGCATCCATGGAAACCCTCTTCTTCACCCTTCTTTTTTTGGCCGCCTACTCCTTCGTGGTCTATCCTGCAGTCCTGCTCGTGATCTCCCGTTTCGTGAGCCGCCCATGGGAGAAGGGAGAGATACGGCCTCCGGCGACGATCGTGGTCTCCGCCCACAACGAAGAGGCGGTGATCGCCCAGAAGGTGGAGAATTGCCTCGACCTCTGCTATCCCGGGGACGCCCTCCAGATCATGGTCGTCTCCGACGGCTCGACAGACAGGACCGATGAAATCGTCTCCAGCTGCCAGGACCGCCGCGTCAGTCTGGCCGTCTTCCCGAGGCTGGGCAAGACCGCTTGCCTCAACAGGGTCGTCCCGTCGGTCCGCGGCGAGATTATCGTCTTTACCGACGCAAATTCGATGTTCCCCGCGGACGCCCTCGCTACGGCAGTGAGAAACTTCAAAGACCCGGCGGTTGGGGCCGTCACGGGATGGACGGCATATGTGGATCCGGAAAACGGGAACGCCGCGACGGGCATATATTCCAGGTTCGAGCGATGGATGAAGGAGCGGGAAAGTCTCTCGGCAGCCTGCGTGGGGGCGGACGGCGCAATCTTTGCGGTCCGCAAGGAGCTTTTCCGGCCCTTGAGGGAGGATGACATCAACGACCTCGTCATCCCGCTGAATGTGCTCAAGAGGGGCAAAAGGGTCGTAATCGACCCGGACCTTTTTTGCTATGAACAAGCGGCGGAAGGGGCCTACGGCGAGTACCGGCGCCAGGTGAGGATCACGGCCAGGACGCTCACCGCCCTGAGCAGGAATATGGAGTGCATGAACCCTTTCCGGTTTGGCCTCTTTTCCTTTTTCCTCATAAGCCACAAGGGGATGAGGCTTATGTTCCCCTTCTTCATGCTTGGCGCCGCGGCAGTCTGCGCCCTTTCGTACCACGGCCCGGACTTCTTCAGGATCTTTTTGTTTGCCGGGGCGCTCGCGGTCGGCCTGGCGGTCTACGGGCTGGTGCGCCGTTCTCAGAATCGCGCCATAGGCATCATCTCCATTTTTCTTCTTACGGCCCTTGCCCACCTCGCCGGCTGGTTTCGCATGATCCGGGGCGCATCGGACGTCATTTGGCTGCCGAGACATTGAGGGACGCGGCGATAAACGATCAGGCGCTGAAAAGGGCGCGCTAAGGCCCGCGAAAGACGTTATAAGGAGGGAGACGTGGAACAGAATTTCTCGATAAGGGAGATACTCAATCTGCTTTTCAAACACAAACTGAAGATAGTTGCCGTTTTCTTTCTCGCCGCCGCGGTCTCCTACGGCGTCTCGCAAACAATCCCGCGGCGCTATGTGGCAAAGGCGGTCATCATGGTCAATCAGGGAAGGGAATTTATCCCCATTTCCGAGGTTGGGGATACGAAGCTGGAAGGGCCTAGCCAGGAGACGATCATCGGCGCCGAGATGGAGCTGATTACGGGCCGGGAGCTGACCGGGAAGGTAGTAGACTCCATAGGCCCCCTCAACCTCTATCCGCTGCTGAAGGACCGTCCGGCGCCTGCGCTGAGGGATATGGCCTTGACGGAGTTCGGCAAGGACCTTCAGGTGCAAAATAGCGCCGCCAGGAGCAATCTGATCGAGGTCGATCTCCAGAACGAGAACGCGCAGATTGCGGCCAAGGCGCTGTCCGCCCTGCTCGAAGGTCTGAAGGACCGTCACCTTGAGGTGTTCAGCAAGGTCCGCTCCGGATTCCTCGAGGAACAGCTCAAGGCGTACGAGCAGAAGCTCCAGGGTCTCGCAGCGCGCTCTGGCCCGGTTCAGGCAGGAACACCAGCTCGCAAATGAAGAGCAGGGAAGCCTGCTCGTCACCCAACGGACCGACCTGGACACGGCGTTCAGCAAGGAGACCGGCAGGCTCGCCGAGCTGCGGGAGAAACTCGCATTCGTCAAAACCAGGCCGGGCATCTACTTTACCGCATCGAGCGAGCTGAGGAGCCAGCTCAACCAGCTCCGCAGAAAGGAACAGGAGCTAAGCCAGAAGTACAAGGACGACGCCCAGCCTCTCGTAGCCCTCAGAGACGACATCGGCCTGGTGGAGAAGCAGTTACAAGAACAGGAAGACTATCTGCGCAGTGTGGAGTGCTTCAAGATAGAATCGGAGATAAGGCCGCTCCAGCTCAGGATCGACGGTCTCAATAAGCAGATGGAGCATATCGACCGGCAGACATTGACCTACGGCAAGGACAGCGTCGAGCTGCAGGACCTCAAACGGGAGGTTGCCGCGAACGAGGCCAACTACGAGATCTATCTGAAGAAGGTCGAGGAGGCCCGAATCCAGGACAACATGGACGAGCGGAGGATGACGAACATTGCCGTCGTGCAGCAACCGTCCGTACCCGCGCTGCCTGACGGGCGCAAGAGACAGAAGGCCCTGAACATGGGACTCCTCTTCTCGCTCGCGCTCGGCTTGGGCGTCGCCTTCGTTTTCGAATACGCCCCTCAGACCTTATCGACGCCCGAGTCCGTTGAGAAAAAGCTGAACGTCCCGCTTCTTGCCACGCTCGAACATCGAAAAAACAAGGAGGTATGACGTGAAAAAACTGCTGTTTCTGCTTGCAATGGCGTTTGTTGCGTCCGGCTGCTCCCCTGTTGCAGTCAATACGAGCGACCATCACGCGTTTAACGAGGAAGCAAGGCTCGCGTCGCAGCCGGAGTACAGGATCGAGATCGGGGACGAGCTCCAGATCAAGTTTGCCTTCAACCCCGAGCTGAACGAGGAACACATTCCCGTGAGGCCGGACGGCCGGATTCCCGTGCCCCTCGCCAAGCAGATAAAGGTGGCGGGCCTCACCGCGCAGGAGGTCGAGGACATTCTATCCCAAAAGTACGCGGCCGAGCTGAAGAAACCCGAGGTTACGGTGATCGTGCGCGGCTTCAACGCACAGAAAATATTTGTCGACGGCGAGGTCAACAGGCCGGGTCTCGTCCCGATGATGGGGCCGCTGACGGCCCTTCAGTCGATAGCCGAGTCCGGCGGTTTCAAGGAAACCGCCCGTCTGACCGAGGTCCTCGTCATAAGGAGGACGAAGGATAAGCCGCTCGTCGCCATTCTCGATCTGAAAAAAGCCCGGGAGAACCAAGACATGACCCAGGACATCCTCCTGATGCCGTCCGACATCGTTTACGTACCGCGCTCGAAGATCGGCGAGGTCGACCTCTTTGTGGACCTCTACATAAGGCGCCTGATCCCGTTCCCGCTCCCCGAGGTTTTCCCAACGCCCGGCTATGTCTACCCGGCCGTCACGCCTACGTACTAGTGGTGAGCGCCATGTACCTTAAATTCTACCAACTGGCAAAGGAACCCTTTCATGTGACGCCGGACCCGGAATTCCTGTTCCTGAGCGAGAGCCACAAGCAGGCTTTGGCGGCCGTCATCTACGGCGTGAAAGAGAGAAAGGGGTTCGTTACGATCACGGGTCCCGTGGGCTCCGGGAAAACCACCGTCCTCCGCTCCTTCCTGAAGCAGTCGGACCCGGCCCGGTTCAGGGTCGTCTACGTCTTCGACCCGGCAGTGCCCTTCTCCACGCTGGTCGCCAACCTCTGCAGGGAGTTCGGCCTGGACCCGACGCCCGACGACGTCCCGCATATGACGGAAATGCTTTATCTCGCTCTTGCCGATCATTACAGCAAAGGCTGGACGGTAGCGCTCATCATCGACGAGGCGCAGAATATGCCCGTCAAGACGTTGGAGAGCTTGAGAATGCTCTCCAATTTCGAGACGACCCAGGACAAGCTCCTGCAAATCGTGCTTGCCGGCCAGCCGGAGCTCGAGGATCTGCTGAATACGCCCTCACTGGACCCGTTGAGGCAGCGAAGGGCGATTCGCGCTGTTATCTCCCCCCTCACAAGAGAGGAGAGCATCAGCTATATCAAATACAGGCTCACGAAAGCCGGGGCGGCCTATGACGGGATTTTCGGGAGAAAGGCTTTGAACAGCTTCGTGAAGCAGGCCCGGGGCATACCGAGGACCATCAATATCCTTTGCGATAATGCCCTGGCATGTGGCTACGGGTATGGCAAAACGCGGATCGATTCCGCCATAGCCAGGGAAGTCATCAGGGATATGAAAGGAGGCAGACGGCGGTCCTTCTGGAAATTTGGCGTGATGGCCGGCGCGGCGGCCGCGGCGGCATTGTGCGTCTCGGGGACATTGATGTTCGACCCTTCCCTTCTCGAAATCTTCAGCCGGCAGCATCGGCCGCCGGTCTTTTCCGCCGGTTTCGTGGGGACGCCTCAGGATTTCATTCCACAAATAAACAGCGCAAGTCCGGGGCCTTCCGCCGCAATAGGGCCGGCCGGCGGAACCGACAAGCCGGCAAGCGGGGTTGTAAGAGTCGTCAAACGAGGCGACACGATGTTCGATCTGGTCCGAGTCGTTTACGGCCCAGGGGAATCAAAGCGGCCCGGTTCTCTCATCGAGATGGTGCAGAGAAACAATCCCCGCATCAAGAACCCGAGCTACATCTTAGAAGGACAGCAAATATTCTTCCCTGACGTCAAAGGTGAACCCATGGAGGCCCGGCGATGAGCAAACTGTATGAAGCGCTTGAAAATGCAAGCCGTGAGCGGGAAAGACTGGAGGCGGAGAGGACGCCTATGATCCGTCCATTCGAGCCTCCGAGCTTGAGAAACGACCTGGAGATGATGAGCCTCTACCAGACGATCGACGCGGCGCTGGGAAAAAAGACGAGCCGGGTGTTGCAATTCATCGGGACAGAGCCGGGGGAAGGCTGCTCTACCATAGTGCGCGATCTCGCCGCCGCCGCCGCGGCAAGGCTTGAGGAGGCGGTGCTCCTCCTCGACCTTGACTTCCAGAACCGCTCTAATGATGCAGCCGCCGATCCCACGTTCCGATATCACCTGGAAACGCTGGACGCCCGGGCGCCGGTCCCCGATAAGGCATTCTGCGAGACGGAGCACGAGAATTTCACAATAAGAACTTTCTCCCCGAAGTGCGACCCTATCCTCGCCCTCTTCGACCTGGCCCGCGACGACGGAGTATGGGAGCGGTTGAGGGAGCGGTTCAGCCTGATCCTGATCGACGCCCCGCCGGCTTCAGTCTCGCCCATGGGGTTCTCACTCCTCGATAGGACCGACGGGGTTGTGCTCGTGACGAGGGCGGAGAAGACGCGATGGCCGGCGGCGCTCAACCTGAAGAACAGGATAGTTCGCGAGGGCGGCAAGATCATCGGCGCGGTCTACAACGACCGGCGCTGGTATCTTCCCCGCTGGCTGCGGGATTGCTTCTAAGACATATTTGCCGGCTCGGGCTATTGAAAAACCTTCTCGACTATGCTACCTTGTTGCAAGGGAGAGGGCGGCTAAAACCCATTCCCGAATGTCGAAAAAACCTTGTGGGGCTGTAGCTCAGCTGGGAGAGCGCATGACTGGCAGTCATGAGGCCGACGGTTCGATCCCGTTCAGCTCCACCAATTTTTTTAGGCGCTTACCGAAGTCTGCCGTCTTTAATCACGCCCCAGGATTTCCCTCCCATGAGCCTAGGCTTGAGGTTGCATCGGGCTTAACGGGCTTTTTCAGCGGCAATCTCGATATGATGGATGCGTTCAGCCGTAGGCTGTCGCCGATCGACTTACGCCCGCTTTTGCGTGTTCCTGAAGGGCCATCCGAGGTTCGGAGCTGCTGCCGGCAATCCTGAGACAAGCTAAAAAGTGATATTGCAGGTCCTATACTGCCGTTTCACGTTTGTGCAGTGACCGCTCGCGTTGCTCAAATCCCCTGGCCGGCGTGCGTAGGCCGAAAGGGACAGCCATTCCTCGAGGAACACCGTCTTTCGATTCTGTTGCAGCCTAAAGGAGGCGCTACATGACGTTCCTTAACTCAGAGGGCTCGATCTCGTCCGAACCCGAATCCGAGACCCCGGAAGTTCTCAATCCTTTCAGAGAGTACCTTCATGACATATCGAAGTACCCCCTCATGACAAGGGAAGAAGAACGGGAAATCGCGCGTCGGGTTCGAATAGAAGGGGACAAGGAGGCCGGGCAGAAACTGGTCCTCGCGAATCTCAGGCTTGTGGTCAAGATAGCCCTCGATTATCGCAGCCGCCTCGACCTCCTCGACCTCATACAGGAAGGAAATATCGGACTGGTGCGCGCCGTCCGGAAATACGATCCTGAAAGGGGGACGAGATTCTCAACCTACGCATCCTTCTGGATACGCGCCTACATGCTGAAATACCTGATGGACTCGTGGAGCATGGTGAAGATCGGCACCAAGGACGCTCAGAGGAAGCTTTTTTACAGCCTGAACCGGGAAAAGGAGAAGCTGGAGAGGGCAGGGATCATCCCTTCCCCGGAAGTGCTTGCCGACAACCTAAAGGTGGAAAGCTCAGATATAGAAGATATGGAGCACCGCCTGTACCACGGAGATGTTTCTCTGGAGGCGCCCCAACATGGAGATGGGGACGCGCTCATGGATACGATAGGAAGCGGTGAGGACATAGAGGAGATATTGATCGAAAAAAACTACAAGGAAGTGTTGCACAAAAGGCTCGATGACTTCAGGAAGCAGCTCAACGAGAAAGAGTGTTTTATACTCGAAAATCGCATCATGGCGGAGAATCCGTTGACGCTGAGGGAAATCGGCGAGCGATTCAACACGTCAAGAGAAAGCGTCAGGCAAATACAGGCGAAAATATCGAGGAATCTGGCAAAAAACCTGAGATCGAATGAAATTCGGCCGTCCATGTGAAGGGGCGGTTTGCGCCATCACGGCGGCGTCGAGGTCTTCATACCCTGTTTTAAACGGAAATGGAGCCGCCGCCTGTTTCGAGGCATCCTCAACTTCGGTCCAAGATCATGCAGGTGGAGGTGGCGCGGGCATAGAGCGTACCCGGTCCGTCCATCATCCTGGCTTCCGCCACGACGATGCGGCTCCCGCTATGGATAATGGCGCCCTCGCACCTCATCCGTCCGGACTCGGCGCTCACGGGATGAAAGTAGGCCGCATTGATCTCCAGGGATACAAAACGCGCCGAGGCTGGAAGCACTGATTGGACCGCGCAACCGAGGGCCGCGTCAAGGACTGCGCAGAGCAGTCCACCCTGGGCTACGCCGAAGTGGTTGTAGTGGTGTTCGGCAGGCTCGAACTCGAGGACGGCGTATCCCGCATCTACCTGCGCAAGGCGGAAGCCGACGAGGCGCCACACCGGCGGAACAGCGATCCTGCCGTCCCTGACGGCCTGCACATACTCAGACCGCCCATACCGGACCAGGCAGGGCCCTCCTCGAAAGGGTCCTCCCAGGTAACCGGTTTTCGCCTTTTTGAACCCTTCCTTGCCTTCGGCATGAGGTCTCCCCTTGGTCTTATGCCCGCATGACTCTGTTTTCCGCGCTCCCTCCTTAATTACTATTTTGACTTTCCCTTGTCAAGCGCTATTTGCTGAATATTCATCCTTGACCGGCGGGGTGAATCTTCCTATACTCCTTTCAAAGGCGAGCTCTATCATGTCGCCGCCGGCCTTCCGTTTTAGACAAGAGGGGATTGCTCGATGGTCGAAGGACCCCGCGAATTTCAGGTTTTTGCCAAGCCGGCCGGCGCCGTCTGCAACCTGGAGTGCCGCTATTGCTACTATCTGAAGAAGAAAGACCTATACGGAAAGGGCCAGTCCTTCCGCATGTCCGAGGATATCCTCGAGAAGTACATCGTCCAGCACATCGATGCCTCCTCCACCCCCGTGATCAGGTTTTCCTGGCACGGAGGGGAGCCGACCGTGCTGGGACCGGACTACTTCCGGAAAGTTGTGGCGCTCCAGCGCGTGCATCGACCGCCGGGCAAGCGCATCGCCAACGGCATCCAGACGAACGGCGTCCTCCTTGACGAGGAGTGGGGCCATTTTCTCGCGGCGGAGGGTTTTGCCGTGGGGCTCAGTCTGGACGGTCCGAAAGAGCTCCACGACTGCTGCCGTGTGAGCGGGAGGCAGGCGCCAACGCACGCAAGAGCGATGCGCGGGTATAGGCGCCTTAAGCAACACGGGGTCCCCTGCGACATACTCTGCGTGGTGCACAGCCGGAATGTGCATTACCCCCTGGAGGTGTACCGGTTCTTCAAGGAGATAGGGGCCGATTACATTGGATTTCTTCCCCTGGTCGAGCCCGACGGCCGCTTCGTGAGCGATCTCACGGCGCCGGCCGAAGCGTTAGGCGATTTTCTCTGCGCCATTTTTGATGAATGGTTGAGAAGGGATATAGGGCGCGTCAAAGTGCAGATCTTCGAGGAGGCGATCGCGACGGCCTTCGGAGGGGAGCATGGGCTCTGCATCTTTCGGAAGACCTGCGGCGACATCCCTGCGGTCGAGCACAATGGGGACTTCTTCCCCTGCGATCACTTCGTCGACGCCGAACACCGCTTCGGGAACATCAACGATACGCCGCTGATCGAGCTGCTCGAGGGCCCGTCGCAGAGGGCCTTCGGACAGGCGAAGCTCGATGGGCTGCCCGGCTTTTGCAAGGCCTGCGATGTCCTGACCATGTGCAACGGCGGGTGTCCGAAGGACCGCTTCCTCAGGACGCCGGATGGCGAGGGCGGCCTCAATTACCTCTGTGCGGGATATAAGCGCTTCTTTGCCCACTGCCGCCCTTTCGTAGCAGAGCTGGCAGCCCTGTGGCGGATGCAGCGCCTCGAAGACCAACCCATGCCGGCCCCGGGCGGGACCGCGCGGCCCGGCGCCAAAGCGGGCCGCAATGACCCGTGCCCCTGCGGCAGCGGCCGGAAGTATAAGAAATGCTGCATGGGCATCCCGACGGTCGGCGCCCTAAAACCCTGACCTTGCCGCTTCAGTCTTTTAGCTTCTCCTTGAGAAAGGCTATTGTGCGCTTCCATGCAAGATCGGCAGCTTCCTTGTTGTAACGGGCGGGGCTTGTATCGTTGTTGAAGCCGTGCTGAGCGCCTTCATAGACGTACAGCGTGTAATCGACGGAAGCCTTCTTCAGCGCCGCAACGTATGCCGGGATGCCCTTATCGATGCGCTCGTCAAGCCCCGCATAATGGAGAAGCAAGGACGCCTTGATCCTGGGGACGTCGACGGATGCGGGCTGCATCCCGTAGTACGGGACCGCCGCAGATACATCGGGCGAGTTGACGGCGAGTTGGTTTGCCATCCCTCCGCCCCAGCAGAAACCTACAACGCCGACCTTCCCCGAGGACGCAGGATAGGTCTTCAGATATTGAACAGCGGCAACAAAATTCTTTATCGTCGATTGCTGGTCCAGTTGTCCTATGAGGGCAATCGCCTTGTCCTCGTCCTGCGGCGTTCCCCCCACCGGCGAGAGAGCATCGGGGGCTAGGGCGCAGAAGCCCTCCAGAGCTACGCGCCTGGCGACATCCGCGATGTGCGCGTTGAGACCTCTGTTCTCGTGGATCACTACAACTCCCGGCGTTTTCATTTCTCCTTTCGGTCTTGCAAACTTGGCGCGAACTTCGCCCGTTGCGCCCTGATAGGTGATGTCCTGCACGGAAATGCGGGGATCGTCGCCCGGAGGCGCGTCCGCTCCGGCATAGGAATGCTCCAATGAAGCGAGAAGGGCGTTCGCGGCCGCCAGGCTCCCCGCAAGGACGGACAACCTCCTCAGGAATTCACGCCGGTTCGGCAATCCGCGGCTGTACCGATCATACAGGTCAATAGCCTTCCTGCCCGGTTTTTTCTCCATACTCATCCTCTCTTCACATCAACGGCTGGTTTATGACCAGGAACGGAAGATGCTTCAGGCTCAAACGACTCAAGGAACGATCCTTTCTCCCTCTAGCAAGTGTAAGGAAAAACCGGCCCTGTGTCAATCGGGCGCCGGCATAGCCTGAAAGCGCCTCTGACCCCTAGCCTCTCCTGCAAAAGATCGTTTTCACGACTCTACTGTTTTCTTGACAAGTACAATAATCGCTGATAGCATCGACAGTAGACCTCCAACAAAAACGGCGCGGGCATGGAATGTGCGGGTGCAGGGCGGAGGAATTTATGTGATAGACGCGAAGGAGAAGAGATGTCGGATCAAAACTTCGGACATGTATTCGAGCCGCTGAAGGTAAAGGGCAGGACCGCGCTGAGGAACAGATTGGTGTTCCCGGCAATAGTCACGGGTTACGCCACACGGGAAGGCTTCGTGACTCGCGGTCTGATAGACTATCATGGGGCGAGGGCATCCCACGTGGGGATGGACATTACCGAAGTCACCCTGATCAAGGAGCAAGGGGGGGTTCACAGCAACCACCTGGGCGCTTACGACGACAAACTCATCCCCGGGCTGGCAAAGCTGGCCGGCGCCATAAAGGCAAAGGGCGCAGCGGCGGTTCTGCAGCTTTCGGACATGGGGGCTAAAAGGGCAAGAATAGAACCCGTTGCCCCGTCGAGACTGGCCGCCGGAGTCCTTGGCCCAACGGAAGCGAGAGAGCTGACCAGGGCCGAGATTAAAGATTTTGTCATCGCCTTTGCCGACGCGGCGAGGCGGGCCCGTGAGGCAGGATTTGACGGGGTGGAGCTGCATGCCGCCCACATGTACCTGATCAGCCAATTTCTTTCTCGGTTTACCAACAGGCGGGAAGATGAGTACGGTGGAAGCATAGAGAATAGGGCCAGGTTCCTATTGGAGATCGTCGATGCGGTGAGGGAACGGTTGAGGGAGGATTCTCTGGTTATCTGCCGAATAAATGGAGCAGAATATTACGAGAACGGCGTAACGATTGAAGAAGCCGTGGAGATATCCAAGCTGCTGGAAAAGAGGGGCTGCGACATCATAAGCGCTTCGTGCCTTGTGCAGACGAAAACAGTCCCCCAGGAGGGACATAAAATGGGATGGACTACTTCCGTGCCGCTTAAAGGCGCCGAACCCGGATGCTATGTCTGGATAGCGGAAGCCGTCAAAAAGGCAGTGACGACGCCCGTTATTGCTGTTGGCAAGATATGGACCCTTGCCTTCGCAGAGGAACTCCTCCGTCAAGGAAAGGCCGACCTGATTGCCATGGGTCGACAGTTGATTGTCGACCCGGATGCTCCCATCAAAGAACTTCGGGGCAGAGCCGATGAGATCAAACATTGCAAAGAGGATCTTCTGTGTCTGTCCGGAGTCGCCGACCGGCCTATGAGGTGCGCCGTCAACAAGAGTCTGCCGCCTCCGGGCTTAGCCGAGCTCGGTTAGTCGGCCGTCTTTTCGACGTTTACGGTTCAGGAAAATACCACGCCGCGCTGCCCGCCGGAAGGAACTCAAGGTAAACTTTCGCCTTGCGGGCCGCTCACGCGGCGAAACCCGTTGAACTCATCGGCTCGATCCTTAGCGAAGGCGACAACTATACAAAAACTGGACAATTGACGAAAAATGAGAATGGACGAAATGCTGAAAATAGAGCGGAGGGAGTAGGATTCGAACCCACGGGGCGCTTGCGCGCCCAACGGTTTTCAAGACCGCCGCTTTCGGCCGCTCAGCCATCCCTCCGTCCTTTTGTATTTTACCGTCTCGCCTTCCCGTTTGCAATAAGCCGCCGCGCGCCGCCCCTATCCTGCAACGAAGAAGACCCTGGCGGCTCTGTACGTCAGGCAATTGGAAATTTGTCGAAAGGATGCCCGCGGTCTTGACATGTCGGGTTGAGGACTTATATTGAGTGCAAGGAAGGATTTATTGGCGGCCGGCTAACGCGGCGCACAACCCGTACCACTCCTCCCTAAAGGGAGACGGTCATCCACACCCCTTAACACCCTCATGCCCCGGGTGGCCGTCTCCCTAACTCTTTGGCGCACAGTCTATACGTTGCCTACCTGCCACTCTTCATAGTGGCCCGATTTCAGCTCCGCGATGAAACGGGAAGGCCGCAGGATGACGGAACCGACCTGCCGGTCGAAGAGCATCAGGGGGTAGCAAAGATAGAGGTGATCCATAGCCCTTGTCGCGGCCACGTAGAACAGGCGCCTTTCCTCCTCTAGCCCGCCCTCTTCGACGGCCTTTGGGTTGGGGAACCGCCCTTCCGCGCACCATACAATGAAAACCGCTCTCCATTCAAGGCCCTTCGCCTGGTGGATAGTGGTCAGGACGACCCTTTCATCCTCGTCGGCGCCTCCGGCCGCTTCTTCCCCGCTTACCCCGCTCATGAGGGAAAGCTCGGCCAGGAAATTGATGAGCGAATCGTACCCCGTCGAGAAGTTGATGAGTTGGTTGATGTCTTCGAGACGGTTCTCGTGGTTGGGGTAGGTATACTTCAGGTAATCCCTGTAGCCGTGCGCGAGGACGGCTGAGACCATGTCGGAGACCGCGTCAACTTTCTGCAGACCTTCGAGCTCGCCGAAGAGCCTGGAGAGGCGCTCCACGTTCTCCGGCTGGAAGCTCTTGAAGGGCTTCCCGATCTCACCCGTGATGAAAAGGCTTACGGGGTCAGGGAAAGGCTTGAGGTAGTCGTAGATATGGTCCGCCGTCTTCTTCCCTATGCGCGGGAGCATCTTGAGTATCCTCTTCCAGGATATCTCGTCTTTCGGGTTTACCATGACCCTCAGGAAAGCGACCACGTCCTTGATGTGCGCCTGCTCGAAGAACCGCAAGCCCGCTCCGGATCTCGAAGGGGATATCCCTGCGCGTCAGCTCCATCTGCAATTCCATCGAATGGTAATGGGCGCGATAGAGGACGGCGATCTTGTCCAGGGGGATGCCTTCGTCGCGTAAATCGAGTATCCTCTGGGCGACGAATTCCGCCTGCTGGATCACGTCCCGCAAGGGGGTGACCACGGGCGCAGCCCCGTTCACCCTGACCGCTCTCAGGTTCTTCTCGAACTGGTCTGCTATTGTGCGAGATGGAATGGTTCGCAAGGTCGAGGATCTCGGGCGTGCTCCTGTAGTTCGTCTCCAGCCGGAAGATCCTGGCGTCGAGATATCGCTTCGGAAATTCGAGAATGTTCCGGAAATTGGCGCCCCGGAAGGAGTAGACCGACTGGGCGTCGTCGCCCACCACAGTCACATTCCTGTTGATCATTCCCATGAAGTCGACTATCTCTGCCTGTATTTTGTTCGTGTCCTGATACTCGTCGACCAGGATATGCGAAAACGCCGAGGCGTAATATTTTCTCAGGCTTTCGTCCTCGGCGAGGATTTTGTGCCAGTAGGAGAGGAGGTCGTCGAAGTCCATGGCGTTGGACGCCCTCTTCTTGCCTTCGTATGCCCTGCGGACAAGATCGATCTGGTCCAGGATGTCCAGAAAATAGGGGTACCTTGTCTGTACCGCCTTTTCCAGGTTTTCCATGGTGTTGGCCGAGTAGCTGAATATCTCCTTCAGCACCTGACCCTTGGGGAAGCGCCGCTCCCTCGTGTCGATCCCGGCCTCCCTCGTCGCGAGCTCGATGATGTCTTTGGCGTCCTCATTGTCAAGAATGACGAAATTGGGCCCATAGTCTATTCTCTTGCTGTTTTGCCTCAGGATCAGGTTGCCGACGTGGTGGAACGTGCCGCCCCAGATGTAGCGGGTATCCATCTTGATGAGATGCTCGACCCTGTGCAGCATCTCCCTGGCGGCCTTGTTCGTAAAGGTGAGGAGGAGGATGCTCCTGGGGGAGACGCCCCGTTCCAGGAGATAGGCGACGCGGTACGTCGCCACCCTCGTTTTGCCGCTGCCGGCGCCGGCAATCACGAGTATCGGCCCGTCAGGGGCCGTAACGACGGCGCGCTGTTCTTCGTTCAACTCCTTTTCGTAATCGAGAAGCTGCTTGTGGGGGCCGATGTCCCGGCGCAGAATATATTTTTTCACGGAAATAAAGTATCGCCTACCTTCGTTTCCCCTGTCAAGGGGGCCTCGTCCTTGCAGATAGGTTGGGGGAAACCCCTCTCGCCCCTTGTCTTTCGGAGGGGTGTCCCCCCTCCAGCCTTGACGGAGTGTCCCCACCCCAATCTTGATGGTTTCCCGTTGACAACAGAGGCCAAATCCCTATAAGATGTTGCAGGGACGGCGAAACCGTGAAAGCTTTCTTCAGCGATATGTTCCTCGACCTCTACGACAACTTCGCAGAGGTATTCTTCAATATCATCCTCATGATCGTGGTCATGATCGCGGGCCTCATCGTGAGCTGGCTCGTGCGGAAGCTCGTGGAGAAATTATTGATTCTCTTCCGGTTCGACAAATGGGCGGCCAATTCGGGCATTGTCGCGTTCCTTGAAAGGGGCGGCGTCAGCTCGCAGCCTTCGACCATCATAAGCCGCATCGTTTTTTGGATATTCATCATTACCGTCTTTTCCTTCGGCCTCAATCTGGTCGGCATTTCGCAGTTCACCGAATACGCGTCCCGGGTTACGAGCCAGCTCCCCTACATCGTCATTTCCACGATCATCGTCATCGTCGGAATCATATTCAGCACCTTCATAAGCAGGGTAATCTTTATGGCGTGCCAGAACGCGAAAATAGGGTACGGGGAGATCATCTCCAAGAGCGTCCGCATCCTGCTGGTCGTCATTACCTTCGGAATAGTGTTCGAATACCTGGGCCTGGGCAGCACGATCATCAGCATCAGCTTTCTCATCATTTTTGGGGGCATCATCATGGCCCTCTCTCTTGCCCTGGGAATCGGGCTAAGCACGGTCATCACGGATATTATCAAAGAGAAGCTCGGCGAAAACAGGAAAAGGAAGAGATAAGGGCGCATCCTTAATTTTAGGCGGACGCGGCGCCGGGGAAGACGCGCATCTAACCTTTGGCTTTTCGAGCAATGCACTGCGGCCGGCCGCCCAAGAAAGAAAAGAAAAAGGAGCGATTATGGCGGAAGAGACCAAGAGCAAAGAGGAGCGCTACGATGAAGCGCGCGCCATGCATCGGTCATACGACGACAAGCTCCGGGCCCTTCAGGAAAAACCTTATTTGACGGCGGACGAGGAATTGGAGGTAAAGCTCCTGAAGAAGAGGAAGCTCTATTGTAAGGACATCATGGAAAGGCTGAGAGGAGAGCTGGAGAAAAGCAATTGACTATTTCTACGCTCCCGTGTTAGAAAAGGAAGTGCCGGGCATGGTCCAGAACGAGAAAAAGGAGATGCTGGCCTCTTTTTTGACCTATGGAACTCTCGGCATAGAGATGGGGGTGTCGCTGGCCATCGGTCTTGCCATCGGATATCTCCTCGACTGGAAATTAGCCACGCCGCCGATTTTTACGCTGATATTCATGGGTTTCGGCCTGGCAGCGGGCTTTAGGCGCGTCTATGCGCTCTGGAAGAAGATGGAGAAAGAGAATGAGAGAGATGACGGCAAGTGACATAGAACGGACGAACGTGGCGATCCTCGTGCTCGGGTCCGCCGCCTCGGGCCTGATCATGCGCAATTTCGTTTACGTCTTCAGCTTCGGCGCGGCGAGCGCGGTCATGACGCTCAATTTTCGTTTCCTGAGGAAAATCATGGAAGGTTTTTTCTCAGGCGGAGAAGTGAACAAGAAAGAGCTTCTCGTCAAGCTGCCTGTCAAGTTTTTCGGCCTTGCGGCGCTCGTGACGGTGATCCTGGTCTGGGGGAACGTCAGTATTCCCTTCTTTGTCGCCGGCTTGTCGACGGTCTTTATTGCCGTTATCATCAGCCAGATAATCGTCGTTTTCGCGCGCGACGCCGGAAGGAGGCAGAATGGGACATGAACAGTTCACCTGGGCTTCGCTGATTCCCGGCCTGGCCTCGCTTCCTCCCCATGTCTCGAACGGCATCATCGTCTCGGTCATTCTGCTCGTGATCGTCATCCTGGGCTTCGGCCAGCATAAGCGGAAAGAGGACGAGATCCTCCCTGACGAAAGATTCACCTTCAGAAACCTCGCGGAGCTCATGGTGGAGACGATCTCGGGGCTGGTGGAGGAGACGATGGGACCGAGGGGCAAGGAGTTTATACTCATCATCGGGACCCTCGGCCTTTTTATTCTTTTCAACAATCTTTCCGGTCTCGTGCCGGGCTTTCTCCCTGCGACGGATAACGTGAACACGACTTTTGCCTGC
This sequence comes from uncultured delta proteobacterium, assembly GCA_963733345.1. Lineage (GTDB taxonomy): Bacteria > Desulfobacterota > Syntrophorhabdia > Syntrophorhabdales > WCHB1-27 > BOG-1155. Next base: position 24,602 of record CAVTDX010000038.1, read on the forward strand.
TCTCTCACCGTGTTCGTCCTGACCCACTATTACGGCATACGGGAGCACGGGCTGAAGTACGTGAAGCACTTTATGGGACCTATCTGGTGGCTTGCGCCTATCATGATCCCCATCGAAGTGATCGGTCACCTTTCACGGCCTCTTTCGCTGGGACTCCGGCTTTTCGGCAACATCATGGGAGACCACCTCGTCACGAGCATATTCTTCATGCTGATCCCTTTGATTGTGCCGTTGATCGGCATGTTTCTCGGGGCATTCGTCGCCCTGGTGCAGGCGTTTGTCTTTGTGCTCTTGTCGATGGCCTATTTCTCCGGGGCTGTGGCTCACGAGGAGAATTAATTATAGCGGAAGGGGGTGAAAAACACTATGAAAAAAACACTCGTCGTTTTGGCGCTCTTGGGTATTGCGCTGACTCTTTCGGGCGGCGTCGCCTTGGCGGCCGAGCCGGCGGCAGGCGTCGATTCGCAGGTTAAATCGGCGATTGCGATTGCCGCGGGCATTGGTCTCGGGATTGCCGCTCTGGGCGGCGCCATCGGTCAGGGCAGGGCGATAGCGTCGGCGTTGGAGGGCATCGGCAGAAACCCCGGGGCCTCGGGAAAAATTATTACCCCGATGATTATCGGTCTTGCCATGATCGAATCGCTGGTAATATATTCGCTCGTTGTTTCACTGCTTCTTTTCTTCAAGCTTTAAGCTTTTTTATCCCGCGGGGCAGATGAGGCGTCTGCCCCCGATCTCTATCCATCTTTTTCGAGGCGCTAATTAGACGTTCCGGCGCGACCCGGCATGCCCTTCTTTAAGGTTCATCGAGGACGTTTCTTATGACTTCCGCCAACTCCCGGCGGACAAGAGGCTTCATGAGGAACCGGCGGATGCCGATCTTCTTTGCGCGCTCCCCGTCGATCGTCTCGCTGAAGCCGGTAATCAGGATGATGGGAATACCGCTGCGGACTGATTTTATCTTCTCCGCCAGTTCTATGCCCGTCAGCTCCGGCATGGCCTGGTCGGTGATGACGAGGTCGAACGCATCGGGATCAGATGTAAACAGCTCAAGGGCTTTTACGCTGCTTTCCTCGGCAACGACGCGGTAGCCCAGGCGCTCAAGGAGGGCGATGTTCATCTCGATGATCGGCTTCTCGTCGTCCACGAAGAGGATGCGCTCCTCTCCGGAGGGCAGGGGCCGGCTCTCTTCCTTGACGGCTCGCACCGTCGCGTTTGTGGCGATGGGGAGATAGACGGCGAAGGTCGACCCGTTTCCGGGCTCGCTGCTTATCGTGATCGCGCCTTTTAGGGCCTTGACTATGCCGTGGACCACGGCGAGGCCCATGCCCGGCCCTTCACCCGGCCGCTTCGTGGTAAAAAAGGGCTCGAAGATGCGGTCCATCACTTCCTTAGACATACCGAGGCCGGTGTCGCTCACGCCGATCATCAGGCAGGGACCCGGCGCAAGGTCCGGAAGGGACGCGTCGTTCTCGGCCACCTGGCATTCGCTGACCACAACGTCGAGGACGCCTCCTTTTTCCCGCATGGCGTAGACGGCGTTCGAGACCAGATTCATGAGGATCTGCTGTACGCGGCCCGCGTCCGCCAGGACAGTGTCTCTTCCCGGCTCGACGCGGTGCCTGATATCGATCGCGGAGGGAATCGACGAGCGGAGAAGCTTCAACGTTTCGGCGACAAGAGGACCGACCTCGACGAGCACGAACTCCTGCTGGTCCCTCCGGCTGAAAACGAGGATTTGCTTCACCAGGTCCTTTCCCCGCTGGCTCGCGTTGAATATCTGTTCCAGGTTGTGGCGCACGGCGCTATCCGCCGGCACGTCGTCCATCGCCAGCTCTACGTTGCCTATAACGGCCGCGAGAAGGTTGTTGAAATCGTGAGCTATGCCGCCGGCGAGCGTCTGAATCGCCTGCATTTTCTGAACCTGGCGAAGCTGCTGCTCGAGAATAATCTCGGTGGTCACGTCGCGGCAGACAATTACGCAATTGAGGAGCGATCCGGACGAATCCCGCATGGGGGAGACGGCAACGTCAAGCTCTGAAAAACGGCTGCCCGGCCGGGTGAGGCTCATTCGGCCGGTCCACTTCCTCTCCTTTTTGAGCCTCGCCCAGAGTCCTTCATAGAAGCCCTTGTCCTCGGCGCCGGCGCACTCGCGGACCGGTTTCCCGATCGTTTCGGCCCGCTTCTTCCCGCTGGTTTGCAGGAAGGCATTGTTCACGTACTGTACGACTCCGTCCCTGTCGGTCACCAGGATCATCTCCGTCGCCCGCTCTACTATCAGGGCGAGGCGTTTTCGCTCTTCTTCAGCCTGCTTCTGTTCCGTCACATCCCGGAAGGTTGCCAGCAGGGCCGTCTCGCCTTCGGCCGTCGTCCTCGATGCGGAGACCTCGACGTAGACGACGGCGCCGTCTGCGCGCATGCCTTTGAATTCCAGGCGCGACGGCGCGTGATCGCCTCTCCTGCTTTTTCGCTCAATGATCTCGAAGAACCGGTCCTGCTCCTCCGCCTGGACTATGGACCGCAGTCCCCGGCCGACGGCCTCGTCCGCGTTCCGGCAACCGAAGATTTGACAGTATCGTGGATTTACGTAGAGGAGCCGCTCATCCCTAATGAGGGCTACCCCGTCGTTCGACCGCTCGACCAGCACGGCATAGCGTTCCTCGCTCTCCTTCAGCAAGGTCTCCGCTTTTTTTTGGACGCTGATATCGACGATGGCGGAGTAGATGCCCCTGACCCGGCCGCCTTGAGAAAACGGCAGACTGTCGAGGCGCACCGGGCGGCGCGAGCCGTCCGTCGCCATCTCCAGCTCGCACTGGTCCGCCTTGCCCTTCCCGATTATCCTTTTGAAATGGGCAGAGAGTTCGGGCCGGCAGCGGGGGGCCACAAAGGAGCCGAAGGGCTTTCCCGGAAGAAGCTCCCTTTCCGCGACCAAAAGATCCGCGGCGGCCTCGTTTGCTTCCATTATGACGCCGCTCTTGTCGAGGACCATGCAGGCAAAAGGGGCGCGCTCGTCCGGTTTGGTCCATTTCAGGCGGGACAGGGGCCCTTGCGGCGCTTCGCCTTCCGCCTCCATGGACCCCTGGCTCGCCTTCGGCAGGGGGAAAAGCCGGTCCTGCCCGGCAGGCTCATCGATGGGACGTCTTCGCCGGGGCTTCGACTTCTTGTCTTTCATGCCATCACGGGAAACTACCATTATACCAAATTGGATGACAAATTATAGCAGATCGAACGCAAGTTGGAAAACAAAAGCAAGACATCGTGAAAGTCCCTGCCCCCCAATGAAATGACCGTGGCGTCTTAAGGGTCCGGACCACTCCTTCTCCGGCGGACGGACGATAAGGCCACATTTTTTTCGGTCCTTCGAGCCGAAAAGCTAAGGGAAAAAGGGCTTTTTCACGGCAGGGGAGCTAAAAAAGGCGGCCGCTTCGGAAAAATTAAAATATTTTAAAAAATAATCTTGACAAAGTGCGCGGAATCCGGTATAACTGCACCAATGCTTGTATTACGTGTGTCAGCCGCATTAAGAACTTTTAAAG
>CAVTDX010000039.1:0-21616 GCA_963733345.1 uncultured delta proteobacterium
CAAAGGGATTGCGACATACTTCGGGGAATTCCTCCTCTGCCTCTTTTCTCGATTGGAAACCAGACCTCAGATAGAAGGGATTGCGACACCTGGATGAACCGAGCAGCTTCATAGTTTTGGTCTGCATTGGAAACCAGACCTCAGATAGAAGGGATTGCGACGTTCCTCTGTTTCCCATGTCGTCCTCCTTTATTTTATTGGAAACCAGACCTCAGATAGAAGGGATTGCGACCTGCTTCTTCTCTCATATACCTCATTCTCGTCCATTGGAAACCAGACCTCAGATAGAAGGGATTGCGACCTCTGACGACGGCCCCTTCCTCAATGACCGCGCCCTATTGGAAACCAGACCTCAGATAGAAGGGATTGCGACCTCCCTTGGCTGTTCAGGTTCTGAGCACGCGCCCTATTGGAAACCAGACCTCAGATAGAAGGGATTGCGACCCTTTACGAAAGTATTGATGAGCTTGACGCATTATTGGAAACCAGACCTCAGATAGAAGGGATTGCGACTACACATTTTCGTCCTCCCCTTGATCTGAGCACGCATTGGAAACCAGACCTCAGATAGAAGGGATTGCGACCCGACGACCGCCCCTGGCCCGACGACGGCGCGTGCTATTGGAAACCAGACCTCAGATAGAAGGGATTGCGACGCACGGCTGTGCGCGGTTCTGGTCCTCCCACTCCCATTGGAAACCAGACCTCAGATAGAAGGGATTGCGACTCGTGGCCCGGCTCCATTCCGTAGGCGCAGGCCGTGATTGGAAACCAGACCTCAGATAGAAGGGATTGCGACGCCGTAAAAACACACGCCCGGAAATCTCTCCTCATTGGAAACCAGACCTCAGATAGAAGGGATTGCGACAAAGTCGCCGCGAAAAAAGACCTCTGGAAATCTCGCATTGGAAACCAGACCTCAGATAGAAGGGATTGCGACCTTCTGCTTCTTCTCTTGTGTACCTCATACTGCCCATTGGAAACCAGACCTCAGATAGAAGGGATTGCGACAACGCGCCTGGCCCGACGACCGCCCCTGGCCCGATAAAATTGGAAACCAGACCTCAGATAGAAGGGATTGCGACCAATTACGTCCTTCATCGTTAGCATGATATTGTCCTCATTGGAAACCAGACCTCAGATAGAAGGGATTGCGACTGCCCCTCGTGCCTGTCGAGGCGGATCTGGACGCCGATTGGAAACCAGACCTCAGATAGAAGGGATTGCGACCCTCGACGACCATACGTTACCTGATGACGGCGCATTGGAAACCAGACCTCAGATAGAAGGGATTGCGACGGTTATTTGAGTATCTCCGCGCATTCCGCTACAGATTGGAAACCAGACCTCAGATAGAAGGGATTGCGACCCCTGACGACCGCCCCTTCCTTGATGGTCGCGCTTTCCATTGGAAACCAGACCTCAGATAGAAGGGATTGCGACGCCTGACGACCGCGTCTGCCCTGACGACCGCCCCTTATTGGAAACCAGACCTCAGATAGAAGGGATTGCGACACTTGCCGGCGTATTCGGTCCTTATCATTATCGCAATTGGAAACCAGACCTCAGATAGAAGGGATTGCGACTTTTCTTCTTCGGCACATCCCACAGCGGCGAGTGATTGGAAACCAGACCTCAGATAGAAGGGATTGCGACCAACAATCATTACACATTTGATCCTCCTTTAGATTATTGGAAACCAGACCTCAGATAGAAGGGATTGCGACCCGCTACCTCAAAAGCATATTCGTACTTGGTCATGCATTGGAAACCAGACCTCAGATAGAAGGGATTGCGACCAACAATCATTACACATTTGATCCTCCTTTAGATTATTGGAAACCAGACCTCAGATAGAAGGGATTGCGACCCGCTACCTCAAAAGCATATTCGTACTTGGTCATGCATTGGAAACCAGACCTCAGATAGAAGGGATTGCGACATCTCTCTGTTGATGCTCATTGTCGTCATCTCCCTGCATTGGAAACCAGACCTCAGATAGAAGGGATTGCGACCTGTTGGTCATTTTCATTCTCCTTTGCCCTTCCATTGGAAACCAGACCTCAGATAGAAGGGATTGCGACTACCAATATTTTGACACAAAGTGATATATGACGTAGAATTGGAAACCAAACCTCAGATAGAAGGGATTGCGACTCCCTCATCTCGCGCCGTCCTCGTCGAACAGTCTTACATTGGAAACCAGACCTCAGATAGAAGGGATTGCGACGTCATCGCCTTGCCGATGTGCGGCAGGGCGTTCGATTGGAAACCAGACCTCAGATAGAAGGGATTGCGACGCGCTACCTCAAAAGCATATTCGTACTTGGTCATGCATTGGAAACCAGACCTCAGATAGAAGGGATTGCGACATCTCTCTGTTGATGCTCATTGTCGTCATCTCCCTGCATTGGAAACCAGACCTCAGATAGAAGGGATTGCGACCTGTTGGTCATTTTCATTCTCCTTTACCCTTCCATTGGAAACCAGACCTCAGATAGAAGGGATTGCGACTACCAATATTTTGACACAAAGTGATATATGACGTAGAATTGGAAACCAGACCTCAGATAGAAGGGATTGCGACTCCCTCATCTCGCGCCGTCCTCGTCGAACAGTCTTACATTGGAAACCAGACCTCAGATAGAAGGGATTGCGACGTCTCGGCAAGAGACATCCCACGTTGGCTGTCCATTGGAAACCAGACCTCAGATAGAAGGGATTGCGACGTCTCGGCAAGAGACATCCCACGTTGGCTGTCCATTGGAAACCAGACCTCAGATAGAAGGGATTGCGACGCGAGGGATTTACGGACAGCCGCATCCATGGGAGATTGGAAACCAGACCTCAGATAGAAGGGATTGCGACCAAAAAAATCGGAGAGGTCCATGGATATCGTCATCATTGGAAACCAGACCTCAGATAGAAGGGATTGCGACGTCTGGTAATGTCTCCAGGTTCTACATCATCTACTTATTGGAAACCAGACCTCAGATAGAAGGGATTGCGACAGACAACGGTAAACAATCCTGTCAGCTCGCATGGATTGGAAACCAGACCTCAGATAGAAGGGATTGCGACATTTCAGCCGTCTCAATTACGTCTTTCATTGTTAGATTGGAAACCAGACCTCAGATAGAAGGGATTGCGACAGCATACGTAACACCTAGCCCTATACCCCATTGCGCATTGGAAACCAGACCTCAGATAGAAGGGATTGCGACACCTCTCGAACGCGGTTATCACAACTGCCAGGATTGGAAACCAGACCTCAGATAGAAGGGATTGCGACAACAACGACATACCATATCGCAATACCTTGAGGATTGGAAACCAGACCTCAGATAGAAGGGATTGCGACCTTGCTCCCATTAGCTCCGTTAACCTTCTTAATTGGAAACCAGACCTCAGATAGAAGGGGGAAGTTGGGGACGTTGTTTCCCAGTGTGATTTGTTTTGTAGAAAGGAAGGCAAACGAGGCCGCGAGGTTGGGGTGGGGGAGAAGGTGAGGTTCTTAAGAAAGTAAATAAGTTCCCAATCCGAAAGACAAACAGGGCAGTTCACTTTTTGCGTGCTCCCTTCACCGTCTCCACTCCCGCCGCATCTGCTGATTAGTCTTACCACCACGAACCCTGTATAGCAAGAAAAACATTCCGCCTGTGTCAACGCAAATGGGAACAGTTAGGGGACGTTGGAACACTTAGGGGAACACTTGTTAGCAGCTACCAGAATACCCTCATAACCGGCCGCCCTCACCCTCGCGTAGACGAGAGGTGATCTCTCTGCCCTTGCCCCGGGCGTCTGCTCGTTGTGGGTTTGACAGCCTCCGGTACCCGTGTCCGGCCAGTCGTCTGGATTACGGCGGAAGGACCGGAGCCCAGGTATGAACACTTGTCCCAGCAATCTTCGCAGAATTGTCTATGCCGAGAACTCAAGCCGCCACCTACGATTCGCGCGTTTCGGACTTTCATGATCTCTGAGGATTGCCAACCATAAGGTCGAACCGCCAAACTGTGGGAAGGTCTCAATCGAGTGTCACATCGACGACGGTACGAGCGAAAGGTCTCCGGCAAATGCCCCGATGGCACCTCCCATGCCACGTGCCCTATCTGCCACCCTTACAACTCCTTTGTCGTCTTTCTATGGGCCTTTCTACTGTAGCTTAGTCAAATACGCGTCCCTCGTCAGCCAGAGCTCTTCCATCCGGTACATGTGCCAGTAATCATGCATAAGGACATGCCTGGTGAGGATGTAAAGGGAATATGTGTCGTACTCCGGATGTGTCGCGGTCTTTTTCCAGGCGGCCTCGTCAGTGCTTTCAAGGAGCAGCAGTTGCTTATCTCTGTGACGCGCAAACTGGTCGAGGGCGGAAGCCGTGCTCATGGGAGGAGGGGTGTTGGGTTCTCTCTTGGCTCCGCCCGGGATGTACGGCACAAACTCCGGATGGTCCTCGTTTATGAACCGTTCGAAACGCTCCAGCAGCATAGGCTGCACCTGGGCCAAGTGGCTCACGTGCTCCGTGACCGTCCAAAAGCCTTCACCCCTCCGCACGTCCAATTTGTCCTCCGGGATTGCCTGCGTGAATTCGGATAGTATTCTCGGCGTTCGTCTCAGTGACTCGAGCAGGTCAGGGATATCCTTCATGTCGCTCCTCCTTGGCTGGAATCGTGCGGTTATGCGATCGCTTTTATCATGAGAACCGAACTCGACGGACACAAATTCGAGAATTCCAAGGTGCTTTGAATCGTGGCCGGCGCTTGGTCACGGGATATGGGCGAGTATCCCAGTTTCAAAAAGAATCGATCGGCCGTAGTGGTAAGAAGGTAGACTCTCTGAACTCCCTGGGCACGGGCATACTGTTCAGCCTGGCTCACAAGCTGGGTGCCCGTTCCCCTCCCGCGATGCCTAGATAACACGGCCAAGGATCTCAGGAGTGCGGTTTCTCCGTACAATTCCAGTCCAACCACGCCAAATAGACCGGAGTCGTCGCCCATGGCGAAGAAGTTCTCCAGGTACGCCGGGCCAATATCCGAAATGGGGAGGTCACACTCTTGCAGGATCTGCTTGACCTGCGTCTCGTCGGGGTTCGTTATCACAGTGCACCTCCATGATTCAATTCTCCGGCGTAACGAGCAGCATCAAAAGGAGCGAAGGCCACAAGGAGAAGCTGCATCGGTTCAGGTTTAACGACAATTTTACCCGTCACCTGCCCCCGGGCCCTCAATATACTCCCTGTACTCGGCCAGCAGAAGGTGGGCATACTCCCTACGGGTTCGAGACGACGAAGGGATGAAATTGTTACGCTCTTCCAACCGCTTGATAAGCTCTTCGCCCGTCTCCTTGTTTGCCTCCCTGCCTTCGGAGTAGAGGTCAGCCAGGACTTCGTTCAGACCGGTAATGCGAACCTTTGTGCCGTCGGGGAATCTCAGCATATGCCAACCAACTGTTGGTTTGTCGGAATCCTCTCCTCAGGTCGTTCAGCCTATCTTTTCAAAGAGGGACATGCTATGCCTCCAAGATCTATTTGTGCTGGCTCGTTCCGCCAAGCAAGCTCGCAGCGCCCCGGGCAGCCGCCTCTACTCCCTCTTCTTTGCCCTGAGTCTCTCGATCAGCTCCCGCGCTCTCTTCAGAGCTCTTGCTCCTCTTCGCCTTCCGGCTCTGCCCACGGCTGAAACACCCGCCAGGTGAGCTTGCCGCTCAGGGGCGGTTCAGGGTACGCACCGGGATCGTAAAGACGATATCCCCGAAACTCCACAGGGTTTTCCTGATAGCACGACCATACCGCTTGCCGTATGAGATCGGGGCTATCCTCGAACTGGAGGTCGATAAGGGTGAGCTGTCTGCGGAATCGTTCGATCAATTCGAGGGGCACATTGAACAGCACGGGATGTGGCGCGCTCGTGCCTGGAATCCTTCGTTTTTCATCGATGCCATTCTTATGTAGGGCTTTCAGCGCCTCCCCTGTGAGATGTCCCTCCGACTCGGGACCGCCGACGACGAGGTACCGGATGTTCGGATTGGCCACGATGTTGCAGATCATCTTCTCGAAACCGATATTCTCCGTCTGGACCGTGCCCGCGAGGGCCGCCCCAGCCTCCGCTCCCGCCCGGACGAGGTTCTCTATCTCCCTCGGAATCTTTTCAGGTTCGCAGTTGAGAATTATCGCGACGGCAACGGGGGAACAATCGTTGCCCCTCACGTATCTCCCCTCCTCAGAGGGGTAGTCGGGATGCGGGTCGACCTTGAGCATCAGTACCTCGTCTCATGCTCACTGTTCACAAGTGTAGTAGCAAACCCCCAGGGGGGTTTCTTTCGTATAAGGAAAGTACCTTCGCTTGAACCAGAGAGACAGGTGTACCAGATTGATGAGGACCGGCACCTCAACGAGAGGGCCGATGACGGCCGCGAAGGCCTGTCCCGAGTTGATGCCGAAGACGGCCACGGCCACGGCGATGGCAAGCTCGAAATTGTTGGTTGCCGCGGTGAAGGAGAGGGTCGCTGCCTGACCATAATGGGCACCCACCTTGCCGCTTAGGAAGAAAGAGACGAGGAACATGATCACGAAGTAGATGAGGAGCGGTATGGCGATACGGACGACGTCGAGGGGGATCTTCACGATATACTCTCCCTTCAGGGAGAACATGACGAGAATAGTAAAAAGAAGGGCGATCAATGTAATGGGACTGATCTTCGGGATGAACCGCTCATGGTACCATTTCTTGTCTTTCACGTTGATGAGGACGAACCGGGTGATGACCCCGGCGATGAAGGGGATGCCGAGGTAGACAAAGACACTCTTCGCGATCTGGCTGATCGTGATGTTGACCACGACCCCTCTCAGGCCGAGCATCGGAGGGAGCACCGTGATGAAGATGTAGGCGTACACCGAGAAGAAGAGCACCTGAAAGATCGAGTTGAAGGCGACGAGGCCCGCGCAGTACTCCGCATCCCCCTTTGCCAGGTCGTTCCAGACGATCACCATGGCGATGCACCGGGCGAGGCCGATCATGATGAGGCCGACCATGTATTCCGGGTAGCCCTTCAAAAAGATGATGGCGAGAACGAACATGAGGATCGGCCCGATGACCCAGTTCTGCACGAGGGAGAGGCCGAGCACTCTGTAGTTCTTGAAGACCTCGCCCAGCTCCTCGTACCGCACCTTCGCGAGAGGCGGATACATCATGAGGATAAGGCCGATGGCGATGGGGATGTTCGTCGTCCCGCTCTGAAACGTGTTCCAGAAACCGACTACCCCGGGAAAGACATATCCCCAGCCGACGCCGACGAACATGGCGAGAAAGATCCACAAGGTAAGAAACCGGTCGAGAAAAGAGAGTCTTTTCCCAAGATGCTCTTCGGCCATCCTCTATGTCCCCCTTACTTCTTCTGTAGCTTCGGGTTTTTCTGGCGTGTTGCTCCCGGCTGTTGCCGGCCCGCCCGTCGTGGCGGTGGCAATGGCTCGCACCCCTTCTGTTTCTGAAACTCCCGGAGCTTCTTCATATCTTCCCGATACTGCGGGAGCGTCGATAGCCGCTCCCCCATGAAGGCGAGCTGCGCCTTGCAGGTCTCGTCGGCGGATTCTTTGATCAAGTAATGCATCCACACCCCGACGCGCTTGCTCCTCAGCAGCCCCGAGTGCTTGAGATAGGCGAGGTGCCGGGAGATCTTCGACTGCGGTTCATCCAGCACCGCCTGGATATCGCAGACGCAGGAGCTCGCCCTGCATGAGGAGCAGCATGATCCGGATCCGCGTTTCCTCCGAAAGCGCCTTGTACAGTTGGGCTAACTCCTCCATGGACATGTCTCCGGTTTATGTATATAATCGTTTATGCACATATATATGAATACTGCGCGAGAAACGAGATGTCAAGAAGACTCGGAGAAATTCGCTGCGCGCCAAAGAAAAGATGCGGAAACCTAGCCAAAGTCCCTCCAAGAAGAGGAATCAACCATATGGAGAAAATTGTGGAGCAAAAGAGCGGATGTGCCCTTTGCGGTAAGGAGCTTCTTTATACCGTCCAAACGGAGGAGATGCAGTGCGTGTTTTGCGGCAAGGTCTTTAAGAGCCAGGCAAAATGCGTCGACAATCATTTCGTCTGCGACACGTGTCATTCGCTGCCAGCCATGGACCTGATCGAGCACTCAACGATCGCCAGCGCCTCGAAGGATCCTCTCGACATGGCGATCACGCTCATGAAAAGCCCCGGCGTGAAGATGCACGGCCCCGAGCATCACTTTCTCGTCCCGGCCGTGCTGCTCTCCGCTTTCTATAACGCATCCGGCCAGCCTAAGGAGAAGGAGGCCAGGATCAAGAAGGCGCGGCAGCGGGCGGAGCATGTCCTTGGCGGGTTCTGCGGTTTCTATGGCAACTGCGGCGCCGCGGTCGGCACGGGTATATTCGTGAGCGTGATGACCGATGCGACGCCCCTCTCGCATGGAGAATGGAGGCAGGCCAACCTCATGACCGCGCAGAGCCTCCATGCCATAGCGGAATCCGGAGGACCTCGCTGCTGCAAGAGAGACTCCTTTCTGGCCATACTGAAGGCCATCCAGTTTACGAAAGAGCAGTTCCAGGTGCAGATGGTCACGGCTCCGGCCACGGTGAGATGCGAGTTCCATCACCTGAACAAAGAATGCAAGAAGACGGACTGCCGTTTTTATCCGGGCGAGCGAGGCAACATCGAGTACCGTGCGAACGCGTGACTACCAACGGAGACGGAAGACCGCCGCCCTTAACATGTTTGTAACATTCGGCCGCTATGTTTGAAGAACGGCGGTGGGAACTCCAAATTCAGGACAGTCAGTCCAATATCACGAGGGGGCCCAAGCTACGTGAAGACGACAGGACAAAAACCAATCTCAGGGGAGAGTAGCATGAAGGACGTGGTGATAATCGGTGGAAGCGACGCCGGGATCAGCGCGGCGTTGAGGATGACCGAACTCGACCCGGCCGTCGTACCGCTGGTGATAGTCGGTGACGACTTTCCCAATTTCAGCATCTGCGGCCTGCCCTACTACATCAGCCATGAAGTAGCTGACTGGAGAGACCTCGCCCACAGGACCGCGCAGGATATCGAGGGTCAGGGGATAAAGCTCCTTATGGGCCGGAAAGCCACTTCGATCGACGCAGGGTCGAGGGAGGTGAGCATCACCGACAACTCGGGCGCCACTATCCGGGCCACCTACGACGAGCTGGTCATCGCGACCGGAGCCCTCTCGCTTCGTCCGCGTATGGCCGGACTCGACAATCCGGGTGTCTTTCTTCTCCGAACGTTGCCCGACAGTTTTGCCATAGAAGAGTTCATAAGACGCACGTCCCCAAAAAGCGCCCTCATAGTCGGCGGCGGCTACATCGGCATGGAGATGTGCGAAGCCTTCACGACCCGCGGCATTAAGGTAACCGTCGTGGAGTACACGGAGTCGGTGATGACCTCGATCGATGCCGATTTCAGCCGCCGGATCAGGGATACCCTCACCAAGCACGGCGTGACGGTCCACACGGGTATCGGCGTCGAGTCGATAGACTCAGACGGCGACGAGCTCGTCGTCAAGGGGACCGACGGTTTCAGCCTCCCCGCGGACATGGTGCTCGTGGCGGTCGGGGCCGTCCCCAATACGGCCCTCGGCCGCTCCATTGGCGTCGAAACAGGGACAAGGGGGGCCTCAAGATAAACCGCAGAATGGAAACCGGCATTCCCCACGTCTACGCCGCGGGCGACTGCGCCGAGACATGGCACAGGATTCTGCAGAAGAACACCTATATGCCCCTCGGCACCGTCGCCCACAAGCAGGGGAGGATAGCCGGCGAGAACGCGCTCGGCGGTCACGTCGAATTCGCAGGCACGCTGGGCACCCAGTCGGTGAAGATCTTCGACAAGGTCGTTGCTCGAACGGGTTTGAACGGGAATGAGGCTCGCAATGCGAGATTTCAGCCGGTGACGGCCGACTGACGAGGCCTGGGACCACAAAGTCTATTATCCCCCCGCTCACAAACTCCACCTTCGGGTTACTGCGGATAAGGAAACGAGAAGAATACTTGGCGCGCAGATGATCGGGGCATATGGCACGGAGGTGTCGAAGAGGATCGACATCTTCGCCGCCGCTCTCTCCCACGGAGCGACAATAGACGATTTTATGGGATACGACTTGAGCTACACTCCGCCGCTCAGCTCGCCGTGGGACCCCGTGCAGGCGGCGGCACAGAAGATCATGTTGTAGTGGGTACGGCCATTCTCAGAAGACAGGCGCAGTCCAATCGAATAGTGATCGAAGCCCCTCTGGTTTAGCGGTCCCCACCGACGCGAGGGCCGGCAGTTGGAGGACTACGCGACAGACATTATCGGGAGGCCAACAATGAACACCGCTTCGAGCGAAGAAAAAATCCGGGTGTTGTTCGTCTGTGTCCACAACTCTGCGAGAAGCCAGATGGCCGAAGCTTTTCTCAGCCATCTGGCCGGCGACCGCTTTGAAGCGGAGAGCGCGGGCCTTGAACCGGAACCCCTTAATCCTCTTGTGGTAGAGGTCATGGAAGAGGCAGGCTTCGACATCTCCATGAACCAGGCAAAGTCCGTTTTTGCACTTTACAAGGAGGGCAGGCTTTACGACTACGTGATCACAGTGTGCGAAGAGTCGCAGGCCGAGCGATGCCCCCTCTTTCCCGGCCGCGTGACGCGTCTTGATTGGCCCTTTCAGAACCCGGCCACCCTTGAGGGAAGCCATGAAGAACGTCTCGCAAAGACGAGGGAGATACGGGATCAGATAAGAAAGCGGGTGGAGGAGTTTCTGCGAGATCATCTGCGAAAGAGAGAGGGATGAACGATCTCTTTTGATATGAGTTACCCTCCGCCGCTGAGTTCCCCCTGAGACCCCGTCCGGATGGTCGTGCTGGGGCTCGGGAAGGTCTTCTCTGCGCCGGCGGACCAGACTGCTGACTTCACAGAACAGTAATCACGGAGCATTCATTCAACCCATCCCGCAGGCCGCGCCGCGACGAGCCGAACGCGAGCATGACCGCATAGAAGAAGAGACCGAAATAGCCTATCGGCACTCCGTAGATACGGCCATACGGGCTATAGGCCACGGTATTGCAGCCGTCGATCGGTGGCGGGCACCATAACAGCCGGCCAGTGTAAATCATATAGAAGTCGTAGGCGGATATGGCCATGCCGACAAGGGCGCAGACGAGCATCACGTACGGAGCCGGCTTCTTCATCGGTACCTCCTCGGATAGGATTATGTGAATAAGTATTCACATATCGAGCAAAAAAATATCAGGAGACGAGCCGCATGAAATTGCTCCACAGTCTCTGCGCTTCATCCTTGAAGTCGAAAGACTCGGTGCCGATGGTCCAACGTAGCGCGGTCGACTGGATCAGGCCAAGAAAGGTAAGCGCCGTTTCCCTGGGCGACAGCCCTGGGCGGAAATCCCCCTCATTGATGCCCGCCGCGATGACGCCGGCCAAAGTCTCCACGTAGCTTCGAAGCCGCATCGATATCTTTTCCCCCAGTTTCTTATTGCCGAGGCGTATGTCCTCGGAGAAGATCATCCGCGGCATACCGGGGTGATCCTCGACGAGGGCCATGTAGGAGAAAAAGATCGCCTCCAGCTTCTCACGGGGACTCCTGCTGCCCGCGGCAATTGTAGCGGCCTTTCCCATGACCTCCGAACCGATGAAATCCACAAGCGATGAATAGATTGCCTCTTTACCCTTGAAATGCCTGTAGATGTTGGCCTCGCTCATACCGGCCGTTCTGGCTATGGCCGTGATCGTAAGGCCCCTTGCCCCGTCTCTGCCCAGGATCTTAAAGGCTGCGCTGACGATCTCTCCTTTTCTTATGTCGGTGCTTTTCTTCTCTGTCATGTAATGTGAATAACCATTCACATTATAGGGGAGACGGATCGTTTATGTCAAGAGAAACATCGGGTCGATCGCAACGGAGCCACAGGACGCAAAGGGGGATCCGAGCAAGGTAAAATACCGAGCCCATCAAGAAGAGAACCTAGGCGGGCCGAGGGAAGAAGGGATGCGACTCTCTCGCCACCCATTGCGTTGGAGAAACCGCGCCCCCTGTACACGCCTCTTAGAGGAGCATCCCCAACACAATAAGCACCGAGCTCCCGGTGAAGATCGGCGGGCACAGCCGAAAGGGGAGAAACCTGATGCGGAAGCCCGTGAAGAGAGAGACGACCGAGAGGACGTTGAGGCCAACCACCGAGACCCAGCCCACGGCCATGGAAACGGGTGAGGTACGGTCTACGATCGTGGCAACGAGGACGACCGCGCCCATGAAGATGAGAGCCACGGCCTCTGCTATCCATTCCATGGTGATGATGCGCCTGTTATCTTCTGATATGGAGCCAAAGCCCTTTACGATGGTGCCCGTCGGAAAGAGATGGGTAATGCCCCAGGCTATGGGGAGCAAGGATCCGATAACAAGCAAAACCGTGTTCGCCACGAGCGCCTCCTATCTTCTGGTGTACGTGACCTCCGGCTGACTACCCGCAGCACGGAGAGCCCGATGCGGATTCATCGCACCCGCAGCTCGGCTCCGTGCCAGAAAGCCTCCCCTCACGATCCCCCACGCGCAGCCAACGCCCGCCCGCACGGTCACTGCCTCAGCCGCGCAGTTCTTCGCGCAGGCCCCGCACTCCATGCACGCGTCCCGGTTCCTGATTTGAGCTTTTCGGCCGTTTGTCGTCTCAATGGCAAAAACGGCATGGGGGCAGACCTCGACGCATCGACCGCACCCCGTGCACCGTGTCGAATCGAAATCAAGGGTGACTACGTCTCTCAGGTAGTGCTGTCTCATCTCACGCCTCATTTACAGCATGCCCAAAGCCCGGCCCGCCAGCTTGCCCAGGAGGAGCACGAATCCCAGACCGGCCGAGACGACCAGGGCAGGCAGGGCTGTCCTCATCTCCCGGACCACTCCCGACAAGGATGTGTACGTCGAGGCCCCGGTGAAGTTCATGGTGAGGTAGCCGCTCACCGCGGGCAGGACGAGCAGATAGAAGAGGGCCAGGGTCCAATGGGCGGACACGGAGAAGACGAAGATTATGGACCAGGCAAGGCCCACGAGCCATCCTTTCCAGGCAAAGGCCCGGCCGGGGATGTACGATAGTAGGGTTGGGGCCACGACCGCACCTGCGAGAATTGCCCCGAGGAAAGGAATGAATGCGACCAACGTGCGGCCGAGAAGGGTGAGAAACGGGGCCGACGGGTGAAGTATCAGCATGAGGAGAAAGAGAAGGCCGATGAGGATGAGGGCGGGTTTCAACACCGGTGCCAGCTCCATCGGCGTGAGCACGAGCCGGTCAATGAGACCGAAGCGCACCTCGCGCATCTCGGGCGTCGCCTTGTTGCCCGCTTTGAGAAACGCCGGCAGGTCGCTGGCCCGGACCGGCCCGTAGACCACCTTGAAGCCTGTCTGTCTCTGGACCTCATGGGCGGCGACACCAGGCGCGCCAAGCTGGGGGAGAATCAAAAACGGGTGCGAGACCACGTCCTTGAGGGCAAATGCGTTTACCCGGCGCACGATCTCCTCGGTCCCGAAGGTCCCCTTGCCCGCCGCACACCAGACATTGATGCCCCTGGTATCAAGCACGAGTATCCAGGCATCGATCCCGGTCAGCTCCCGGCGAAGCCTGTCGAAGCTCATTTTGTAGTTCGCGGAAACGAGTACGGGTGAGTCTACTATCGGCGCCCCGACCGCATAAACACCGGGTGGTATGGTGTAGCTCATTCTCCCGACCCCCCAACGGGCCTTCCACGAACCCATGACGTCGCCGGCCCGGAGAACCGTCGTCACCCGGGGGGCAATCCCCGCAGCCGTCGATATAGTCCCTGTGACCCAATCGGGTACCTTCTTGGCCGGGTCGAACCTCTCGACAAGCACCTTGGGGCCATCCCCCCCACCTGAACAACTGCACCCGCAATCCTGCTCGTTGGCTGTGCTCCCGCAGCACTCCATTGTGATCCCTCCTCTTTTGTCATTCGGACGAGCAGCACTGGTATTCTTTGCTGCACTGCTCCAATGCCCCGGCCATCAGGTCGAGGCTCTCCATTATCTGGCGATGCTTATCCTCGGGAATCAACTCGAAAACCCTCGTCAGGTAAGCAGTGAAGAGTTGCTCGATGGTGTCGAAGGCATTCTTTCCTTCATCGGTAAGGCTGAGATAAACGTAGCGCCGGTCCTCGGGGTTGGGAATCCGGTTGAGAAGACCTGCCTTGACCATGTTGTCGAGCGTGCGGCTCAGGTTGCTCGTATCCACATCGAGTATGCGGGCTAGTTCCACGATGGATAGCTCTTTGCGCTCGCCTATCGCCAGAAGGGCGTGACATTGGGCCATGGTCACCCCACAGCACTGAATGTCGGTTCTCTGGGACCACCCCAGCTTCTGCTGTACCTGCCGGACCCTCTCACGAAACAGCTTCATGGTCTCCGCTTCCATTCTTTCGCTACCTCCGAAAGCTACGCCTCGTCACTATTAGGTGTTAGACATAACACATGTAATATACATTTAGTGTAATTAACCATGATACCGATGTCAAGCAGTTTTTTGCAACGCCCCGTCGCGGATTGCCAATTGTAGGGTGAACAGTCAAAAAGGCCTTTGGGTTTGTGCCTTTCAGGAAGGCATCCTCGGGCGTAGAGTAACGCCGGCCTGTGAAGATTACACGCCATCCACGACTCTGCGGTCTTCACTTGGCTCGCGCCTCCGAGTCAATGAGGATTTCGATTGACTGCCCCTGCAAAGGGGTTAGGTACGGCAATTTACCGGGCGATGTTTTTCGTAGGGCCGGAGCGTTCAGCCACGAGGCGTCGTTGAAAGATCCTGCGAGCGACCCTATATTTCAATAGGCGCGAAGAGGACAGGCCGATAAACGTCAAACCGTGAAAAGGCGGGCGAGCGTGGGGACCTTCTTTAAGCCGCCGACTCAATGCCAATTGCCTTTCTTGTCCTCCTGGTTAAGGCCACAAGGTGCGCCGCACGTTTGTTCGAGGCTTTCACGTTGAGGCTCAGGGCCGAAGACAATTTTCTTTCCCACTTCTTGACGGATCGCCATAATGGAATAAAGAGGTCTTGATGCCAGTGCTAAGACAAGGAGGGTCCTTTGGGTGACAAACTTATCTTCATCAGCGATCTGCACATGAACAACGGCTTTAGTTTCTCTCCCGACGACGGCTACACACATGCGTACACGTGGATGAATCAGAACATCGGCACGGCTGCCTCATTTCTTGACTGGTTAGGAAAGCGAGGGGATATTGCGGAGCTTGTCATCCTTGGGGATCTGTTCGACGGTTGGCTCTGCCCCATGCACCACGCGCCTACCAGAGACTTTATGGATATACTGAAGGAGCCCAGGAACGCACCTGTGATAAATGCCTTAAGGGCTCTTTTGCCGGAAAGACAGCGGTATCGCTGTATCCTACGTTCCGGGAAACCATGACATGCTGATCGATAATATTTTCACGCCGGCGAATGGATTTGAAACTCTCAACTTTATCCGTTCCGCGCCGGGGATGGGCGTGTATAAAAATGGGGGGGTCATCTTTGCGGAGCATGGGAGCCGCTTCTGTCTTTTTAATGCTCCAGACACATGGAGCCATTCGGGCAGCCATCTGCCCGAGGGTTTTTTCATGACAAGAGTGGCCGCCGAATATGCCGCCCAAAGCGGCACTCTTCTTGATTTTGTCGACATCCTTGGAGGCATCATCAAGACGGGCTTACGAGGCACTTTACCCAATGATTTTTTTGATGCCATATGGAGGAGGGCCGCAACTACCGGGAGCACGTTCCTGATGGACGGTCTCGATGGCTTCTCGCCCGACCCAGCTTACAATGACGTGCTGGCATACTATGCCAAGATTTACGAGGATTGGGGTTGCCGTCAGGACATAGTCCCCTCCGAGGTGGCCCCGATCGACGACCTTGGAACGCTGGTACTGGCTGCCAACTGGATAATCCTCACGGGGCAACCCTATTCCCCGAAGATCCTCATTTTCGGACACACCCATAACTACGGTTTTCATGGGCACCATAAGGTGCTCGGCGGGGCCTCTTTGGGATGTGAGCAGTATAAGCATATCTATGCTAACGCGGGAACGTGGATAGATGGAAAGACCTGCACCTACATCGAAGTCGAGCCAAATGCATCAGAGGGGATATACTACGTGAGGGGATACAGTTTCGAAAACGCCCCGCCCAAGACGCCACTTGATGCGGGCTGCGTGAAGTTAGGAACATGACCTGACTCCGAATGCACCACATGTCGGATGGTTGAAGGACGTGACGCGGTTTTCTGGTTGGGTGAAGTACCACGAGTGCTCTCATGCGGAAAGGACCCCGTCGTGGACCTCTCGACCTCCTTCTCCCTTTTCCTCGCAGTACACTCCATTCCATTGCACACCCTCTCCTCACCACGTCAAGAAAATTTCTTCTTACGCCATCTCAACCGAACCGGCGCAAAGGGCAGGTTACAGGTTCGCGGAATACACCTGAAAAGAATCTTTCCTGAACACCCCCAACGGCGCCTGGTATAGCTGTGATGGTCCCGGTCAATGGGACGAGGAAGCGTTTAACGGTTGCAAGGCCGCGTGTAATCAGGCAGAATGTCGTGGGATGCAAAACAGTTTCTCTTGCCGAGGAGGTTCTCTATTAGGAAGCCGAAGGGCGTGCGCGTAGCAGACAGTCATTTGGGGTAGAGAAGCGGGAAAGGTACCCTTTTCCGTACCGGTGAGGTCTGTCAATTGGCCCGATTTGGAGGCGGGTCTGTGGCTGGATATGAGGGCGATTTGATGGCCGCCTACAACACTTAGGGGACGTTTACAACACTTAGGGGACATTCGTTCAAAGTGAACTTTCTATGTAAGAGTCAAGATCGACTGCCTCAATATTAGCCATCCGGTTGACCAAAGAGGTGCTCACTCCGAGAAAGCGGGACACAGAGGCGCCGGTATAGAGGAGCCTCTTAATTGCAATCTGAGAGAGGGGGGGAGCGAGCCTCTCAAGGACATGGTCGATCGGGGTCCGCTCACGTACTGGCTGAGCACCGGTAGTGTCCGATTGGTTGGGTGTAAGTTTGGCGTGGGTCATCTCTTCCTCCTTTTTCTTTTTAGAGCAAGCAGGATAGACGATGAACTACGGCCTATCCGGAGGTCAACAAATTTTCTTACGTATGGCAGGAAGGAAGCAATAAAACAGCAGATGGAGAGTGGGCAAGCAGCGCGTCCTCGGCCGTGAGCATCGGCGCGGCGACACCCTAGCTCTTTTGTTGAGAGGGCTTAAGGGTTCCGCAAAACATCGTGGGCGCCGACCTTGCGCAAAACATAGACGTCCTCTGTGATTTGAAAAGTAAAACGATAGAACATAGTGATCCTGCCTTCCCAGATGTCTCGGGGGTCTTTCATCTTTTTTAAGTTGAGAGACGGGTGCTTTGCATTGGATAATAAGAGCCCCAATTGCTTATCCGTTAATTCCTGGATGTCTTGTGGCAATCTCCGGTAGTCCCGGACAAAGGTTTTGGTAAAGGCGAGCTTCATACCTTGCTGGTTTTGAGAGCCTTCAAAGCGCCCTTGATATTATCAAAAGGGCCGATGACGGCGCCCTCGGCAATATCGCGGTCGGCTTCTTTCTCACCGGCCTGCCATTCCTTGGTATGGAAGTAGGCTTCGTCCGGATGAATCACCTTCACCGGCTTCAAGACCAATTCGTTGTTGTGCTCCTCGATCTCCAGGTAGTCGCCCTCGGCAATCTTAAGCTTCCGCCTGATTTCATTAGGAATGGTTATTTGGGAATGTTTTTTTACTTTGATTAAAGGCATGGTTTTTATCTCCTTGCACACATAGCAGTACTGTTAAATTATGAATTTATTAATTTCAGAATATCAATATATGGAACAAAAGTCAAGACCTGGCTGGATCCGCAGGGCATGGGTCGCGTCGTTTTTTCAAAACAGCGTTGCGGTGCTTTTTGTCGCCTCTGGTTGTCGCTCCTCCTTGTCGCCTCTGGTTGTCGCCTCTGGTTGTCGCTTTGACAGGAAGCGGGAAAAGCAGGAAAATCTTAATAGACCGGGCATAGCCCTGTCCCGTTTCAGCCGGGTTCAAAGAATTCCGTAAACCGGCATGCTCTTTGACAATTGACCCGATAATGGCCGTTTAGATGGCGGAGCTACCGGCCGGCCCTGATTCCCCTACGGATCCCCCTTCTTTTCACAAAGGCCCTTGTGCCGCTGCTCCCATCCCCCTTCTCCCCTCTTGCAGGGGGCGGAGCGATTTTTGATGAACAACGCGAAATCGCGTTCGCCCCCCCCACAAAACCGTCAACTGTCGTGCACAATCGTGCACCCCCTTTCTCAAATGCCTTGCAAGAGAAGGGAATCCAAAAGAGGGGCGCTGAGCCGGTTTAATGAAAAGCGCACTTTGAGAGGGTAAAAGGCCGTAGAAAATGGCAAAAACAACCGTTTTTAAGCTAGTTCGTGCACGGCGGCCCTCCGCTTCCGGACATAGGCGCTAACTTAAGTCCTCGCCAGGCGTGCCCCGGCGGGGCGCCCGCGTGCCGAAAGCCGCCAGGCTTACTCCTTTGCCTCCGCAGGTCCGAGGGGCGTCGCGCCCCAGATACGGCGCGCATATTCCTCGACCGCCCTGTCGCTCGAGAACTTCCCGGAGCGGGCCACGTTGATTATCGCTTTTCTTGTCCATTCCACGCGGTCCCTGTAGGCGATCGAGACCGCTTCCTGGCAGCGCATGTAGTCCGCGTAGTCGGCGAGCACGCAGAAGCGGTCGCCCTTCAGCAGGCTGTCGAGGATAGGCTGAAACAGATCGGGGCTCTCGGCGCAGAAGAAACCGTTGCGGAGCTGGCTGACAATCCGCTTCAGCTCGTCGTTCTCCCCGATGAACCTCTGCGGGTCGTAAGCAGGCCGTACAGCCTGCACCTCGCTTTCGTCGAGACCGAAGCGGAAGAAGTTCTCTTCGCCTGTCTCTTCGCGGATCTCGATGTTCGCTCCGTCGAGGGTCCCGATCGTGAGGGCGCCGTTGAGCATGAACTTCATGTTGCCGGTGCCGGATGCCTCGTACCCTGCGGTCGATATCTGCTCGGAGAGCTCCGCGGCGGGGATGATGTACTGGGCCCGGGTCACGCCGTAGTTCGGCACAAAGACCACCTGGAGCTTCTCCCTTGCCAGGGGATGGGCGGCGATCACGTCGGCGACGTTGTGGATCAGCTTGATTACGAGCTTGCAGAGCAGATATCCCGGCGCCGATTTGCCGGAGAAGAGAATTGTCCTCGGGACGAATGAATCCGTCTCCTCTCCCTCGATGAGCCTGTTATATAGAGCGACGGCGTGAAAGACGTTGAGGAGTTGCCGCTTGTATTCGTGAAACCGTTTGGCCTGGCAGTCGAGGAGGCGCGACGGCTCGATGGAGATCTTGTCCTCTGTTTCCAGGTATTCGGCCAGCCTTTTCTTGTTCTCCTGCTTTACCCCGTCGAAGGCCTTGCAGAACCCGTCGTCGCGAGCGAACGGCTCGAGATCGGCCAGTCGCGCCAGATCGCGGGTCCATCCGTCGCCGATAGCCCCGGCGATCAGGGCCGAAAGACCCGGGTTTGCCTCCATGAGCCATCTCCTGTAGGTGATGCCGTTCGTGATGTTGTGGAAGCGCTCCGGGTGCATGAGGTAGAAATCGTTGAAGATGCGCGTTTTGATGATCTCCGTGTGGAGCCGGGAGACGCCGTTGGTGGCGTGGCTGCCCGCGATGGCGAGCCTCGCCATGTGGATGACGCCCCCATCCTTTCCGGTGATGATCGCGGTCTTCTCCTTGCGCTGGGGCTCGTCGGGAAAGCGTCGTGCAACCTGAACAACGAACCGCCTGTCGATCTCCCGGATAATCTGGAGGTGGCGGGGCAGCAGGTTGCCCACCAGATCTTCGGACCACGTTTCGAGCGCCTCGGGGAGAATGGTGTGGTTTGTGTAGCCGATCGTGCGGGTCGTGATCGCCCACGCGTCTTCCCACTCGAGGCCTTCCTCATCGACGAATATGCGCATCAGCTCGGGGATGGCAATGGAGGGATGGGTATCGTTTAACTGTATGGCCACCTTGTCGGGGAAGGCGTCATAGGTTTCGTGGAACTTCTTGTACCTGCGGAGCACGTCGCTTAAGGTTGCCGCGACGAAGAAGTACTGCTGTTTCAGGCGGAGCTCTTTGCCGGCGAGGGAATGGTCGTTCGGGTAGAGGACTTTCGAGATGTTCTCGCTCGAGTTCTTGTCCTCCACGGCTTTCACATAGTCGCCGCTGTTGAAGTACTCCAGATTGAAATCCCGGGTCGATTTCGCAGCCCAGAGGCGGAGGGTGTTGACGAAGTTGTTCCTGTATCCCGGCACGGGATAATCATGTGCCATGGCGAGTATCTCGTCGGTGTCAGTCCATGCCGACTTGAGCCGCCCGCCTCCGACGCCGTGTGTCTGGACCCGACCGTAGAAGCGGACGGGGTAGAGAAGCTCCGGCCGGGGGAATTCCCAGAAATTGCTGTACCTGAGCCAGTTGTCCGGCGCCTCGCACTGGCAACCTTCCTTGATCCTCTGGGAGAAGATGCCGTACTCATAACGGATGCCATACCCGTAGCAGGGATATCGCAAGGTCGCCATTGAATCGAGGAAACAGGCGGCGAGCCTTCCTAGGCCGCCGTTGCCGAGGGCGGCGTCCCACTCGTGCTCCATCACGTCTTCCAGCGAAATGTCGAAGACGTCGACGGCCTCCCGGTACTGCTCGGTGAGGCCGAGGTTGATGAGATATGAATTGAGGAGCCGGCCCAGGAGGAATTCGAGGGACATGTAGTAGACACGCTTCGCATCCGCCAGGTAGTACTGTTGCTGCGTGTTGATCCAGTTTTTCATCATGCCGGCCCTCACGGAGAGGACGACCGCGTCGAACTTGTCCCTGGACGTGGCCGAATACATGTCCTTGGCCAGGCCGAGGGTGAGATGGTTGACGAGGGACTTGCGGCGGCGGTCGCTTTCGGCTCCGTCGGGTCTGAGCAACAGGGTCGCGCGTGCGTCTGATCGTGCCTTAGGCGTCATCTATGACTCCTTGTCGAAAATAGTCTTTCCAGGAAGATTATCGGCAGGTGAGGCGCATATGATAAGGCCGGACCATTTGAAGTCCGGTCTCGAACCGCTTCGGGAATGGAACCGTATTGCCGCATAGGCATCACGATCATATATTACATATTGAAGCCGTGAAATAATCGCCTGAAACTACCGGATTCCGGCGTTTGCCTGAATGACGCGAAGGGGGGCGCAAATCAATATATTTGACAGCTTCACATGCCTGTCGTTTTAGGCGGCTCGAAAAAAAGAGGAGAGGCAAATCCGATGCTCGATGAAAAACGAATCAGGGCGTATCACACGAAGAGGAAGGAGCTAGTCTGTCCTGTCTGCGCAAGCGACGAGGAAAAAGCCGACCCCGGGAGCGAGCCTGTGGTCGCGGAAGACGTCATTCATGACGTTGGTCCTCTTGAATGCGTCAGGTGCAGGAAAAACATCGCCTAGGGGCTTCGATAAGGTTTGGCGAGGCAGGCGCGGACAGCCAGCAATACATTGTTTTCCATCTACTGGTT
>CAVTDX010000040.1:0-35631 GCA_963733345.1 uncultured delta proteobacterium
TTCGCCTGCACGCCCAGGGAATTGCTTAAGACCCTCGTGGAGGGGGGCAAGGAAGGGCTCGCTATACAGCGCTACAAAGGCCTTGGCGAAATGAACCCCGAGCAGTTGTGGTCCACCACGATGGACCCCGAGCGCCGGCACATGATGCGCGTCACGATAAACGACGACACGGATGCGGGCCTAGTGTTCACCATGCTCATGGGGGATAACGTGCCGAACCGGAGGGCCTTTATCGAGCAAAACGCGCTCGACGTACGCAACCTGAATGTATAGGAAAGCAATGTTGAATTATGAATTTTGAATGTTGAATTAAGAAGCAATGTTGAATTAAGATAGCTCTTTTCCATTGGACATTAAGCATTTAACATTCAACATTAAACATTGTCTTATTCATGGGGGCGCCATGGGAAAACCGACAACGCCTATTTTAGCAGCCGACATCATTATCGAGTACAGGGGCGGGATCGTGCTTATAGAGCGGAAAAATGAGCCTTACGGTTGGGCCTTGCCGGGCGGGTTCGTCGACGTGGGCGAGTCGCTTGAGGCCGCGGCGGTGAGGGAGGCGCGGGAAGAGACGTCCCTCGAGGCGACCCTTCGAGAGCTGCTCTACGTGTACGGGAAGCCAGCCAGGGACCCGAGAGGACACGCGGTCAGCATCGTTTACATTGCCCGTGGCTCGGGTATTCTTGCGGCCGCGGACGATGCGAAGGCCGCCGGCGTCTTTATGCCTGACGCGCTGCCGGACCGCATGGTTTTTGACCACCCCAAGATTATTGCAGATTATTGCGCCTTTATCAGAACGGGCGAGCGGCCGCGCCCGTTTGCCTGTCGGCCCAAGTGAGCGATCGAGCGGCGTGAGCCGGATCGTCTTAAAATCGATGCATTCCGCCCGTGTCCGTGCTTGACAGCCTTTGCTCGTGGAGGGGGTGCTGAACCCCGGTAATTGCACGCTCCCCAACTATGTCTGACGGCGACGGGTTTATGGACGATAACGAAAGGCGCCTGCCTTTGTGAGCGGGGACGGCCCGCAAGCGGGCACCCCGACGAGCTTTGCTCGTGGAGGGGGTGCTGAACCCCGATAATTGCGGCTACTGGCTCTTCGGGACCCAGACTTTATGTTGCGGGACCCACGTGCCGTTGACGTTCTGGCCCGGCACTGTCACCCAATCGCCTTCGCCCGCCGGACCCATCTGAGGAGGAACCGCGGCAGACTGAGGCGGGGGTGCGCTCGCGGAGGGTGGAGGGGGCTCATAAACGTAGCCGGGCGGATAGGCATATGCCGGTGCAGGGTATGGGTATGCGGGCGGCGGGTAGTAGTAGTAAGGCGGCGGGTAGTAGTAAGGGCGGGCCGCAAGACCAAGCGCCGAGCCCATGGCAAGGCCGCCGACGAACCATCCCGCGCCCCATCCTCCGCCCGCACGGGAATATGACGGGACGGCCATCGTCAGCGAAACGGCGAGCAAAGCAAGCAGACCGAGCAAAAGAACGCGTTTCATCGCGCTACCTCCTTATGGGATTGCTCTCCCACTAATATACTACGGCAGAGGGCAAAAGACCATTTTTAACTTGACTATGCTGCCATCATGTGCGATATAAGAAGAAGAACAGTCTTCCAAGGTATGGAAGACAGGCCCCGCAGGGGCCATCTCAATCAGTAAGATTCTTGACCGGCCACGAAGGCCAATCACCATCCGAAGGTGGTCTTCGCGGCCGGTTTTTATTTTCAAGAGGCAAAAACGATGTGCGACGGATGTGGTCCTGTGAAATCTGAAAGGCACGATGGAGAAAAAGGAGGTGAGAGCAGGCTACCTGAGGGCAGGCGAGACCTTGGCGGGGACGCCTTGCCGCTCGGACGTGTGAGTCGAGCCAACCCCCACCTCCCGCAGTCATTTTAGCACAAAAGGAGGTGGGAACGGAAAGGAAAGGGAGGATGGGATGATAAGAAATTGTTTGTTGGTTCCTGTACTGGTATTGTTTGCGGCGGCAGCGTCAGCAGAGGAAACGCAACCCATGGAGCTTGAACAGATCGTGGTGACGGCAACGCGGACGGAGACGGAAGCCTCTCAGGCCCCCGCATCCACGAGCGTGGTCACGCAACAGGATATACAGCAGAGGGAGATCATGGCCCCGGACGAGGCGCTCGATACCCTGCCCGGCGTCTACGACACGCGGGGCAAGGGCCTCACGGACGTCATGTCGAGCATTAACCTGAGGGGCATGCCCGGCCAGGAGCGGACCCTGGTCCTGCTCGACGGCATGCCCCTCAACAGCGCGTATTACGGCAGCGTGCAGTTCGGCGGCCTCGCCCCGGAGGACATCAGACAGATAGAGGTGATACGCGGTCCCTTTTCTAGCCTCTATGGCGGCTACGCCATGGGCGGCGTGGTCAACATCCTCACCAAAATGCCCGAGAAAGAGGAGATCACCGCCACGGGGTCTTACGGGTCAAATGATTACTGGAGGGGCTACGTCTCCGTCGGCGATAAGTATGCCAACAAGCTGTCCATATTTTTCAGCACCGGTTACCAGGCGACAAGGGGCTACCCGAGCAACTTCGTCACTACGGCTCTGACTGGCGCCAATCCGCCGCCCGCAGGGATCGCGGGCGGGTCCCCAACGCAGACCGCCACCGGTCAGCCGACCTACCTTGTCGGCGACACGGGCAACAACTCCTGGTGGGACCAGGACATCACGGCCAAAGCGGCTTACGATTTCACGCCCACGTCGCACCTGAGCGTCGCCTACTACAGGACTGCCTACCAGTACCGATACGGCCCCCCGAACAGTTACCTCTACAACGGCGCCGGGGCCAACGTGTTCAACTACGGCGACCCTCTAAACTTTATGAACCCTGGTATAGGCCAGGCGTCGTTTACCGACACCTGGGGCCGCATGGCCACGGATACCTACAAAGCGAGCTACCAGACGGAGCTCGGCGACATCAGGACGAAGGTCCAGTTCGGCATGATGAAGCAGGGAGAGAACTGGTACATCTCGCCCGGCTACCCCGAGGTGTACGGTTTCATCCCCAATCCGGCTACCCAGCTTTCCGGCGGACCCGGCGCCCTCAACTCGAGCCCCTCCACGTCCTATTTCGGGGACATCCAGGCCACGAAACCCATTTTCGATAGGCATATCCTCACCGTCGGCGCCTCCTACCGGTACGACTGGGAGAGCACGACCGAGTGGAACCTGAGCGACTGGAAGGACCAATATTCGAAGAGCAGCATCCTCGACCAGTCGGGCGGCAGGGAAGAGACGTACGCCCTCTTCGCCCAGGACGAGATCCAGATCCTGAAGCCCCTCAAGGCATATATCGGCGCAAGGGAGGACTGGTGGAGGGTGTTCAGCGGCTTTTCCGACACGTACGGCGTTTCGTCCCAGCAGTTTCCCTCCAACACCGAGAACTACTTCAGCCCCAAGGGCGCGCTGGTGTATACCCCCTTCGATGGCACGGTGCTCCGGGCATCCCTCGGCCAGGCCTTCAGGCCGCCCACCATATTCGACCTTTTCAGGACGTCGAACGGGTACGGGATCACCTGGCTTCCGAACCCCATTTGAAGCCGGAAACGACCACCTCCTGGGACATCGGGGGAGAGCAGAGGCTCTGGAAGGGGGGCGTCTTCAAGGCAACCTACTTTGAGAACCACATGAACAACTTTATCGACTACCAGATCAACAACGCCACGGCTACGTCGAATACCGTCAACGTGGGCAAGGCGGACATCAAGGGGGTCGAGCTCGCGATGGAGCAGAGGTTCGACAAATGGCTGCACCTCTTCGCCAACTATACCCTCAATGACTCGACCGTGGTGAGGGACGCCGCCTTTCCCGCGGCGGTGGGTCGCCAGCTTACCAACATGCCCCGCGAGATGTTCAACGTCAGGGGGCGACGTCGCGTACAAATCCTGGTCGGGAAGCCTCATAGGCAGGTACGTGGGCAAGAAGATATGGCGAGGCCGATAACAGCGACACGGACGAACGGCGTCTTCGGGTCTTATGACCCATATTTCACGGCCGACGCAAAACTCTCCTACCAGGTCGCCTCGTTCGCGTCGGTCTCTCTGGCGGTGAACAATATTTTCGACAAGACTTACTTATGCTTATTATCTGGCGCCGGGAAGGCAATGGTTCGGGACCGTTACGCTAAAATTCTAAGGGGCGGCGCTGCGCTGCTTGCGGCCTTCGTTGTTCTTCCGCACGTGGGGGCGGCCTTTGCCGCCCCCACCGGGAGCGTCGTCTATAAGGACAATCTCGGCAAGGAAGCAGTCGTCTCCCTTCCGGTGAGACGCGCGGTATTCCTCGTCGCTTACGAGCTGGTTCCCGTGCTCGGGGTATGGGACCGCGTCGTGGGCGTCGCGAGATGGGCCTACGATAACGACCTCGTGACGCAGTCAAAACCCGATATCCGCTCCATCCCGTCCGTAGGGAGCGGGAGCGATGTGAACATAGAGACCCTGCTGAGGCTCAAGCCCGACCTGGTAGTCACGTGGACTTTCAGGCCCGAGCAGGTGAGGTTCATGGAGGAGCGGGGTTTTCCCGTGGTCGGGGTCTACCCTGAAAGCATTGCCCAGCTCTACGACGTGATGAGGTTCTTCGGGAAGGCGTTTGAGAGAAAGGACCGGATGGAGCGGGCCATCGGGGAGATGGAGGCCCTTTTTCGCCTGGTCAGGGAAAGGGTCTCCCGTATCCCGGAGGCTCAAAGAAAGAGGGTGCTCTACATAGGCAGCAAGCCTACCACCGTGTCGGGGCAGGTCGGCGTCACAAACGATATGATCGCGCTCATCGGGGCGCGCAACGCCGCTTCCGTCGTGCGGGAACGGAACGCCGACGTCCCCCTTGAGAGGATCATCGCGTGGGACCCTGACGTGATCGTCATATGGGGCAGTGCGCACTATGACGTCTCCGACCTGACTAACGATCCCCGATGGAGGCTCATCCCGGCGGTGAGGAAAGGGCAGGTCTACAAGGCCCCCGACTGGTCGACGTGGTCGCCCCGCCTCGCGCCGTGCGCGCTTTGGATGGCGGCTATGACATACCCGGAGCAGTTCAGGGATATAGACGTGGACAAAGTGGTGAATAAATTTCACAGGAAGGTGTTCGGTGTTCCCGGAAAGCCATGGCATTAGCATGCTGTTGAAAAGACCGTTGCATATCCTGATGTTTCTCTCCCCCTTCGTGATAGGCTTTCTTGCCCTCTTCGCCGGGGCCTACGATATCACCCCCCTCGACGTGCTCCGCGCCCTGTTCGCCCATATCCCTTTTTTTTCCGGGATCTCCAACGGGGCCGAGCGGGGCATTATTCTCGATATCAGGTTGCCTAGGGTGATCCTCGCGGGGCTCGTGGGCCTCATCCTCTCGGCTTCCGGCGTCACGCTCCAGGGGCTTTTCCGGAACCCGCTGGTCGACCCCTTCATTTTGGGCATCTCCGCCGGCGCGGCATTGGGGTGCGCCCTCTCGATCGGGTTTTTCCCCCATCTGCCTATACAGGCAATGGCCTTCATCTTCGGCATTCTCGCGGTGATCCTCACCTATTCCATGGCCCGGTCGCAAGGGCAGATATCGAGGCTCCCCCTCGTCCTCTCGGGGGTGATCATCTCCGCTTTTTTCACCGCCCTCGTCTCCATCGTGAAGTTCCTCGTCGACCCGCACCAGTTGCAGAGCATCGTCTACTGGCTCATGGGCAGCTTCTCACTTGCGAGCTGGTTGCAGGTGTCGATCGCGCTCATCGGCGCATCCGGTCTCCTCCCTGTGTACTTCATGCGGTGGAGGATCAACGTCCTCAGCATGGGGGAGGAAGAGGCAACATCACTCGGCATCAACGTGAAGAGAGACCGGATGGTCCTCTTGGTCTCGGCGTCGCTCAGCGTGAGCATTGCGGTCTCGGTGAGCGGCATCATTGGGTGGGTGGGCCTCATCGTGCCCCACCTCGTGCGCATGGCGGCAGGCCCGGATCACAAGAGCCTCGTGCCCCTGTCGATGGCGGTGGGCGCGGCGTTCATGATACTCGCCGACACCGCGGCGAGGAGCCTGACGAGCCTCGACATCCCTGTGGGCATCGTGACCGCTATCCTGGGCGCCCCGTTCTTCATTTATCTGATGAAGCGCGGAGGAAAGGAGAGTTGGGGGAACTGATGATTACGTTTTTGCAGGGGGGCCGGCATTGCTCGAAGTAGGCGATCTCCACTTCAGCCACGGGAGAGGACAAAAGGAAGTCCTCGCGGGCGTCTCGCTTCTGGCTAGGGAAGGAGAGATCACCACGGTCCTCGGCCCGAACGGCTGCGGGAAGACCACCCTTTTCAAGTGCATCGGCGGCATCTGGAAGCCAGGACAGGGCGAGGTAAGGCTCGAGGGCGTCGATATACTCCTGCGGTCGCACATGGAACGCGCCACGACTCCTCGCAACCGTGCCCCAGGAGCACGAGGCCCCCTTCCCCTATTCGGTCTTCGAGGTGGTGCTGATGGGGCGGGCCTCGCGGGTCGGTGCGCTTTCGGCCCCTTCCAAGGCAGGACCGGCATCGGGCGGAAGAGGCCCTGGAGGAGGCGGGGATCGAGAGCTTAAGGGAGAAAGCCTGCACAAAACTGAGTGGGGGAGAAAAACAACTGGTGCTGATCGCTCGGGCCATCGCGCAGGACGCGCCTGTCATGCTGTTGGACGAGCCCGTGTCTCATCTCGATTTCAGGCATCAATTGCTCATATTGAGAAAGATAAGGCGTCTCGCAGGAGAGAAGCAGCTCATCGTGCTGATGACGCTCCACGACCCCAACCTTGCCATGCTCTTCTCCGACCGCGTAGGCTTGATGAACGGAGGCGTCGTCGTCTCCGAGGGAAAGCCCCAGGCGGTGATCACCGAAGATAGCCTGAAGCAGGTCTACGGGATCGACGTGCGCGTCATAAGCTGGAACGGCTTTCGCATCGTCTACCCGGAGGGAGGCGCATGATAGAGATCCGCGACCTGAGCAGGATCTACGGTGCGGTAAGGGCCGTGAACGGCGTGACGCTCACCATAGAGAAAGGAGAGGTCTTCGGCCTTCTGGGTCCGAACGGGGCGGGAAAAACAACCCTCATCAAGATGCTGACGCTGCTGTCGCGCCCCAATTCGGGCGCCTGGACGATCGCGGGCCTCGACGCCTCCCGGCCGGCGGAGATCAAGCGGCTCATCGGCGTCATGCCCCAGGAGAACAACCTCGACCGGGAGATGACGGCTCGGGAGAACCTGCTCATCTACGGGATGCTCCACGGAATAAACGGGCTGGAGCGAAGGATAGAGGAGACATTGGACTCGGTGGGACTTCTCGATAGAAAAAACTCGGCGGTCGCCGATTTTTCCGGCGGGATGCAGAGACGGCTGCTCCTCGGCAGGGCCCTCATGACCGAACCGGCCGTCGTCTTTCTCGACGAGCCTTCCATCGGCCTCGATCCCCAGATCAGGCGGCAGATGTGGGACCTTATACGGAAGGCGCGGATAGACGGGCGCACAGTAGTCATTACGACGCACTACATCGAGGAGGCCGAGATCCTCTGCGACAGGGTGGGGGTCCTCTCGAAGGGCAGCCTGATCGCCCTCGACAGCCCGGCGGGCTTGAAGACGCGGGTGGGCGAATACGTGGTCGAGTTCGTAAACCAGGAAGGCCGCCTCATCCAGCATATGTGCCGCAGCAGGGCCGAGGCCCAGGAAACGGCCGGGCAAAGCGGTTGGGGGGACACTCCTCTCGCCGTCTCGTCTTCGGAGGGGTGTCCCCCCTCCACTCCAATTGGCGTCGCCATCAGGAGGTCGAACCTGGAAGACGTTTTCATAAAGCTGACGGGAGAGAGGCTATAATGACGAAAGTCGCGGAATGGTATCCTATATACCTCAAAGAAATGCTCCTCTTCAAGAGGAAGCTCTTCAAGCTCGGCTATCTCTTTTCCGCCATGGTTGTCCCCGTCATCTACCTCGTGGCCTTCGGGCTTGGCCTCGGCAGGAGCGTCCGGACAGGCAGCGGCAGCTACCTCGACTTTTTGATCCCCGGTCTCGTCGCCATGAGCTCCATGAACAATTCCTACAGTTGGGTCGCGAGCTCCCTCAACCTGAACCGGCTCTACTTCAAGACCTTCCAGGTTCTCGTGCAGGCCCCGATAAGCCCCTTCTCGATCATGATCGGCGAGGTGACGGCGGCAATGACCAAGGGGCTTTTCGCCTCGGTGCTGATCGTGTTCGTAGGTTTTGCGGTCTCTCGCCGACTTGCGATAACGCCGCTCTTTGTCATGACTCTTCTTCTCAACTGTTTTCTCTTCGCGTGCCTTGGCATCGTGACGGGCATGGTCGCGAAATCCCACGAGGATACCTCGACGTACTCGAACTTTTTCATCTTGCCCATGGCTTTTTTCAGCGGCACCTTCTTTCCCGTGGACAGGGCGCCCACTGCGATCAAGTGGATTATCTATATCATGCCCCTCACCCATACGAATATCCTGATCCGGTCCGTGAGCCTCGACGCAAGAGGCACGGCGTCCCTCGTCGTGCTTCTCGTCTACGCTGTGAGCTTTTTCGCGTGGGGATCGTATCTTATCGGGAGATACAATGAATAGCGAAACAAGCAGAGGTGAATAAACAATGCGAATCCTGACCGTCATGTGGTCGTCCTACCTGCCCCTCCTCTTTGATGCGGCGCGTGTCCTCGGCATCGATCTGACCGCCTATTCCACGAAGCAGATCAAGAGGGCGCCTGGATTGGTCGCGCAAATCGGGACGGAGATCGACAAGGCCGATCTCGTGCTGCTCTACCGGACGAGCGATGATTTCTGGGACGAGCTGGAACAGGCGGTCGTCACTGTGAAAGACAGGGCGCCCGTGGTCGTTGTCGGGCCGGAGCCGTCATTCTCCGCCCTGTCCAACGTCAACCCGGAGATCGTGGCGACCGTCTACAAGTATATCCTCTTCGGCGGCGCCGGCAATATGAGGAACATGCTCGGCTATCTCGTCGGCAATCTTTTCGAGGAAGCGGCGACCTTCGAGCCGCCCGAGCCCCTGCCGTGGGAGGGCATCCACCATCCGGCCATCCCCGGCGTCTTCCTCGACACGGCCGACTTCCTTTCCGTCTACCGGGCGTTCCTCCCTTCCGTCCCGGCGTCGTTTGTGGGCCTCCTCTACTCCCGCTCCAACTGGGTCACCGGAAATCTGGAGGTGGAAGGGGCGCTCATACGCGCCATCGAGGCCCGGGGCCTGGGCGTGATGCCGGTCTTCTATTACTCCCTGAAAGACGACCACCTCGGCAACATGAGCGGCGTCGAAGTGATCGAACACTTCCTCATGGAGGGACAAGCCCCCCGCATCGATGCGGTCGTCAAGCTCTCCGCTTTTTTTCTCGGCAGCGAGCGGGGCGGGATCAAAAAATCGGACGCTCCTTCGGGGGTCGAGCTCCTTAAAAAACTCGGCGTGCCTGTCTTAGCACCGGTCATCTCGTACTACAAGGACCGGAAACAGTGGCTCGACGACCCCGAAGGGCTCGGCAGCCAGGCGGCGTGGAGCGTTGCCATGCCCGAGTTAGAAGGAGTAATAGAGCCTCTAGTCATAGGGGCATCGCGGGGCATCTCGACCGCCGAGGAGGAGTCCTACGAGGCGCTCCCAGACAGGATCGAGAAACTGGCAAGCAGATTAGCCCGGTGGGTGGCCTTGCGGAAGAAGCCAAACCGGGAGAAAAAAGTCGCCTTCATCCTCAACAATAACCCCTGCGCCGGCGTAGAAGCGACCGTTGGCGGCGGCGCCCACCTGGATACGCTTCAGAGCGTCGTCGACATCATGAAGCGAATGCAAAAAGAAGGATACCTGATCGACCCGCCTGAGAGCGGCAAGGCGCTCATCGACGAGATCATGGCAAAAAAGGCGATCTCAGAGTTCCGGTGGACTACCGTCGAGGAGATCGTCGCAAAGGGCGGGGCGCTCGCCCTCGTCGGGAACGACCGGTATCTGGAGTGGTTCGGTGAATTGCCAGAATCCACCCGCGCAAGGATAACCGGCGCCTGGGGCAATCCGCCCGGAGAAGAGAAGGACGGCATCCCGGCCGCCATGGTCTATGAGGGAAGCATCCTGGTCACCGGCTTGCGGTTCGGGAACGCGGTGGTCTGCGTCCAGCCGAAACGTGGCTGCGCCGGCGCCCGCTGCGACGGCCAGGTCTGCAAGATCCTCCACGACCCCTCCGTTCCGCCTCCTCACCAGTATGTGGCGACATATAAATGGCTCTCCAGGGAGTTCGGCGCGGACGCGGTGGTCCACGTCGGCACGCACGGCAACCTCGAATTCTTGCCCGGCAAGGCGACGGGCCTTTCGTCGGGTTGTATCCCCGATGTCGCCATAGACACGATGCCGAATCTCTACATCTACAACGCGGACAACCCGCCGGAGGGCACGATCGCCAAGAGGCGGAGCAATGCAGTGCTCGTCGATCACATGCAGACCGTCATGGTCCAGGGAGAGCTCTACGGGGACCTGGACGAGCTGGAGAGGCTCCTCACGGAGTACGCGCGCTACCTCCAGGTGGAGCCTGCAAAGGCCCATACGATCAGCCACATGATCGCAGACAGGGTGAAGGCGCTCAACCTCCTCCCCCCGGACCGCCTCTCCCACGAGATGATGGACAAAGCCGTCACGGAGATCCATGAAAGGCTCTCACTCCTGAAAGATACTTACATACCGAAGGGCATGCACACATTCGGGAGGATACCGCAAGGGGCGGACCGGGCAGAGCTTATCTATGCGATACTCCGGTACGAGTCGGGCCCCGGATCGTTTCGCGCCGTTGTCTCCGATATCGTAGGCAGGGCGTCACCCGCGCAGAATGGCGACCTGGAGGAAGCGGTAGAGGCCACGGCTCGCCGCCTGTGCAGGGGATGGGTCGAGCAGGGTACGATCCTTGCGGACGGCATGGGCGCCGCCTATAAACTTTCGCCTTCCGAGCGGGAGGCGCTCGACAAGGTCGGGGAAGACATCGCACGCCTCGACCGCTCCATATTGGCATCCGACGAGATGGGTTCCTTCCTGGGCGGCCTGACTGGCGCCTATCTATCGCCGGGGCCTTCCGGCCTCATCACGAGGGGCCGGCCCGACATCCTCCCCACCGGCCGCAATTTCTACTCCCTCGACCCACAGACCATCCCCACCAGGGCAGCCTGGGAAATGGGCAAGCTGCTGGCCGAAAAGACCCTCGACCGGTATCTCCTCGATGAGGGCGATTACCCCGAGAATATAGCTTTCTACTGGCAGTGCACAGATATCATGTGGGCCGACGGCGAGGGCATGGCCCAGATGATGTACCTCCTCGGGACAAAGCCGGTCTGGCAGGAAAATGGCCGGGTGAAAACCTTCGACGTGATACCGCTTTCGGAGATGGAACGCCCGAGGATCGATGTGACCGTGCGCGTTTCCGGCATCACGCGGGATAACTTCCCCGGCGCCATCGACCTCCTCGACGAAGCGGTACAGGCGGTCGCGGCGCTTCCAGAGCCCATCGAGCGGAATTTCGTGAGGAAGCATACCCTTGAGCGCTTGGGAGACGCCCGGCAGGACGACAAGGCGGCATTCCGGCAGGCGACCTACCGGTTCTTCGCGAGCATGCCGGGTACGTATCAAGCGGGCACGCAGCTTGCGGTCTACGCCTCCGCCTGGAAGACTCAAGAAGACCTGGCGGACGTCTTCCTCTACTGGAACGGGTACGCCTATGGCAAGGGAGTGTTCGGCGAGGCAGCCCACAAGAGCCTAAAGGAAAACCTCGCGAGTGTGAAGGCAAGCTTCAACAAGACCGTTACGGACGAGTACGATCTCACCGGCTGCTGCTGTTATTTCGGCGCTCATGGCGGCATGATCAACGCCGCGCAGGTCGTGTCCGGCAAGGAGATCAGGAACTATTACGGAGACACGCGGGAGCAGGGGGAGGCGACGGTCAGGACTTTGACCGAAGAGGTACGTCGCGTGGCGCGGGCGAAGATCCTCAACCCGAAGTGGATTGCGGGGATGAAGGAGCACGGTTACAAGGGCGCCGCCGAGATCGGCAAGCGCGTCGGCCGCCTCTATGGATGGCAGGCCACGGCGCGGACGGTGGACCAGTCGATCTTTGACGACGTGACGCGCACCTTCCTTATGAACGAGGAAAACAGGAAGTTCTTTCAGGAGCAGAACCCCTGGGCCATGGAAGAGATGGGCAGGCGGCTCATTGAGGCCATGGAGCGGGGCCTTTGGGACCCCTCGCCGGACGTGAAAGACGCCCTCAAGCGGCTCTACCTGGAGGTGGAGGGCTGGATCGAGGAGAAAATGGACGGCATGGAGGGTGAGTTCCAGGGCGGGGCCATAGACGTAATGACGGAGGAGGAAGTGGAAGGGTGGAAGAAACGGATGGAGGAGGTGCTTGGGTGATATTCCCCTTTACCGCAATCGTCGGCCAGGAAGAGATGAAGACGGCCCTAGTGCTCAACGTCATCGATCCCGCAATCGGAGGGGCTCCTTATCATGGGGGAAAAGGGCACGGCCAAGAGCACCGCGGTGCGTGCCCTGGCAGAGCTGCTCCCCGAGATAGAGGTGGTAAAGGGCTGCCCCTTCAACTGCGAGCCCGGCGGCTTCCTCTGCGGTTTATGCAGGGAGCGGGTAGAAAGGGGAGACCCGGTCGAGCGTGCGAAGGAGAAGATGAAGGTCGTCGAGCTGCCCCTCGGCATCACCGAGGACCGCCTCGTGGGCGCCCTCGACATAGAGCACGCGCTCAAGAAAGGAGAGAGGCGGTTCGCGCCCGGCCTGCTCGCTGCGGCCAACCGGAACTTCCTCTACGTGGACGAGATCAACCTCCTGGAGGATCACATCGTCGATTTGCTCCTCGACTCGGCCGCTATGGGGGTAAACACGGTGGAGCGCGAGGGCGTCTCCTTCATCGACCCCGCCCGCTTCATCCTGGTAGGCACCATGAACCCCGAGGAGGGGGAATTGCGGCCCCAGCTGCTCGACCGGTTCGGCCTCTGCGTAAGGGTGGCGTCTGTGCGCGACAAGGCGTCGAGGGTGGAGATCCTCAGGCGGCGGGCCGCCTTCGATCTGGACCCTGGTGTGTTCATGAGGGATTGGCAGGCGGAACAGGACCGTCTGGCCCGGGACATCACCGCGGGCCGTCAGCGGCGGGACGCGGTGGAGGCGGACGACTCCGTGCTCGAGCGCATCGTCTCCGCGACCACCCAGCTTTCTCTGGACGGCCACAGGGCGGACATTGTCATCCTGAAGGCCGCCAGGGCGCTAGCCGCGTTCAGAGGCAAGGCCGTAATCGGGGTTGACGAGATTCCGGGAGGCCGCTATGCTCTCCCTGGCCCATCGCACGAGGCGCCTTCCATTCGAGGAGATAGGCGCTGAAAAGGGAAAAATAGAACAGGTGCTTTCAGGACTCCGGATCGTATGAACTTTTGCGGCTTTATCGGACACGACGACGCGAAGCTCGCTCTTATCCTCAACGCGATAGACCACCGCTGCGGCGGTGTGCTCTTGTGGGGGGAGAAAGGGACGGGCAAGTCGACGCTCGCGAGGCTTTTCAGACAAATCCTGCCTGAAAACACCCCCTTTGTCGAGGCGCCGCTGAACGTGACGGAGGACATGCTCCTCGGGTCCGTCGATATCGGGGCTGCCCTTAGTGAGGGGCGGAGGGCCTTCCAGCCGGGCATCCTCGGCAGGGCGGACGGCGGGGTGATCTTTATGGATGATATCAACCTTCTCCCGCCCGCGGTCGTCGCCCTCATCGCCGAGACGTGCGACAGGGGTACACATATCGTGGAGAGGGAGGGGCTTTCTGCGCGCCACCCGGCGCGCTTCGTCCCACTCGCCTCCATGAACCCGGAGGAAGGCGCCCTTTCTCCCCATTTCCTGGACCGCTTCGGCATGTGCGTGGCCTTGAATACGCTCGCCGAAAGAGCACCGAGAATGGACATTATAAGAACAGCGGGGTATGATGCGGGAGCTGCGGCGGACAGGACAGATCTCGACGAACTCCGCCGGCGCATCGCCCGGGCCCGCGAGAATATCGGCGCCGTTTCTCTATGTCGGGAGATAGAAGAATATGTCGTGACCCGCTGTATGGAAGCCGGCGCGGAGGGACACAGGGGGGAACTGTTCCTCCTTCATGCTGCGCGCGCCTATGCGGCCTACTGCGGAGAGACGGCCGTCGCCGAACGACACGTGGACAAAGTGCTTTCCCTTGTGCTCGGCCACAGGGTTAGGCTGCAGGAAGAGGCCGAAGAGCAGGCGGCGGCACAGGACCACCCGAAGGAACGGAGCCGTGAAAAGCCCTCCGGGGAGGAGCGGGCTGGGGAGTCGCAGGGCGGGGCAAACGATGGGCATGACCGCGAAGAAGAAAGGGGCGGAGAGAATGACGTCGCAACGCCTGAGAGTCGGCAGGCCGAGTCGCGATCGAAAGAGGAGGTTTTCGAGACGGGAGAGTCCTTCAGGGTGAAGAAGATCGCCTTCAAAAAGGACAGGCTCAAGCGCAATGAGAGGGGCAGGAGGACAAAGACGGCATCTTACGGAAAGAGCGGCAGGTACGTGAGGAGCGGCTTTTCCGATAACGGCGATGTGGCACTCGATGCAACGCTGCGGGCGGCGGCCCCTTTTCAGAAAGCTCGGGGAAGAAACGAATTTCTCGTAATAAAGCCCGAGGACCTCCGCTTCAAGGAAAGGGAGAAGAAGACGGGCCACCTCGTCGTCTTTGTCGTGGACGGCTCGGGTTCCATGGGGGCTCAAAAGAGAATGACGGAGACGAAAGGCGCAGTTCAATCGCTCCTCTTAGATTGCTACCAGAAGCGTGATAAGGTTGCCTTCATCGTTTTCCGCAAAGACAGGGCGGAGGTGGTGCTGCCCCCGACCTCGAGCTTCGAGCTTGCAGCGAAGCGGCTCCGAGAGTTGCCGGTGGGCGGCAGGACCCCTCTCGCGGCGGGCCTGCTGGAAGCTTACAGGCTGGCGAGGCGGACGGGCCTGCAGAGGCCCCGGACGCGCTGCCTCGTGGTGCTCGTGACCGACGGGAGGGCGAACCAGAGCCTCACCACGGAGCCTGTCGACCGGGAAATAGGAAGAATAGCTGCCTTGCTCTCAACCTTGAAAAGGACCGACTACGTCGTCGTCGATGTCGAAGACAAGAAGAGCCTCACAAAGATGGACCTCGCTCTGCGGCTGGCGCACCGGCTCGATGCGCGGTACTTTCGGCCTGCGGACCTTAAGTCGGACAACCTGACGGGGATGGTGCGGGAGGCGAAGATGGTGCAGATGGGCAATGACTAAAGACATTTTCAACGCTTTGGGAATTCGCGGCCCAGCCCTCTTCATCGCCTCCGCGTGGACGAGACTGAAAGGAGCGCCGGACGTCGAGGCGGCCTATGGAAGGGCGGGCCAATCGGCGAGCTTTATGAAGAGACCTATGACGAGAGCCCTGGCCCTCTCACTGCTCTTCCATGTAGCGCTCATCGCCGCAATGGTTGTCTCCGTCGGGCAGATAACGGCACGACACGATGAGATGATACGCGTTTCTCTTGTCGACGATCTGCCTTCAGGCGCTGCGCCGGCGGGGAAAGCCGGAAGGTCGGAGAAGCTTGTGGCCCCTGCTCCGGAAGTTCCGCGAGAGACAAGCAGGGCCTTCCCCCGGGAAAAGAAGGACCGGATGTTTTCTGCCCGATCCCTGCCTGCGCCTCCCCGCCAGCCGGCCCTCATCGAGGAGGCCGTGAGCGAGAAGCCGGTCGTTGCGAGAGAACCCGTTCCTGTTGCGGACGCTATATCTCCGGCACCGCAAGCCCCGACGGGGGATCTCAACGCAAGCGGTCTCGGGAATGCAGACGGCGTCGATTATGGCGCAAGGGGCGGCGGGATGGGCGACAGCGCGACGCGCGCCGCCTGGCACGGAACCCGTGGAGGCGCCGCCGGGTCGGGCGAGGGTACGGGCCTTGGAACTGGATCAGGTACAGGGCAAGCCGGCGCCTATATGAAGGAGCACTTCGTTTACATCCGGGACCTCATCATGAAAAATCTGAAGTATCCCCCGGCGGCGAGGAGGCTCGGCTGGAAAGGCGCGGTTACGGTCTCTTTTGTGGTGCTGGAGAACGGCGCCGCCCAGAATATAAAGGTAATCAAGAGTTCAGGGCACGACATCCTGGACCAGGCGGTCATCAAGACGATCCAGCAGACTCAGCCCTTTCCCAAACCCCCTGTTAAGGCGGAACTGACGATCCCGATCGTTTTCCAGCTGGAGGCAGTGAGCGGATAAGGGGCGCCCGGCGCCGAGCCTGATATCTCCTAAGCCTTCGCCGTCTCATCCAGGGCTTTCTTCAGCCCTGTCTTTTTTTCCGAGCGAGCTTTTGCGACGTGTTCCATTGCCGACGGGACGTCGGAAAGGAGCGATCTCGATTGTTTCGCTGCAAGCACATAAAAGCTTATGGTCTCTTCCTCAAGTGAAATGCAGGCGAGGAGCGCACCTGTGAGGGATGCATCGCGGGGCGCCTCCCGTGCAATCAGGCTGGAGCTGGGCGTAAGGTTGAAGCAGAACCCTGTCTCCAGCGCATCGCTCACAACGTTGTAGTATGCCCGTCTGATCGTCTTCTCGCTCTTCCGGCTCTCCTTCGCACAGGAAGAAAAGAGTCGGAGAGATCTGTAAATTTCGCGGCCAACTGCTCGTAGAAAGCAGCGGACGCCTCTTCCATCTGAGAGATGAAAGAAATGACCGATGCCGCTGTTTGCAATTTCGCGCCCGCTTCTACCACCATCTTTTTATCACCACTTTGCTTTCCGTGAAGAAACGGACCGCCTCCTGCCCTTGTCCGTGAAGTATGCCGAAGAAGGACCCCTTTGTCCCGCTGAACGGGAAAAATGCCATTGGCGCCACGATCCCGATGTTGACTCCGATATTGCCGGCATGAACCCGGTATTCAAATTCCCTCGCCCATTTTCCGCTGCTTGTGTAAATTGTCGCCGCGTTCCCGTAAGGAATGGAATGGATCATGTCGATTGCCTCGTCCAGCGTGGCAGCTCTCATGAAGTTTGCCACCGGTCCGAAAATCTCCTCTTTGCCGATTGTCATCTCCGGCGTAACCCCCTCGAATATAGTAGGGTTCAGAAAGCAGGCGTCGGGAAGGTCGCCTCGAATATGCAGGTTCCTGCCGTCGAGCCGTAATTTGGCGCCTTCCTTTATGCCTTGTTCGATGTATGCCTCGACCCGCTTCTTCTTATCCTTTGACTGAAGGGGTCCCATCTGAATGCCGTCCTCGAGGCCGTAGCCTACGCTGATGGCGTCGGCAGCCTCGGCAAAATCATTGACAACTTTCCTATAAAAGTCGTCTTCTTTTCCCACGATTATGGCGTTTGCCCCTGAGAGGCATCTCTGACCGGCATTGCCGTAAAAAGAAGTCAGCATAGAAGAAATAGTGTTGACGATGTCGGCGTCTGGCAAAACGACAAGGAAATTTTTCGCCCCGCCTTGCACTATTGCTCTCTTGCCGGTCTCTCCGCACTTTTGGTAAATAAGCCGGCCGACTCTTGTCGACCCGACGAACGTTATTCCCTTGATGTCGGGGTGCTCCAGAAGCTGGTTGCCTGCTTCCTGGCCTCCGTGAACCATATTGACGACTCCCGGCGGAAAACCCGCTTCATCGATCAGCTCATGGAGCCGCGTCTGGCTGATCGGCACGTCGGGAGACGGCTTCGTGACAATTGTGTTTCCCGTGGCTACCGCATATGGTATGAACCAGAGAGGCACCATAAACGGGAAATTGAAGGGCGGGATGCAAGCAAAAACGCCGAGCGGCTCGCGGATCACCTGGGAGTCGATTCCAACCGAGATGTCCTGAAGGTTGTATCCCATCATGAGCGAGGGGATGCCGGCTGCCACTTCGATGTTTTCTATGCCTCTCCTGGTTTCGCCCCGGGATTCATCGATCGTCTTCCCGTGCTCCATGGTCTGGATGCGGGACAACTCCTCAAAATTCTCCTCCAGCAGTTCGATGAGACGGAGAAGATATCGGGCGCGCGAGACCGGCGGCGTTCGTCGCCATCCGGAAAATGCTCTGCCGCCCGCGGCCGCCGCGGCATTAACCTCGTCCGGCGTCGATGAGGGCGCCCGGGCAATGACTTTTTGCGTTGCAGGGTTTACGACATCTCGTAGGGTCCGCCCCGCGACTCAACCCAATGGCCGTCGATGTAATTCTTGAGGACTGCGACTTGTTTAATGGGCTCGTCAAGAGTCGGCATAGCTTCCTTAAGCCTCCTTGTCTCTGGGAAAAATAGTTGAGTGCCGGGGCATTCTGTCCTGCGGCGCGCCAAGAGCCTTCTCCCGGGCGCCTATGCACTGTTGCAGCCTCTCCAAATGAGCGATCATTCGCTTCTCAGCCTCATCGATGTCCCGGTCCTTGACGCAGGAAAGTATGCCGCGGTGCTCATTGATGGTCCCGAGAGTAAGATTGAAGTCCGCGGCGAGTGTCCGGCGTTTCAGCTCGAACAGGAAATCCATCACATAGTCGACGGTGAGGATCAGGGCGGGGTTCTTTGTAGCTTCCGCCATCAGGCGGTGGAATTCCACATTTCTTTTCTCAATGTCGAAGAACTGCTCTTCCGTGAGAGACGAGCCGACCTCGGCAATAGTGCATTCGCACCACGTGACGTTCTCTTCCAGGGTCTTCATCGTCTCTTCACCGGAGCAGGACGCCGCTATCTTAACCACCGCCGGCTCGATGATCAGCCTCACTTGAGTCAGGTGGTCGGAGGAACAACTCTGTCCCCGAAGAAAGCTGTACAAAGGTATCTTTAGAGAATCGCTCTTCGCCCGGGCAACGAAAATGCCTCCGCGCCTTCCCTTTCGCTTTTCGATGAGTCCCAGGGCCTGGAGACCCTTTAACGCCTCCCGCGCCGTCACCATGCTCACGCCGAACTGTTTGCACAGCTCTCTTTCTGTAGGCAGACGCTCGCCCGGGACCAGGTCGCCTTCCAGGATGAGCTCCCGCATGTGACTCTCCACGATCTCAGCCAGGCTTCTTATCTTCAGGGGTTCGTGTACACTTTTCAGCATAGAGGAGACATTTTAGCTATAATATATTATCTAATAATAGGATCGAATAATACGTCGTATTTTGTCAAGAACAAAATTTCAGAAAACAATTTCAATACAATTTTAGAGCGCGCCTGCCGCGGCTCGAACGCGGAACCTACGGCTTAGAAGGCCGTTGCGCAATTATTGGGGCTAGCGTCGCCCCCTCCGCCGGCAAAGCCGTCGGAGCCTCCCCCTCAAAGAAAGGCGGCCGGGGTGGGAAGTACGCGCCTGCCGCGGCTCGAACGCGGAACCTACGGCTTAGAAGGCCGTTGCTCTATCCTGTTGAGCTACAGGCGCACATTTATGATTTCAATATGTTAGGAGACGCCCCATGGCTGACGGACCTGCTCC
Organism: uncultured delta proteobacterium; assembly: GCA_963733345.1. GTDB lineage: Bacteria > Desulfobacterota > Syntrophorhabdia > Syntrophorhabdales > WCHB1-27 > BOG-1155. Next base: position 19,411 of record CAVTDX010000040.1, read on the forward strand.
TGGTGACCTGCTGCAAGGTCTGCAAACTCGTCGCTTGCATGACGAGACGACGGAAATTATAGTACTTTTTAGACTAAATCTCTATCCTTTTATTCCTGAGCCCGCTTCCTGAGCCGGCTTTCGAGATCCTCGCGCCGGAAACCTCACCTGTGCGGAAAAGGGCGGCTTTCCCACTTCTCTACCCCAAGTGACTGTCTGCTATGCGCATGCCCTTCGGCTTCCTATAGAAAACCTCCTCGGCAAGAGAGACTGATTTGCATCCTACGACATTCTGCCCGATTACACGCGGCATTGCAACCGTTAAACGTTTCCTTGTCCCATTGATCGGCACCTTCACAGCTATAGCAGGCTCCGCTGGGGCGTTCGTGAGAAAACCCTTTTCAAGCGTATTCCTCATAAAAGCAACGCTACCCCGGCGGCTGTATGTCTTCCTGAAAGCATGCTTGGAGGCTGAAAAAGGCCGATTGAACATTGGAAGTGGTAACTATGATGTTGACGAGTCAACAATAAAAAAAGATGTGTCACAGGCCATCAGAAGGTTACACCTATCACCGAAAGGAGCACAGCGCAAAAATACTACTTAACATTTTGCATCGACTATGCGATACTCCTATGTAATGTGGGAAAAATCAACTGCGTATATTCATTATTATATGCCTTAAGACGACCATAGAAAGGAAGTGGAATGGAAGAGCCTAAACCCCTCGACAGTCTGTTCAAAGAGAAAATATTCCGGATACCCGACGCCTGTTATCATAAACACGTGTTTGACACCCGAAGCATAACCGAAGGGGGTCTCCCTGTCAGAAGACATAGTGTTGTACCACGGCGATTGCCTGGAGCTGCTTAAGGGCGATCCCTGACGGGCCACGAACACCCGTAGTTAAGTTGCTTCCCTCTACCGGCAAGGAGTGCGAAAAGAAATTGAAGTCGGAAACCTAAGACAAATCGAGGAGGGGTTATCATGAGCCAGGCGGGCACTATCGGCGAGAGGGCAGTCAGCAGAGTAAAATGGCATCTAGTCCCGCTTCTCTTCGTGCTGTATATTATTAATTGGATGGACCGGGTAAATCTCGGATATGCCGCACTGACAATGAACAAGGAACTGGCAATATCGAGCGCGGCATTAGGAGCGTTGGGCGCCAGTTTCTTTATTTCTTACTTTATCTTTGAAGTCCCGAGCAATATGTTGCTAAATCGATACGGCGCCAGAAAATGGCTGGCCAGGATCATGGTTTCCTGGGGAATAGTGACGGTGTTGACGGGATTTGCGCAGAACTACTGGCATGTTTACATTGCACGGTTTCTTCTGGGCATGATGGAAGCAGGTTTTTTTCCGGGCGTTGTTTTTTATATTAGCTTGTGGATTCCTCAAAAACAAAGAGCGCGCGTTATTGCTGCATTCATGCTGGCTTTACCTGCTTCAAACATAATTGCCGCGCCGGCATCCACATGGATCCTGGACAATATACATTACTTCGGTCTTTCAGGCTGGCGCTGGCTTTTCGTGCTGGAAGGATTGCCGGCCGTGCTTTTCGGCGTCATCACTTTTTTCTACCTGACAGACCGGCCTAGTGAAGCTAAGTGGCTTACCGAGGGAGAGAGAAACTGGCTGGTAAATGAAATAAAGAAAGAAGACGAGGCAAAAGAAGACGCCCGCCATGTAAGACTGAAGGATATGTTCTCGAACATGAGGACTTGGCGGCTGGGGATCATTTATTTGTTTCTCGGAATGGTAGGCGCTGGATTGCCATTGTGGCTGCCTACGATCGTCAAGGAGTTTTCGAAGGTGTCCAACACGTCTGTCGGGCTGCTTCTACTGATTCCATATGTAATCTCGGCCATCGCCATGGTATTCTGGGGGTGGCATTCCGACAAGAAAATGGAAAGAAAATACCATGCGGCCATTGCGATAGTCTGTGGGGCCGTGGGACTCTTTATGGCGGCAACGGTCCCTAATGTGACACTTGAAATGATAGGCGTTGTAGTTGCGGTAACAGGGTATACTGCATTGCTTCCGCCCTTTTGGTCAATACCGGGACTTTACCTGGCCGGAGCTTCAGCTGCCGTAGGCTTTGCCATAATCAACTCCTGCCTTAGCTTGGGAGCCTTTATGGCAGGGTACATAAGCGGATACCTGCGAGGCATTGGCAACGGTGCGGTGCTGTCATACTTTGGCATATGCTACATCATTGCCTTAGCCTTGCTTCTCAGCTTGTCGTTAAAGCAAGCGGAGAAAGCTGGCCCCAGGGGTGCCTTAAGTGGAGGATAAAGATTTGACCTCCTCCTGCCCCCCCTTGCAAACGTGGTAGGGGCTAGCTTGCTTAATGATCGCCAATGTGGCGAACCGAGCCTTCATTCACCATCGACCATCGGCTATGTCCTTATTGCGCACCGCAATAATAATGCCTATATTAGATATAGGCATTGGAGTAGATGGAGACAATAATCCGGATTTGTCTCTCCCCAAACTCAAATCTCCTTTATTATCGATTTCGTTATTTAGCAATTGAGTTGATAAAGGAGGAGGTTTCAAATGAAAAAAGTGCTTGACTGTTCCTCCCGGAAGGGCAAAGCCAACGCCAAAGTGAGCCGCCGGGCTGACTATCGAAATGAATCGAGGCGTGCTGATTACCTCTATGCTAGTGAACCGACCGGGATGAAGCGGTCCATCCCCGGCGGTACCGAGTATATATACATGAGCACGTTTGGAGATGTTTCCTAGGACTTATCCGTAAGTAAGGGAAGTGACGCAAATCACGCTGGGGCCTCTGAATTCGCGTTTTTGAACATTATGAGGAGATTATCCTCAGAAATCCTGGAACATGAAAAACCAATAGTAGAGGTGAACTAAATGCCTGCCTCCCTGGTCCTTTCGCTTCGCAGGGCCAGGCGTTCCTCTTCCATGAGGAGATAGTCGGGATGGGTAGAGAATGACGACCTTACCCTCACTATTTACGCGATAGCTCTTGTTGCTTATAATTTCTCGAAGCCCTATGCTGGAACGTGACATTTCGCGATTCCAAGCTGCACCGGGGGAGACTGTGAAAAATGAATCGATCGTTGTAATCGGGGCGGGATTTGCAGGCCTGTCAGCGGGGATTTATGGGCAGATGAACGGCTACGAGACCCGGATCTTCGAGATGCACACGCAGCCCGGAGGTCTCTGCACGTCGTGGAAACGTAAGGGGTTTACCGTCGACGGCTGCATCCATTGGCTGGTCGGCTCCTCACCGAGAAGCGGCATGCACCGGTACTGGGAAGAGGTGGGCATCGCCCAGGGACGTCAGTTCATCGACATGGATGAGTTCATGCGGTTCGAGGGCGCCGATGGACGCACTTTGATTCTCTATACCGACGTGGATCGTCTCGAAGGACACATGCTACGATTCGCCCCTCAGGACGCGGCGGCGACCCGGAGGTTCATCGCGGGCATCCGCGCCTGCCTTCCCCTCGATCCACCTTCGGAGTATGACCCCTTGCTTACGCGCCTGCGCAAGGGCCTGGGCATGGGCCTGCTTCTCCTGACGAAGGGCAGACAGATGAGGAGATGGCTCAACACGACTGCGGCGGAATTCGCCGATCAATTCACCGACGCCACCATCCGCACGGCCCTTGGAAGCATGTGGTTTCCTGATTTCTCCGCCTTTAGCATCCTTGTCACCTTCGCGTGGCTCCATAAAAGGAATGCGGGCTACCCTCTTGGGGGTTCGCTGCCTATGTCCCGGGCCCTCGAAAAACGCTATACCGATCTGGGGGGAACTGTCTCCTACGGCAGCAGGGTGGAGAAGATCCTCACGGAGGGCGGCAAGGCTGTCGGCGTGCGCCTGGCGGACGGCTCCGAACACCGGGCCGGGCGCGTCATCTCCGCAGCCGACGGCTACTCGACGATCTTCCGGATGCTCGACGGCAAATACGTCGATGAAAAGACGCGGGCGCCCTACGAGCATTGGCAGACCTTTCCGCCCATCGTCTACGTAGGTCTGGGCGTCAACCGTTCCTTTGCCGATGAACCCCTCACGGTCTCGGGTATAAACTTCCCCTTGCGAAAGGCCACAGAGATAGGCGGTAGAGTATATGAGAGAATGACAGCCCATATTTACAACCAGGACCCGACGCTCGCTCCGGCCGGCAAGACGGTCCTCACGCTGATCATGCCGGGCAGCTACGACTACTGGAAAGATCTCGCGAAGGACCGGGAAGGCTACGACGACATGAAGAACCGGGTGGGGAGGACCGTTATTGACCTTCTGGAAGGGCGTTTTCCCGGCATATCCAGCGAGGTGGAGATGATCGATGTGGCCACGCCGCTTACCTTCGAACGGTACACGGGCAACTGGAAGGGGAGCTTCGAAGGATGGCTTCTCACCCCCAAGACCTCTTTTACGATAATGCGGCCTATGGCGCAAACCCTTCCGGGCCTCGGCAACTTCTATATGTGCGGCCAATGGGTGCAACCGGGAGGAGGCCTGCCCACCGGCGTCATGAGCGCCAGGAGGCTTTTGAAGGCTATCAGCACGGAAGACCGCCGAAGATTCCGAACGACGGTGGCCGGAGAAACCGACCTTACGTGCGGTAATCGTGACAGAATACCGACACGTAAAGCGTCAAAGTAAACTGCCCAACGGGGCGTTCCGCCGGATCGCTTACGCTCCCGGTGAACTTGGTGTTGGGATCGCACGAATAGGTCGAGCGTTCAGATAGACCGCGCCGCGCGATGAGTCGCCGCGTCGGGTTGTCAATCTGCCGACATTTTGTAAAGAACAATGTGCTGTCGTATGGTTCTAGCATGTCGATTGCCTCTTCTTCACGCCCCACGGGTTGGCGCATCCTCGGGTTCGGCAAACATCCGGAGATCGCGGCCGCCGTCCAAGAGAAACTCTGTTCGCTCGGGTTCCAGGCGACTACCTTCGTGCTCACGAACGATGAGGCTGGGGACGCACGGCTGGTCGCGGAGCTGAAGCGAGCCGAGTACGATGGCGTGGTAATCGGCGGCTACATCAACGGACAGGACGCCGTGAATTTCCCCGCCACGGAAGAGACCACTGTCTGGTTCAACCGCGTTCTCAACATCGTCCACGAGAACGCGCCGAGCACGAAGATCATCCTCGCGCGCGGTCCGGAGGACGTCCTGCCGGCGATAGAACGGGTGCTCGGAAAAGGCCCGCCGGCATGAAATAGACGCAGAAATGGGCGAAAGATGGCAGGGCACGATTTCTGTGGGCTTCTTCCTGCAGTCGTTGTCCGCGAAGGAAGGAGGCGATATGAGGAATGCGACTGGTAATTATCAGCGGACGAAAGGAAACGGCATGGACCCCTATCTGATCCTGTGCTCGTTGTGTGTTGACATACTTGCTCTCCGAAACATAGCCCGATAGCCGTCAAGTTCCAGAAGGCCGGTTGCCTGAGTTCCAAGCTATTGTTTGAGGCGTTTTTGAGTATGTGGTAAAATGTTTTTCGTCGGATTTTGCGTAAGCCTGCATACGATGTTTCCTTACACGAACGGAGCGAACGATGACCCTGAAGACGAAGCTCACCATTGGATTAGCATTCTTATTCCTGATTATTTTTGCCCTTGCAGGCTTCTGCTCCTACTACGTGGGGAGAATGGGCCAGGAGTCCGACAGGATACTGAAGGATAATTATAGCTCCCTCGTCTATGCGAGGAACATGCACACAAGTCTCGATGATATGAAGACTGCTCTGACTGCCGCTATTTTTGATAGCCGGGGCAGTATGTCCGATTACTATTCGAGTCTCTTCAGCACAGGAAAGAACCTCTTCGAAACCAATTTGAGGGCAGAGAATCACAATATAACAGAGATACAAGAGAAAGAATGGGTGGACAAGCTCAACCACGACTTCGATTCATTCCTGAAACTCTGTTCTACGATAATGAAGGGATCGGGCGAAAGTAGAGTGTATTTCAATGAGTTTCTGCCGGCCTCCCAAAGGCTGACGCAATCCATCAACGGCATCTATGATGTCAACATGCAGGCGGTCGTGCGGAAGAACCAGCAGGCACATCTTGATTCTTCCCGCTTCACCACCTCAATGGCCATCATAGGTTCCATTTGTTTAGTGTTGGCCCTGTTCTACTTCTGGTATTTCCCCGTCTATATTTCCACAACCCTCAGTCATCTTGCGGATAGGATGAAGAATTTGTTGAAGGCCGCCGGCGTTGCCTTCGACACAGAAGAAAAGGATGAGGCTTACGTGATACTTCATGGAATAAACCTGCTGGAAAACAGATTGGGTGTAAGAAAAGAGGCTGGCAGCTAATTCTTTCCGGATTGTTTATCATCGCCTACCCGATATTGTAAGAGCTACTGCCTATCGTCATTGGAAATGGGCAGTCGGCATGGTTATTCTGTAACCCTGATCGGCAGCACAACCATCGTAATCCCCTTCCATTGGAGCCTTCCCTGGATGGCAAAGGCCGTCTCGTTATGGAGAAACCGATGGAAGATATTCTGCCTCTCAAAGACGAGCTTGCCGGCGAAGACCGTCAATTTCGGAAACTCCTGCGCGACCCGCTCGCAGAGCTCTGTCGCCGTGTCGGCAACGTCCGTTCCTATGTCCATACGATAGCCGGCAGGGAACCCGTGCTTTCTCGTTAGCTTCACGTACTTCTCCAGGCCGTCTTTCACTGATTTCTTGAGGCCTTCGATCGCTTCCTTGCCCTTGAAAGTGCCCGAATCTATCTCTCCCACCGATACAAAAATAAAGTTCTTGTAGACGTTCGGGAAGTTGCGGACGATAGAGAGCAGGGTATGAAGCCCGAAGCCGTTGAAGCCGCTGACCAGGAGCGCGGCGGTAAGGTCTTGCGGGTTGACCGGATCGCCATTGTAGGGGGTCACGCTCGGGATATTGGATAGGGTCCTCTCTAAAGCTCCGACCGCAGCGCGCGTCTTGTTATAGTGGCGCTGGAACAGATAGCACAGGCCCACCAGAGAGGCGGTGATGAGCAGCGTCAGCCAGCCGCCTTCGAGGAACTTCTCGTAGACGGTGATACCGAGAATCGTTACGCAGACGAAGAAACCTACTATGTGGACGCTTATATGCTTCTTCCATTCGCGGTCGCTTTTCCGCCTGAGGAAATAGAACTTGGTCATTCCCATCTGCGATAGGGAGAACGTAATGAAGACGTTGATGGAGTACATGACGACAAGGGCCGCCACGGAACCGCGCGTGTAGAGAAGGAGTATCAGAGATGCGATGCCCATAAGGAGGACGCCGTTCTGCATGGTCAGCCGCTCGGAGAGGGACGCAAATCGGCGCGGCAGCCAGGAGTCGGTCGCCATGTTTGACATTACCCTTGGCCCGTCAACAAACCCCGCCTGGGCGCCCACGATAAGGAGAGCGCCTTCGGAGACGAGGGTAACAAGGGCGATGAGACCACCCATGGGCCATGACCCGAATACTATGTTGGCGAGGACCGCGTTCATGGTCTGGCCCTCGACCGGACGCGCCTGAAACAGGTAGTAGCAGAACAGAAGCCCTCCTGCCGTTACCGCCAGGGAGACCGCCATGTAAACCATCGTACGCTTGCCCGTGTGCACGCGCGGCTCCCTCATTATCTGCATTCCGTTCGAGACGGCCTCCAAACCTGTATAGGTGCCGCCGCCGAGAGAAAAAGCCCTTAGAAAAATAGCCACAATGCCCATGAAACCGATGGTCTGAAGGTCGCGGTGCAGGTTGAGCTTCAGATCGGCGGTAAGAGGGGTTATGCGGGATGCGTGGGTCAGGAACCCGTATCCTATGAGAAGGACATGGGTAGCTACAAAAACAAAGAAAATCGGTGCGAGAAGGGCAATCGACTTTTCACCCCCCTCAAGTTTAACACCACAAGAAGTACCACGAGGCAGATCACGAAGGGAAGTTTGAAATGGTGAAGGGGCAGCGGAAGAAAGCTGAAAATCGCGTCGCCGCAGGAGGCGAGGGAGACGGTGATGGTGAGAACATAATCAACGAGAAGGGCGGAGCCGGAGAGCACGCCCGTCCCTTTGCTCAGTGTATGCGTGGCTACTATGTACCCGCCGCCGCCATGGGGAAAATGCTCTATTATGCGGGAATAGGCATAAGCGATGATCGCCACAGTGAAGGCGGTTGCGAGACCGAGGAAAACGGCCAGGTATAGGTGAGAGCCGACTGTCCTGAACGCCTCGTCAGGGCCGTAAGAGGAGGACGAAAGGCCGTCCGCGCCGAGGCCGATCCAGGCAAGCAGGGGAATCAACGACAGCTTGTGGAAAATCGACGGTTCTTCTACGTCAAGGGGTTTTCCGACAATCTTATGGACGATCCTTTTTGACAGCGGTTCCTGTTCGTCCTGGGTGCTCATAATGATTTCGTGCGACTCTTTCGTGGACTCGGCCCGCTTCTCTTAAAGATACTCAAGCCGGCAGAACCACCTCGCACGTTTTCTTGGCCCTCTCTTTCCTGCTGGCTTCCTTCATGCCGCAGTTGTGGCGGTACAACAACCAGACTTCCGGGATGATCCGGGAAATGATCTCGCCGCGATAGAAGACGCGCACGATGGCGCTTTCCGATACAACGATGGCGACATATCGAGTCCTTTTTGTGATGGAGGCGGCTGCCAGGTGCCGACTACCCAATCCAAGGGGGAGATTTATACCTTCGACGGAGGCTTCTATGTAACGGCAGGCGGAGAGACAGATGCCGTCGCCGGACACCACGAAGGCTCCATCGAGCAGGGCAAGCTCCATTATCGTCTCCCGCATGTTCGGATCGTCGATTCGTTTTCTTTCGTCCGGATGACCGAAAAGGGGGTCGAGTATCAAGGGCCTCGATTGCTTCAGCACGTTCGCAACATCGGAGACCACGAAGAGCGTCCCCACTTTTCGTCCTTCCCTGCCCTCCCGCGCGATCTCTATGGCAAGCCATATGATTTTTTCGACGGTTCCCCTATCCACGTCCTGAACCTGACCGAGGACCCTCTTCAGCAACCTCTGTGTCATGGTCGTTTCGCTCCTGGTCAATTCTAAAGATATCGAGAAGACATTACCACTGTTTTTTTTGGCGAGGACTGGGCGGTCTTCCACGCACCCAATGCCCGACAGAGTATAGGCCACGGGCTCCTACTGATGATCTACCATTCTGCGGTACGCAAATACATCCTTTCTTATGGTTATGATTACCCCTTATTGCAGCAATGAAGCGTGTAGTTGTAGGTGGCAGCTTGAGTTCTCGGCATGGACAATTCTATGAAGATTGCCCAGACAAGTGTTGATACCAGGGCCCCGATGCTTCGGTGTAATCCGGACGGCCGGCCGGACAGGGGTATCGGAGGCTGTCAGACCCACAACGGGCGGACGCCCGGGGCAGGGGCAGAGAGATCACCTCTCGTCTATGCGAGGGTGAGGGCGGCCAGTTATGAGGGTATTCTGGTAGCTGCTAACAGGAAGGAGAAGGCGGGGATTTCACAGGGGAGGCGGCGCTGATTCGTGGGTTATGCAGAAAATGAGAACAAGGGCGACGAGCAAGGCGATAATAATCACGGCGAGCCAGGGAATCTTTCGGGGAGGATCGCTGTTTCGTCTACGAGGCTGCGAAAGCTGTCCATCGGATACCCGGACAGTTACTATACCCCTCCAGCCGCAGTCGAGGCAGCGGTAAGCCTTCCTGTGGAAGGGCTTTATGATCCGCTCCATAAAACCTCTCGAGCGGCTCCGCCTCACGCGCACGGAATGGCAGTTGGGACAGGTGACTTTCACGGCATGGACGGCCAAGGCCGCTGGATGGACAATGTCTTCATCTAAAGGCTCGGGAAGGGCGTTAAATACGAGGGCGTAAACCTCGAGGCCTATATCTCAATCAGCGAGGACGGAAAGGGTCTCGCCGCGTGGTTCGATCGATACGATACGCAGAGGAGCAGTCAGGGGCTTGACGACAGGACCCGGATGAGATTTACCGGAGCACGCTGCCTGGGGTGAAGGACGCAATGCGAACCGGGGCGGCTCAGGTTGCTCACAGTTTTACTGCGTCGTCCAGGAACATCTTGACCGTTTCCTTGGTGTACGGATGGACAAGCATTCCTTCAAGAAAGTTAGGGGTAGTCGTCACGATGTGTGCTCCGGCCTCCAGCCACTCGATCACGTTCAGGACCTCCCGGGTGGAGCCGACGATTATCTGCGACTTAAGGTCAAATTGATCGAGAAGTTCTCGCAGTCTTGAAATCTCGCCGCAGGTATTGTACCCCATGTTGTTCACCCTGCCGCCGAAGATCGATACATACGTTGCTCCGGCCAGGGCCGCCAGCAGGCATTGCTGAGCGCTCATCATGGCAGTGGCATTCACCCGGACATTATATTTCGTCTCGAGCTCATGTATGACTTCCACGTTATGCAGCTCGCCGTTCGGACCGTGAATAGTGATCTTCACAACGATGTTTTCCGCCCATGCCGAGAATGCCTTTGCCTGTGCAAGCATGTCTTCTTTTATATTCGTTGTCACTTCCACCGACAATGGATAGGGATGTATCATTTTGGCAATTTCAATAGAACGGTCCTTTATCCCCTGCAGCCCCCCCGTCACCCCGTCCTTAAAGAGTATGGTGGGATTTGTCGTTACACCCCGTATAATCCCCATCCTCATGTACTTCTCGATTTCTTTGATCTTTCCGGTATCCAGAAATATCGGCATCTCATCTGCCTCCTGATAAAGTTAATAGATTAGACTACTGCTCAAGTTATTTTTCGCTCTCCCATTTCATTTCGTTAATTTGTATTTTTGGATGAGAGACTATGAGGTGCCAGACGACCGCCTGGAAGGATTCCGTATGGGCCGTTACCGATCCCGGACTGACTACAGGAATAATCACGCATGCATCGGCTATCTTTGCCGTGTATCCGCCATCCCTGCCCACAATGCCGAAGATCCTCGCTCCCACCTGGCTGGCGTATCGGAGCGCCCTTACTATGTTTGCGCTTATGTTCTTCTCCTCGCTCCCGCCGCCCACGGAAAAAACGAATACCCCATCCTTATTGCTCAGCCTGCTCCCTTTCAACCAGTTCAGGAAGGATGAATCCCACCCGTCATCGTTCACCCTCGCGGTCAATTCCGAGACGTTGTCAGTGGGAGTGTACGATTCGAAGCCGGCAATCTTCCGGAAATCATTGACTGCATGTGCGGCATTGCCTGCGCCTCCGCCGACTCCAATGAAAAACAGGCGTCCCTCGTCCTCGCGTAACGCTGCCAGGCCCGAAACCAATTGTTCAATCGCCTCCACGTTAATACCGTCAACGACTCGATGTACCTCGTCGAGATAGTGCTTGATGAACTCCATCTATTCTCCTTTTTGGGAATTGTAGTAGATCGGGCGGGCAGATGTGTTTGAAAGTCCGCCTGCGGCTTTAGCTATGCCGGGGGGAAGAGTTGGATCCCGTACTCTTCCAGGGGGATCTCTTCAATAATCGTTTTCAGATACTTCTTGCCCTCCGCGGTAACCTCGAATGCGTCCGGATCGTAGAACCTTTGATCGACAAAGCGATGGATCTCATCGATATTCCCTATTCCTGAAAGGGGATATGCCATGAGGAAAAAATCTTCTTTTGCACTTTGAATCGCCAGAAAGACCGGGGCTTCAAGACCGCCAGAGAGCAAATCTACCGCTTCGCGGCCCAGCTTTCCTGCCCACGTCATATCCAATGTGCACGCAAGACCCGATCGATAGAGATACGAGGGGTTGACGGCGTTTACATTTCTGGCGTCAAATTCACCTTTCAAGTCGCGCCGCAGTCTTGTTGCGAGCACTTCAGCCGAGCCCCTGAATCTCGGATGGCCGAAATCATCCTGCTCATCTTCGTCTGCACTCAGGTAGGATCCATTCGAGAATTGCGCCCCTTCCGCTACAACAATTATCAGATGCCTCTGCCCTTTGTATTTTTCGATTGCCAGTGATTTGAATCTTTCATAATTCAAAGGAAATTCGGGAATTATGATGAAATCGGGATGTCCCATGGAAGAAGCAAGGGCAAGCCAGCCGGCATGCATTCCCATCGATTCGACAACAATGATGCGTTCGTGGGAGTAAGCCGTCGTCCGTAAGCCCTCTCTCAAACTCACGAATGAGGTTATCCTGCGGGCGGCGGTAGGAAATCCAAGGGTGAAGTAGTTCAGAATGTCTGCTCCGCCCGCCTCTATCCGACCGACATCGTTATCTATGGTCTTCGATATGAGAACCATTGGGAAGTCAGGCAGAGAAAAACAGTTTGACAGGGTATCTTCTCCGCCGATGACGATAAGACCGTCAAGGTTGAGATCGTGCAAAGCCTGCGTAGCCCTTTCGATGTCCGGGCCGATGCCGTCGAGCTTTATCCTTGACGATTTTAGTATCGTGCCCCCGATGGATTCATCTATATGGACTCCCGACAAAGGCAGGCAGCGGTTTTCAATGACCCCCTGCCAGCCTCTGACAAATCCAATAAGCTCCACGCCACGCCCGGCACAAGCCCGCTCGGCAGCCGCGATGACCGCATTCAAGGGAGGGACGTCGCCGCCTCCCGTGAGTATGCCGATCCGTCTGTTCTTTGCCATTCCCGCCTTCCTTCTTCTCAGTTCGCGTGAGCTTTCGTCGGATGAGCCAAGCGTCCGCAGGTTACTGTCCCGAACCCTTCAGCACCGCGGGGATCGTTTTGAGGAGGATGAGGAAGTCAAACTTCAGAGACCAATTGTCGATGTATTTAAGGTCCATCCTCATCCACTCATCGAAGGCTACCTGGTTCCGCCCGTTGACCTGCCAGAGGCACGTGATGCCGGGCTTCATGCTGAGGCGCCTCCTCTGCCATCGGTCATAGCGCTCCACTTCCGGGGGCAGGGGCGGCCGGATGCCCACGAGCGACATGTCTCCCCTTAACACATTGAACAACTGCGGAAGCTCGTCGATGCTAAATTTCCTGATGATTCGTCCTACGCGTGTTATGCGCGGATCATTCCTTATCTTGAAAACCGGTCCGGTCTGCTCGTTCATGGCCTCAAGGGCGACCCGGCGAGCCTCCGCGTCGACCGTCATGGAGCGGAACTTCGAGCAATAGAACCGCCGTCCATGCAGGCCCACCCTGACCTGTTTGAATAGCACCGGCCCGGTACTCTCAATCTTAATCGCGGCGGCCGTTACGACAAACAGGGGGATCAGCAGGAGAATCCCCACGGCGGAACCCACGATATCGATACAGCGCTTGATCGCCAAATGGGTGGAGTTGGTCGGCGTCGTGGAAAAGAGGAGGGAAGGAAGACCGAAAAGGTCGTCGCTCACTATTTTTGCGCACCGCACAGTAAAATAGTCAGAGATGACCCTTGCGCTGACTCCCACTTCCTCGCAGGACTGGAGAAGGTCGTCAAAGTTCCCCAGTTTGCCGGGGTCAACGGTGAAAATCACCTCATCAATCTCCTCTGTCTCCAGCAAAAGCTGCAGCCTTCCCGTATCGCCCATAATCTTTTCGGAGTCTATAAGTGGTTTGCCCGGCTCTCCCGGCACTTTGAGATAGCCCAGGATATGCCAGCCGACCTCCGCATACTTCTCTGCATACTCGGACAACTTCATCGCGGTCAACCCGGTTCCGATCATCAATATATACCTGATGTTGAACCCATTCTTCCGCATCCTTGTCAAAACAAGCTTCAGGGCAATCCGCTCCGCCAGGAGAAAAGATCCTGAAATGATAAGAAAAAGCGTGACAAAAATCCTGCTGAACATTTCGCCCTTCTCGAGAAATAGAACAGACAAAAGGAACAGTGCCGCGAGGGAATGTCCTGTTAATAACCTCGTAACCGTTTCGCCAATTTTTGAGAGCCTTTGCGATCTGTAACAACCGCTTAATTGAAGACATGGGAACCATATTATGAGGACAATCCCGGAGAGAACCATATACGAGAAATAGGTATTAAATATGGAATAAGGTATCTGTGCAGCCCCGCGCGAAGAGTCGTATACTTGAAAAAAATGCGAGAGTTGTCGGGTGGAGACGCCGTTCCCGAATCTGAGATAATAAGCTGCTAAAAAGGATAGATAGACAACGGCAAGGTCAGATAGTTTCAAAAGATTAGATAAAAAACCGGCCCGTTCTTTAAGCATGTGAGATCCCCTCTAAGAGAACTGCACAAGTTCGTTCCCATGAATAGGTATGTCGGACGAATGTTCCGACCCGATCAGCCGCACTCCTTAGCCCAACCGGATTCGAGAGAGCCCACTTCAGGCCCTCGGTAAGACTTTCCACGTCGCCATGTTTGAAATAGAGCCCCTGTCCCCTTAGCGTTTGCATATTCTCAGGGATGTCGCTGGCCAGGGTAGGGCAGCCGTAAGCAGCCGCTTCAAGGAGGGTCTGGGGAAGGCCTTCCACATCGGAAGGCAGGACGTACAGAAAGGCATTCGAATAGAGAGCCGACAGCACGTCTTTGGGCACATACCCCAGAAAAATGATCCGTTTGTCCCGGTAATCTCTCATGAGCTTCTTGAAATAATCCGGTTCTTGAGAATTATCGCCCGCTACGACAAGGCGGCAATTTGTCTCGATCCTGCTGAATGCATCGAGGAGGTAATGACAACCCTTTTCAGGCATGATTCTGTTAAGAAAGAGCACATATTTTCCTTGCTCTATACCCAATCCCTCCAGACTCTTTCGGGGACCGTTCTCAGAGATTTCGATGCCGGGCGGGAGGACCTCGGAATCACGACCGCGCCTCTCGCGGTAATAGTCCTGTAGAATACCTGAGAGGACGAACAAATGATGGGGGAAATGAGTGGATGGGTATTCGGCAGCCCGGAGAAGGATTTGCGCCAGTCTACCCCACTTTTGCCTTCGCCAGTCCAGGCTATGGATTATTACAATGACCTTAGAAGACGACAAGAGACGCGGGATGAAGGAACAAGAAGACGGTCCGATAGCCTGATAGACGACGGCGTCATATCTCCTCACGAGTGCATCGAGAGAACACAATACCGTATGCGAGATGGCATCCAAATGTTTTGTCGGAAAGGATGGAACAATTCGAACGAGCACGTTCTTCCACACAAAGCTCCTCTTCGTGACCCAGCCAAGCTTGGACCTTTGCTCCTTTCCGGGACCGTCAAGGTAGTGGGATCGCGCATAGACTGTGACCTGATGCCCCATAGCGGCAAGCCTCGTACTTACCTCGTCGGTGAACTTCTCTATCCCACCGTACGTGGCCGGTATTCCCTTTTGTCCGATGAAGGCAATTTTCAAGGGTTCCAATCGATTTCTTTGCCCCGGAGGAGGCGAAGCTTGTTCTTCATGACCCAGTAAGTCGGTTTAAGAGGGTTTTTGCGCAGGGCAGGGCGCACGGTGCCGGTCATCCAGCAGTTCCGGGGGCAGGTCAAAACCGTCTCCCTGACCTTGTCAGCCCGCTGGCTCTTCCAGAGGCTCTCAAAAGGTATTTCCCGCAGGTTTCCCATCGATTCCTTGAGCGCATTGCAGGGGTAGACTTCGCCGTATGGGTCCAAAAAAAAGATACTCGTGCCCGCCCCACACGCAAGAAGCCGGCGGTCGCCTCTCACGAAGTTTATGAAACCTCGATTGATGTACGCACGATACCAGTCCTTGACCTTCAGGTGGAAGTCGTTCCGCCGGGATTGGATGAGCTCCCCGATGAACCCCTTGATGCCTTCGATCACCCGTTCCTTCTCCTCGATTACGTTATCCGGGATACGGAATTGCCATGCGTCATGAACGATACACTGGGTGAATTCGGCGCCGAGGCGTGCGGCAAGCCGATAGGCATCTACAATCTCATGGATGTTCCTGTGCGATATGGTGAAGCTGAACCCAACGTTTTTCATGCCTATGTCCATGAGGCGCAGGACTGTCCTCACGGCGTGGTCGAAACCGTTCTTCAGTCCCCGGATCCTGTCGTTCACCTCCGGCAGCCCTTCTACGCTAACCCGTACGCCCAAATCCGGGTGTTTCCTGCCCACTGCGACCAGCCTCTCGGTCAAATACCCGTTCGTGCTGATCTCAAGATGTTTCGTCTTCGGATGGAGCGCATCTACGATTTCCGTCAAGTCCTTTCGCAGCGTAGGTTCTCCGCCGCCGAGGTTGATCCTGAGGAAACCTGACGGCAAACGCGCCAGTTCGTCTACCGTGAGCTCCTTTTCCGGCTCGGTGGGATACTTCCAGATGTGGCACATCTGACAATGGGCGTTGCAGCGCAAGGTGAGGAAGATTGCTGCTTCTGTATTTGTAAACA